>CAZODP010000077.1:0-2749 GCA_964578595.1 uncultured bacterium
CAGCGAACAACAGCAACGGCAAGCCAAAGAAACCCTGCAACAACGAGCCATGGAACTGCTGATGGAGGTGGATCCTGTGTCTGAAGGGGATCTGCGGATCCGGGCGCGGGTGACCCCAGACGAAATCGGCACCATTGCCGACTCCTACAACTCGATCATCAGTAACCTGCGGGATATTGTCTTGCAGGTGCAGGGGGCGGCCCAACAGGTGAACCAGACCGCCAGCGGCAGCGAGGATGCCATCCGGATCCTGTCAACAGATGCCACCACCCAAGCCGAATCGCTAACCCAAGCCCTGGGACAGATCCAGGTGATGGTGGACTCGATCCAATCGGTGTCCCGCCGTGCCCAAGAGGCCCAAGCTCAGGTGGAGCAAGCCAATCAGGTGGTCAAAGCCGGGGATACCGCCATGAACCGCACCGTCAACGGCATTTTAGGGATCCGAGAGACTGTTGCCGAAACCACCAAAAAAGTGAAGCGATTGGGGGAAACCTCCCAAAAAATCTCGCGGGTGGTCAGCCTGATCAACAATTTTGCTGCCCAGACCAACCTGCTCTCTCTCAATGCCTCCATCGAAGCCTCCCGGGCTGGTGAACAGGGCAAAGGCTTTGCGGTGGTGGCCGAAGAAGTGCGCTCGCTGGCCCAACAGTCCAGTGCCGCCACCAGTGAGATCGAGCAATTGGTGGATGCGATCCAGCGGGAAACCAACGAGGTGGTCTCCGCCATGGAAACCGGCACCGATCAAGTGGTGGTGGGTACCGAATTGGTGGAAGCCGCCCGGCAGCAGCTCAGTCAGATCGCCCTTGTCACCGAAAAAATCAGCTTTTTGGTGCAGGATATTGCCACCGCCGCCGCCTCCCAATCTGAAACCTCCGCAGTGGTGGGCCAGACCATCCAGGAGGTGACCACCATCGCCAAACAAACCTCAGCTCAATCGGTAACGGTGGCCCAATCCTTTGAACAACTGCTCAAACTGGCCCAAGAATTGGAGGTCAGCGTGGCCCAGTTCAAAGTCAACGCCGATCCCACCCCCGACACCAGCCACAACGGATCCGAGGCCAGACCCGAACGGATCCCGGCCTTGCGGGGCTAGCAGCCTGGGATCCCATCCTGACCGAATCAAAACCGATCAAAAGAGGTGATCATGAATGCCAGCGCCAAAACCCTACTTTCTCCAGAAACTTACCTTGAGCGTGAGGCCAAAAGCGACAGCAAGCACGAGTATATCAACGGAGAGTTGCTGGCAATGGCTGGAACCACGGATATCCACAACCTGATTGCTGGCAACTGTTTTATTGTGCTGAAAACCCAGCTACGGGGATCCGGGTGCGTTGTCTTCTTCACAGATATCAAAGCCCGGATCGAGGCCAAAAACTGTTTTTACTATCCCGATCTACTGGTCACTTGCGATCCCCGCGATCAAGAAACCTCCACTTACAAGCGATTTCCCAAACTGATCGTTGAGGTGTTGTCAGATGGCACGGAGGCTTTTGATCGGGGGAACAAGTTTAATGATTACCAAACCCTAGAAACCCTGGAAGATTATCTATTGGTCAATACTCAGTCCCAGCGAATCGAGCACTTTCATCGCCAAGCCCAGGGCTGGCTCTTACAAACCCATACCCAGGGATCCTTTACTCTTGCCAGTTTGGATATCACCCTGGAGTTAAGCGATATTTATGAAGATATCACCCCAGAAAAAAGCCCCAAGGATCCTGATTTAAGTCTTGAAATATCAACTCGATGATCTTTACCCTGAGGACAATTCAATGGCACTGGATCCGGATATTTTTGCTCAGGCTCAGCAGATGTTTTGCCAAGAGGCACTGGATCATCTGGCAGTGTTGGAGGCCGAGATTTTGGCTCTACGACAGGAGGTTAATCCGGGGCGGATCCACAATTTGATGCGGGCCAGCCACAGCCTCAAGGGGGGAGCAGCCAGCTTTGATTGGCGAGAGATCGCAGCCATTGCCCACCGGCTAGAGTCTGTTTTTCGAGCTTTGTTTGATAGCAGCGTCCAGGTCGATTCAGAGCTAGAAACATTATTATTGCGGGCCTTCGACCATCTGCGAAATCCGTTGCTGAACCAGATCCAGACGGGATCCCATCAGTGTGAAGCCGCAGGAGCAACTGAGACTTTTACGGAGCTAAATCAACGCCTCAAAATTAATCGGGATCCTGGTCATGTGCCCTCTGCGGCGGAGTTGGGGGTGGATATCGTTCAAACCCTATTTGAGCAGGAGGTGGAGAGCGGCATTGCCCATTTAGAGCAGGTGACAGCGGATCCGGCGGCCTATCCCGTGGTGGGGGAATGGCGGGCACAGTTGGAATTGCTCAGCGCAATTGGGGAGATGTCTGGGTTACCTGGGTTTACGGCTCTGACCCAAACCATTGGCTTGGCTTTGCGACAGCACCTCGATAGCGAGCAATGGTTACCTCTTTTGCAACAGGCTCTGGTGGATCTGAGAGCCGCTCAGGCCCAAGTGCTATTGGGAGATCGAGACTCCGGTGGATCCGCCTCTGAGGCGTTATTGGCCTGGGTCAATCTCAATCATCCTTCAGAAGAGAGTTTGGCTGAGTTGGAGTCCCTGTTTGGCTCCCTAGATGCTCAAGAACTACCCTTGGATCCAGCCGCTGAGACACAGCCGATTGAAACACTGGCGATGGAGGATCTGCTGGTCTGGGCATCAGAATCAGAACCCGACAATGGGCCAGAGTCTGAAGCTGAAATGGGATTAGATTTTTCGGC
>CAZODP010000077.1:2849-13962 GCA_964578595.1 uncultured bacterium
TGGATCTGAACCCCTGCCGCAACAATCACTGCAATCACCGCCAGAGGATCCGACTCAGCGACGGCTGGATGTGGATCCGGTCACCTACGAGATTTTTACTCAAGAGGCACGGGATCTGTTGGCCACTATCGAAGCAGGTTTACTGGAGTTGCGACAGCAGGACTTTAGCCCCGAACAGTTCCAAACCCTGATGCGGGCGGCCCACTCCATCAAAGGCGGGGCGGCACTGGTGGATCTGCCGGAGATCAAAACGGTGGCTCATCAACTGGAAAACGTCTTTCAGGTGCTCTATCGCCAGCAGCCAGAGGTGGATCCCCAGCTTGAAGATTTACTGTTGGGGGCCTTTGATAGCCTCCGGATGCCGCTGTTACAGCAGATTCAGCAGGGTTTTTATCTCCCAGAGCAGACCATCGAGCAGGCGGCAGAGGTTTTTGCCCAGTTGGAGCAACGACTGGGGAGCACCCCATCAGCCGAGGAGGACCTGCCCTCTCAATTGGGATCCGAGGTGATCCAGGCTTTGTTTGAGTCAGAAATCGCCCCCCTGATCCCTGAATGGCAACAGATGCTCAGCCAGAGTCCCGCTCCTGCCGATGTGGCCGCCAGCCTCGGATCCCAGGCGGAACTGCTGATCACCCTCGGAGAGATGGTGAGCTGGATCCCGCTGGCCCAGATCGGTCAAGCGATCCAAGCTGCCCTGCAAACGGATCCTGATGCCGCTGTCTCCATTGCCCAATTGGCGGTGGCCAACCTACAACTGGCCCAAACAGCCCTGAATCACGGCGAACTGGCTCAAGTCCAGGTTCTACCTGACCTGTTGGCCTACTGCCCAGATCTCGAGCTGATGGCGCTCCCCGCTCAACCTCAGGATCCTCAGCCCACCACGGCCCCCAGCATGGATGTGAATCAATTGGCAAGCGAGGATCCCCAGCCTGAGTTAGCTGCGGCCATGCCCCTTCAGGATCCGGTGGTGCCGGTGTTGCCCCAACAGGTGGTACGGGTGGATCTGTCTCGATTGGAGCGGATCAACAACCGCATCGGCGAACTGGTCACCCAAGAAAACAGCTTGTTTTTGCACAATGACGCTCTGACCGCGATCCTGCGAGCCACCCAGCAACGGGCCCAGCAGTTTGAACGGTTTTCGCGCTCATTTCAGGATGCCTTGGACGCCTTGACCCTACAGTCGCAGCGTAGTCAGGGATCCAGCTTGGATCAGCAATTTGATCCCCTGCAACTGGATCGCTACAGCCGAATGCACACCCTGATGCAAGAGGCCGTCGAAGAAATGCTGCAACTGGAAGAAGCCTTCTTGGACATGAGCCACTTTACGCAGCAATCGCAGCAGACCCTCAAACGCCACCGCCAAACCCTCAAGCAAGTGCGCGATGACCTGATCTGGGCGCGGATGTTGCCCCTCAAAGATTTGGTGCAACGCTTTCCTCGCATGGTGCGGGATCTGGCCAGTCAACTGCATAAGTCCGCCAATCTGGTGGTGGCCGGAGCCGATACCCTGATCGACAAAGGGATCCTCGAAAAGCTCTACGATCCGCTGGTTCACCTGATCCGCAATAGCCTTGATCACGGTATTGAACTCCCCGATCAACGAACCGCAATCGGCAAATCCCCCAGCGGCACCATTGAGATCCGGGCCTACTACCAGGGCAACCAGACCTGTATCCAGATCCGCGACGATGGCAACGGCATCCCGCTAGAAAAAGTGATCGACAAAGGGATCCGGCAGGGGCTGATCACCCCAGAGGAGGCCAAAACCTTCACCCCCCAACAAGCCTATGAGCTGCTCTTTAGCCCGGGGTTTTCCACCGCTAGCCAGGTGACAGATATCTCAGGGCGCGGGGTGGGCCTGGATGTGGTGCGCCTACAAGTACAAAAGCTCAAAGGCTTGATCGAAGTGGACTCTCAGCCCCAACGAGGCACCACCTTTACCATCCGCTTACCCCTGACCTTGACCGTGGCCCGCCTATTGATCATGGTCACCGAAGCCGGATTGCTGGCCTTTCCCATCGACGATGTGGTGGCGGTGGTGGCGGCTCCTGTCCAAGCCTTGATTGAAATAGATGAAACGGATCCCACCTCTACCCCAGACCCGGCAGCCCTCTCTCGCAGCTATCTCTGGCAAGGACAACGGATCCCGGTCTATCCCCTGAGCCAGATCTTGCCCTACCATTATCCTGTGCTGGTGGACAGTCGGGATCCGATTGCGGCCCTGACCCTACCGGATCAGACAGCCCCACCCCTGGTTTTGGTCAGACGAGGATCCGAGGTGGTGGCTCTGCAGGTGGATGGCCTACTGCGGGAGCAAGAGTTGGTGATCAAGCCCCCCAGTCGCGCCCTGACCCCGCCCCCCTATTTGTACGGCTGTAGTGTCTTGGGAGATGGTCGTCTGGTGCCTGTTTTAGACCCGGCGGCAGTCCTATTGGCCAGTGGTAAGGGATCCGCCACCTCCGTCCGGCTGCGACTGGCCCAGTCAGATCGTCCCACGATTTTGATCGCCGATGACTCTCCTACGATGCGCCAGACCCTGACCAGCAGCCTCCGCAAAGCGGGCTATCGAGTCACCCAGGCCCGCGACGGTCAAGAAGCCCTCGACTTTTTGCGCCGGGATCCCCAGGTGGGGGCCGTGATTTGCGATATCGAGATGCCCCAGATGAATGGGTTTGAATTTTTGAGTGCCTGCCGTCAAGCGCAACTGCAGGTGCCTGTGATCATGCTGACCTCCAGAGGCAGCTCCAAACATCGGCAACTGGCCCAACAATTGGGAGCCGTTGACTATTTGACCAAGCCCTTTTTGGAGCAGGAATTACGGGCCACCCTCCAACGCTGTCTAGCCCAATCCCCTGCTCAACGGTCTGCCCCTAAGCCATTTCTAGCCTGAGGGATCCGGTTTTTTGAGGCGGCTTTTTTTGAGGCGACCCAGTCCTGAGTCACTATCTATTCAGGTCCTATACCCAGGTCATTTTAGGTTATTGATCTCACCCCCAAACACCCACAAAATCAAAAATAAAGAGCCAAAAAAACCGCCCAACGTCACGTCAGGCGGCAGATGGTGTGAGGAGTGAACGGAAACATGCGTCTCCGCTACCCCTATCATAGTAGACGGATCCGAGTGGCGGCAAAAAGTCAGATCCTAGATTCAATCGGTAGATTCAGCCGTTTATATCGCTTGGATCTCTTCTTGGATCCCCGAAAATTCAGGACATTGGCCCCCATTGGCGCTTGATTTCGCTGCTGCTGCCGCTGCTGAAACCCTATTTCGCACCAGCCTAGTCCTACTGACGGCTTTACTCAAGATTTTCCATGCCCAGAGAGGGTCTTCAAAAAGGGTCGGGCTGGATCCCAACCCCCCACTTTGGGGTAGAGTATAACTAAGATAATTAGTTTGATTATTAACCTTCGCCAGGTCATCCACCGCCATGCCACGTCGTAAAGGGGCCTGTCTCACTCGCCAAGATGTGGTAGAAGCTGCCATCACCTGCCTCCAAGAGGAGGGAGAAGAGAGCTTAGGGATCAACCGCGTGGCTCGGGAGTTAGGGATCCAGCCGCCTTCGCTTTACAACCATGTGGACGGCAATGGGGATCTGAAGCAAGCGGTGGCCCTAGAGGGGTTACGGCGATTGATGACTCATCTGCGGCTCTGCACCGAGGGGATAGCTGACCGACAGGAGCAGGTGCGGGCGTTGGCCCATGCCTATCGAGAGTTTGCCCATGCCCATGCCGCCCTGTATTGGGTGCTGTCCAGTGTCAGCTTTGATCCAGCCGACCTCAATTACAAGCCGGTGATTGAGGATTGGATGTCTTTTTATGATGACCGACTGAGGCCGTTTGGGTTGCAGGGGGATGCGGTGGTGCATGGGGCACGGTTTTTGTTGTCAACGCTGCATGGTTTTGTGCGGATGGAACGCTCCGGTAAGTTTCGGCTCGAACAGCCCCGTGACCAGAGCTATGCCTGGATCATTCAGGCTCTGATCGATGCCCTCGAAGCCGCTGGCGCAGCCCAGGATCCTTAGCTTTTGTGACTTAACGTTTTGATTTGAAAGTTGATTTGAAGATTGATTTGAAGGTTCACCATGTCTGTTTCGCTGTCTGACCCAGCCCAGTCTTCGCAGTTGATCCCCAAGGGGGTGGATCCTCGGCTGCAAGTACGCCATGCCATCCGGACGGAGGATCCTTGGCGATTGGTGTTGAGGCTGGCGATCCCGGGAATTTTGGGGATGCTGACGGTGGGCCTCAAAAACTTTGTGGATGCCCTTTTTGTGGGGCAATGGGTGGGGGAGACGGCCTTGGCGGCGGTGGCACTGACCTTCCCGCTGGGGATCCTGTGGACCAGCATTGCGGGCTTGATTGGGATTGGGTCGGGATCCCTGCTCAGTCGGTCGATTGGCTCAGGCGATGAAGCAACCCAGCGACAAATCTTGGGCAATCTGGTGGCGATGGTGCTGGTGGGCAGCCTGATCATGAGCATTTTGGGCTATGTGACGGCGGAGCCAGCGGTACGGTTTATGGGGGGTAGGGGCGAGATTGCCGCCTACGGGGTGGCCTATTTGCGGGTGCTGATGGTGGGATCCGTCTTTTTTACGATGGGGGTGGCCACCAATATGCTGATCCGGGCGGAGGGCAGAATGCGGCAGGCCATGACCTTTTCCGCTTTGACGGTGGTAGCCAATATCGCCTGCAATGGCATTTTTGTGGCCTGGTGGGGCTGGGGGGTGGAGGGGGCGGCCCTGGGCACGGTGGCGGCGATGGCGGTCTATGCCGCTCTCAACTTTTGGTATTTTTTTTCGGGGCAGAGTTCATTGCCCATGCAGGACTTTCGGATCCGCTTGGTGCCGGCCCTGATGCCAGAGATCTTGGGGGTCGGATCCTCAGCGATGCTATTGCAGGTGATGACGTTGGTGGAGCAGACGTTGGTTTACCAGACCATTGCTCACTATGGCAGCGACCGAGATATGGCTTTTGCGGGGGCGAGTTTACGGATCCTGATGCTGGCGGTGATCCCGGTGTTTGGGTTTTCGCAGGCGTTACAACCGGTGTTGGGGATCAATTTTGGGGCCAATGACTTTCGGCGGATGCGGCGGTCATTGTGGGTGTTTGGCATCAGTGGCACGTTGTTGATGTTTTTGATCTGGATCCCCTTTCAGTGGATTCCTCAAATCCCCCTACGCTGGCTATTGCCAGAGATGGCCTTGACAGCCCAGGATCTGTGGAACTTTCGGATCCTGACGCTGCTGCTGCCGGTGCTGCCGATTATTTTCTGTGGTATCACCCTGTTTCAATCCATTGGCAATGGCCGGATGGCAGGGTTGATGATTGCGCTGCGGCAGGCGATTTTGTTTGCCCCGATTTTGTTGCTTTTGTCTCGTTGGTCTGGGCTGAATGGGGTCTATTACAGCCTCAGCCTAGTGGATGGGGTCATGGTGGGGGTGGTGCTGGTGGCGATGGGGATCCAGTTGCGGCGATTGGAACGAGAGATGCCCAAGGATCTGGATCCGGTGAGTTGAGAGATCCACTCAAACTACTCGGATCTCAAGACCTCTGGTCAAGCTCTCGTAAGGCTATCGTGAAGAGGCCACATTGGGGATCTCATCTATGCCCGGGCCTGTTTCGCCATTGCAGCGATTGATCCAGCTAACCCAGCAGATGGTTGCCAGCCAACTGGGGCAGCAAGATATCTCAGTCGATGGCCTGACCCAGCTTTTTCAATCCACCCTGCTCGAAGCCGAGGCAGAAATGGGCCACTGTAATGTTATGGTCATCGGCAAAACAGGCGTGGGCAAAAGCACCCTGGTCAATGCTGTGTTCAAAGATGAATTGGCCACCACAGGGGTGGGCAGGCCCGTGACTCAGCACATTCGCCAGTACACCAAGCCCAAATGCCCAATCACCATCTATGACACCCCTGGCATGGAGCTATCGGGGCAGCAAAATCAAGCGGTGCGGCTGGAGGTGGCTCAGTGTATTGATGAGTTGCGCTACAAGGATCCTGAACAGCATATCCATATCATCTGGTACTGCCTTCATCACGAGGCCCAACGGATCGAAGAGACGGAATTGGAGTGGCTCAGGTCACTGGATGTCAAAGGGATCCCGGTGATTTTAATTTTGACTCAGTATCTTGATGATCGGCCCAGCCCGTTTTTGCAGCAGCTAGAGCATCTCAATTTGCCGGTGCGCAACATCATCCCTGTTTTGGCCCTACCCAAGCCGATCACCAGCACCATCACCCTGCCGGCCCATGGGTTGGATCGCTTGATTGGGGTGACGCTGGATCTATTGCCAGAGGTGGCCCAACTGGCCTTTGTCAAACAACAACTGTTGCGGGTGGATCTCAAGGCTCAGGCGGCCTACAAGTATGTGTCTGGCTATGTGGCCAGTGCTGGATTTATTGGGGCGGTGCCGATCCCGTTTGCGGATGCGCCGCTGTTGATCACAGCCCAGGTGGGCATGATCGCCAATGTCAGCTTTATTTTTGGCTACTCGTCTAACCCATCGATGTATGTTTCTCTACTGGGAGCGTTGGCGGGGATCGGTGGGGCGGTGGTGGCAGGGCGGACGGTGGTCTCTAATCTACTCAAGCTGATTCCAGGGGTGGGATCCTTAGCAGGCGGCATTATCCAGTCCACCACGGCGGCAACCCTGACCCTTTCCATAGGATTGGCCTATATCGAGGTGATGAAAGCAATTGCCCGAGCCGAAATCAGCGGGATCCAGCTCTCAGAAGCCGATATCAGAACGATGTTTGTGGAGCAGTACAAAGAATATGCCGAATCCGGTCGCCACGGCCTCAAGCCCGATGCTCTCCCTTAATCCCTAGTCCCTCACAAGACATCCCCCAACCGCCAGCCCCCAAAAATTGTTTGGGCACGGTTCAGGATTTAGGGAATGATAGAACTCAGCGGTACAGGCTCAAGCTGCTGCTTTTTTGTTCTGTTACAGGATCCCTAGTCATGTCTGATCCGATCACTCAGGCTGTCCAAGCTCAATACGAGGCGTTTCCCTACCCCCCGGTGCCAATCACAGAGCCGGTCAGGGCCTTTAGCAGTCATTGCAGCTATGTCATGGGGCAGTATGCCCGCAGTCGCAAGCTGGTTAAACCTGACGACAAAACCGCTCTAGTGGCCGGCTGTGGCACCGGGTGGGAGCTGCATCAGGTGGTGGCCACCAATCCTGGCCTCAGCAAAATCGTTGGCTTTGATCTCAGCCACAAGTCCATCGAGATCGCCCGTGACCGGATCCGGCAGCAAGCTCTGGCTTATGCTTCTGTGCAGGTGGGGGACTTGATGGATCCGGACTCGATCCCGGCGGGCACGTTTGATCTGATCTCCGCCTACGGGGTGCTGCACCACACCGCTGATCCCGCCCAAGCCCTCAAAAATCTGGCCACTCGTCTGGCCCCCGACGGCATTTTGGGGATCATGATCTACAACCGAGCCGGTCGGATGATAGTCTACCGGATCCGCAGAGCCTTAGAGATGTTGGGGATCCAAGCCTTAAATCAAGAGCAGCAGATTGAGTTTATCAAAACCTTTTTGGCCTCAGCCCTGCCCGAGGCGGCGATGTTTCACGGTCATGCCAAAGGCAATCGCTCCTATTACGAACACGTTGAAAATATCGTCGATAACTTTTTGCATCAGCAGGATTTACCGTTTGATATTGCCCAGATGCCAGAGTATTTGGCCCAAGCGGGGCTGAAGTTTTTGGATGTGGCTCCCCACAGCAATTATTGGCGGATTGAGCAGATTATTTCCACCTCTAATTTGGCCTTTTATGAGCGGTATCATCGCCTATCTCGGATTGAACAATTGGCCCTGATCGAACAACTGGATCCCACCGCCCAGACCCAAAATATCCTCTGGGCCACCCCAGATAGCTCACCGGATCCTGAGCCTGGATTGGATCAGCCCTTTGATGCAGACTTTGTGCGGCAATCGGCGTGGCAGCTCAACCCGCTGTTGGTGGAATGGGGCCTGGTCAAAGTCGGAGAAAAGTCGATCCCGCTGCGCAAACTCTGCCTCGAACCCGAATCGGAGCTGATCTCGATGCACCGCCTGGGACTGGTCTGGGATCCGGTGCCCAATGAGCTGCATCAGTTGGCCATCAGTCGCAAGCAATTGCAGGATTTGTTGCTGCCGATGGGAGATGGGCCGGTGGCTGGGGAGGTTTTGCTCCAAGATTTGGATCCCCAGTCCGCAGCTCATGGGGTGGATCTGTTGCGGCAATGGGAATCTCTGTGGATGGTGATGAGAGCCTAGATCGCCCATCAGGGCCTTGTTCTCGAAACTTTTATTCTCGAAAGTCGTGGGGCAAGGGATCCGCCAACCATTCAAACTGCACCGGATCCCCAGGCTCCAAGCCAATTTCTACCGCCCGTCCACCGGCCAATTCCAGCACCGCGCTGATGGGGGGATGACCGGGATCCGGGCCATAGACCGGACACTCGGAGGGGCGACGGGTGCAGGGGGGCACGTTATCGGCGATATCAACCACCTCTCCATCAGCAATAAAAATAATATCCAGTGAAATCGGCACATTCAGCATCCAGTAGCCCACCCGATCGATAGGCGGATCGTAGGGAAAGACCATGCCCCGATCGGGATCCAGCGATTCCCGGTACATCAATCCCATCGACTGTTGCTGAGGGGTGACCGCCGCTTCTAACAAAAACTCGTACTCCCCGATGATGGCTTTGGCCACCAAGGGCAACCGTTGACCCAGAGAGGTTTCCGCTGGGGCTGGAGCTTCAGCCAAGGGGATATCCTGGGATCCACTCAGGGCCTTGCCCGCCCCACAGCCGCAACAGAGCCAAAGGGTCAATCCCCCCAGGATCCAAATCAATGGGATCCGGGCCGGTTTTTGGGATCCAAGAGGTTGCCAGGAGGATATTGGTTGCTGTGGGGATGGGAGAGTCAATGTCATGGTGGCAATGCCTTAGGATGACTGAGAAGTTACTCGACTGAGAATCTGGGCCTAGCATAGCTGGGGGGGAGACTCAGCACTAGGGATCCTGCGCAGAGTCAGGTGCGGGTCAGGAAAGGCATCAGGGTTTCACGGGTCTCCAGCAGTCGCTCCGCCAAGGTGATCTGGTCTTGCAACAACAACCCCACCACCACCCCCGGATCCTGGCGGCTGACCACCGGCAACTGCCGTAGATCCCGCAGCGTCATCCGTTCGGCGGCGGTGGCGAGGGGTTCATCCGGCCAAGCGGTCACCACCGGCCAGATGGCCAAGTCTTTGACCCGTAGGGTCTCGGATCCCTGCTCTAGGGCGATCTCCACATCCTGCAAGGTGACAATGCCACTCAGGTGAGCCTGCTGATCCAGCACCACCGCCCCATAGCTGCGCTGATCCAGCATTTTGAGAGCGGCCTCCACCACCGTCCACTGGGGATCCAACACCAGAGGCAGTGGCCCCATCACATCCCCCACGGTTGGGGACTCGGCCCGGATCCGAGCTGGCCCAGCCGGATAGAGTTCGGGGGCCTGCCAATACTGAGTCACCCAGCTACAGACCCCGACCGCTGCCATCAGGGGCAACACCAAGCGATATTCACGGGTAACTTCAAAAAGCAACAAAATTGCTGTCAAGGGTGCTCGGATCGTACCCGCCCAGACCGCTGCCATGCCCACCAGGGCGTAGGCGGATTGGGGAGCCAACTGCAACCCCGCTGGCAAGCCCAGATCCATCAGCCCCTGATGATAGGCGGATCCCAGCACCGCCCCCACAAACAGCGCTGGCCCCAAGGTATTGCCAATCAGGCCACTGCCCATACTGACAGCCGTTAGCAGGATCTTGCCCACCAGCAACGCCACCAACAGTCCCAGTGAAAAGGGGATATTTTGCAGCAGGGACTCGGTGGTCTCGTATCCCACCCCCAACGCCAGCGGCAGGATCAAGCCCCCCAGCCCCAAGATCAGGCCCCCCACCATCGGCTTGCCCCAGACCGGGATCCGCCCCAGCCAGCGCCCACCTGGGATCCCACCGGCAAACAGGCGACGGAACCACTGCAAGGTATAGCCCATCACGGCTGAGATCAAACTGGCGGTCAGCCCCAGGCCCAGATAAAAAGGCAATTCTAAAAAACTGCGCCACTCATAGTCCGGCACCACCATCGCCAAGCGGGGCAGACTGGACAGGGCAAAAACGGGCTGGGATCCCAGACTGATCTGAGCCACCATCGCCGCCACCACCGCCGCCAGCACCACCACACTGATGGCCACCGTCGAGAGCGAGCGGGTCAGCACCAGCTCCAGGGCCATAAACACCCCCGCAATCGGTGCATTGAAGCCTGCCGCCAAGCCCGCTGCCACTCCGGCCCCTATCAACAGGGTGATCCGTTCCCGCGAAAACCGCAGCGATTGCCCCAAAACGGATCCCAAAATCCCCCCGATCTCTAATGTCGGCCCCTCTGGCCCCAGGGAAGCTCCTGATCCGAGGGAAATACTGGTGGCCAAAACCTTGTAGGGGATCCGGGCCAAGGGAATCTGTTCCCCCCGTCGGGTGGCCGCCTGCAGAACCGCAGCGATCCCCCGCTTTTCGATCGGATGGATTTTGAGCAGCACAGCCACCCCCACTCCCCCCACCACCGGGAGCAAAAACAAAGCCAGCCAGGATCCCCAAGGCAGCAACAGTGTGTACAAATCCGCCTGAAACAAATGCCGGATCCGGGCCAGCATCCAGCTAAATACCACCACCGTCAGGGCGATCACCACCCCGATCAGGGCCGCCAACACCAGGAGGATATTTTCGGGGGGCAGAGAGGGGAGCCGGATCCGTTGCAGCCAGCTCTGGAGCGGTGGAGTCTGGGGCGATGGCGGATCCTCTAGGACTGGATCTGCAGAGGTGGAATCTTCAGAGGCAGATATGTCCGTAGAATCATCAATCGGATCATGAACAGGATCCTCAAAGGGTAAGGGCGAGCGGAGAGGAGCTGAGCTGAGATTGGACACGGATCCCTTCTTGCGATGGCAAAGCGCGGCATAGCTAGAGCACGCACAGCACAATCAAAGACTAGGTGAAGCGGCCCATCGTGATCAGATCATGGTGATGAGTCAGCCGGTTGGGATCCCTCAAAATCAGGCTGCCCCAGAGCAGTCGTCCCCAG
>CAZODP010000077.1:14062-15524 GCA_964578595.1 uncultured bacterium
GCACCTCTAGCCTACTCTTCCAAAGGGAATTTTCACCCCGCGATTCGGCTCAGATTTGCACCGGATTAGCGGGATCCAGTGGGGATAGTGATAGGGGCAGCAGAGTCAGTTGTTGATTTTGGAATCTCAGACCTTAGCGTTAGCTGATCTTAGAGTTGGGGTTCAAACACCTCCAGATCCACCACATCTCCCCCCTGAAAAGTCCAGCGGGCAAAAGTTCCGGCCACATCGCCATTTTCATCAAAATTGATCGATCCGGATGCGCCGATATACTGAATCTCTTCTCCTGCGGCGATCAGGTCTACGGCTTTGGCCCACTCACCGGGCAGAATTTCAGTGCCAGGAGCATTGGCCACCTCTCTGAGAGCCGCTCGGATGGCGGATCCATCGCTGGTGGTGCCTGCTTTTTGGATCGCCAGGGCCAGCACAAAGGCGGCATCGTAGGCGGTGTCGATGTAGGGGGTGGGGGGCAGTTCCTCATATTCCTCTTCAAAAGCCGTGGCAAAAAGTTCAAAACTATTGCTGTCGGTCAGAGCTTGAGGGGATACCCCAAGGGATCCTTCTAAAATATCGGCCCCAATCTGTTCGGCCACTTCGGGGGCACGCATGCCATCGGTAAAGATAAAGCTCTCAAAAAAACCTTCTTCCAGAGCTTGACGCAGAATGGTGGTACCGTTTTCGGGATAGCCAATCAATACCAGTGCCTCAGGATCCGCGCTATTGGCCAACTGTTGCAATTCCCCCCGATAAGAAGCTTGTCCCGGCTCGTAGGGGGAGCTGCGGGTGATGGTGCCCCCCTGGGCCTCAAAAGCGGCGGTAAAACTGTCATTCAATCCTTGGCCATAGTCGTTGTTGATGTAGATAATGGCCAGATTTTCTAGCCCCTGACTCCGGGTCACATCCGCCAAGGCGATCCCCTGAAAGGCATCAGACGGCACGGTTCTAAACAGAAAATCTTCATCTTCAAGGGTTGTAATTGCCGGAGCTGTGGAGGCCGGAGACACCATCGGGATCCCATTGGGGGCGGCAACACTGGTGGCCACCGGGATGGTATTGCCACTGGAGAGGGCACCCACAATCGCTGCCACCCCTTCCAGCGAAACCAGACGATTGGCGGCATCAATGGCGGGCTGGGCGGCGGTTTGGGTATCCCCCACCACAATCTCGGCCTCCCCCCCCAGGATCCCACCGGCTGCATTGATCTGCTGGATGGCAAGGCGCACCCCATTGAGGCAATTTTCCCCAAAGGCTTGCAAATCGCCGGTCATGGGCATCAGGGCACCCAATTTGACCGAGCTATCCTGGGCCAGGGTGGGCAGGGTCACACCAGGTAAGGGGATAGTCGTCAAGGTGGCAGCGGCAGTCAGACCTGCAGCAAAGGCAAAAGCCCGTCGGGAGTAGCGAGACATGGTGAGTTCTCCAACTGAGTGTGTGAGTGTGGGACGAGGGATGGATTTCTTAG
>CAZODP010000078.1:0-3545 GCA_964578595.1 uncultured bacterium
TGCCTATGAAAGCAGTGATTCACGAAAAATTTGGCGACGGTATCATGAGTGCCATTGACTTTACTCTCGACATTGAAAAAGAAGAGGATCCCAAAGGGGATCGGGTCAAAGTGATCATGTCCGGCAAGTTTTTGCCCTACAAAAAGTGGTAGACAAAAATACAACACAGATGACCAGACAAGCTAGGATTACCAGCAACCGATGTAATAAACCCCCTCGTAGTGCTCTGTGCAGCCGCTACCGCCAATGTTGTCGAGAATACTCATGGAGGTCTGATGTAGGGATCCACTGATAGCTGACATGGCTTCCACCTGAGAGCCGCTGTCCACAGACCCCGACTGAAGACCTGCCTGATATTGGGTGGCAACCACCAGTAGGACTCCTGCCATCGGTTCCACAAAGGGCCACAAACTCATCTCAGGGGTGGGATTGGCCAGTTGAATCCCTTGACCTCCAGCAAATTGATACATTGCCAATGGGGTCATGCCGTAATCAAAGACTAAGGATCCTGCTTTTGTCAGATGGGCCAGATAGACGGAAAAATCCGGCAACAAAAAAGTCAGTCGTCCCGCCTGATCGACATAAAACAGGGATCCCTCTGGCCCTTCAAACGGCCCTGCGACCCCGGATCCCGGTGTAATAGCTGGTAAGCCCAGATACTGCGCTGCCGCCACTGCCTCCGGTGAAATCGCCTGTGCCAAGGACGGAGGAGCCATCAGGATCCCTGCCAAAATCAGGTTGGATCCAAAGATAGACAATGTTTTGATAAGGTTGCTCTTCACAGCATTACCTGAGACGAATACGCAAACAACTATAGGGCAAATCGCACACCAGAGGAAGGGAGGCAAGTCAAGAAGCATCTCCCCCCAAAACCAAGGTGTGGAGAGCAATTTTTACCCCCACAATGAAGACACACAGACGTGCAGAGGATCTCATGTGGACGGGTTTTGTCTCGAGCTTGCTTTTGGTGACGGTGGCGGAGTTTGGGGATAAAACGTTTTTTTTGCCCCTTGTTTTGGCAATGCGCCATTCCCGGCGATGGGTGTTTTTGGGCAGTTGGAGTGCTCTGGTGAGCATGACCCTTCTGGCGGTGGGGGTTGGGCAACTGGTGTTGGGCTTGCTACCCCTATTTTGGGTCAGGATCCTGGCGTCTGGGTTATTTCTGGTTTTTGGAATCAAAATGCTTTGGCAGGCTCGCACCATGTCCCCTCAAACCAAAGAGATCGAGGAGGCTGAGGAAGCCTTCAAAATCGTGGCAGAGGCCGAGTCTCAGGGGGCAGGATCCGGGGGGAATTGGGGGGTCTTTTCTGAGGCGTTTACCTTGACAGCCCTGGCTGAGTGGGGGGACAAAACCCAAATTGCCACGATCTCACTGGCTGCGGCTCATCCCGGACTGAGTGTGATGGCAGGGGCAACGATTGGATATGGGATCATGATGGGGGTGGCGGTGTTGGGGGGGCGGATGTTGGCCGCACGGGTTTCAGAGCGGACAGTGCATTGGGTCGGGGGGAGTTTATTTTTGGTATTTGCAGCTCTGACCGGCTGGGAGCTGCTGACCGGGGCAAATAGTTAGATGGGTTCAAGGTTACAAAATCAGGGTTAAGTGGATCCCAAAATCATGGCTTTTGTCAAGAGGGTTCAGAATAGGCTGCGGTGGTAAGCGTAAAGTTAAGCCTAAAATAGAAATCAGTCTTCGGGACTGGGATCCTGTCAAGATGGGTTCCAAGCTGCTAGCTTTGTGACTGCTGTATGTCCTCTTCTTTAGATTCTGTGATTCATTCCACTCTTTCGCCGACATCTGCTTCCGTCCCTGAGTCTGAACTCAAACCAGCCCTTCAGTACATCGATGATCAGCTCTCCAAGCGGGATCTGGACTTGGATCCAGCCGGTTACTTCATCATTTTTGTTGACCGTGAGCAGCAGTTGATCTGCGCCAAGTTTTTCACAACGGTGATCAATGACCAGGGGCTGGCCACGGATCCCGCCACCGGCCAGGTGATCCCAGCTCGAGGCAAAGTCAATCGCACCTCTGAGCAGATGTTTACGGGGCGGACGGCCAAACAATTGTGTGTGCTTCTGTTTGAAACTGAGATTTCGGTGGTTTCCCAACTCAGCCATGCGGCCTATCTGGCGCGGGAGTTTCAAAAAGCGGAATTGGCTCTGGTAACAGGCACCGAGTATGTCCAAGACTGAGCTAAATCAAAGCGTCGATCAGATCTAAAACCTGATGCACCGCTGGAGATAGGCTGGGATCCACCCTCAAGTGGGCATCCATCAGGGCCTTGAACGCCAACAGTTTGATATTGGCCTCCACAGCACAACGGGCCATCCGCACAGCCATTGGCAAGTAGCCCAAGGATCCCAAGTCCAGCAAAGCCCCACGGCGCAGGTGGATATTGTCGTGATCGAGATACTCACAGAGGCGATGGGCATGGCCCGGATCCGCCGTGAGCTGAAACATCGCCCGCAGGCTGGCACACCGTACTCGTATCGAAGCATGGTTCAAAAACCGCTCGATGCAAACTTGAGCCTGCACCACCCGTAGGGATCCAAGAGCCTCGATCACCCCTTCCAGTGCTGCTTCTGAAACATGGGGATCTTGATCATTTTGGTCATGGAGCCAGGCCAAGAGAGCCGCCGCCGCTTGAGCAACCAGTGGCTGATCCACCGAGGGATCGGCATCAAGAGCAATCTCACTGATCGCTTGGGCGGCGGCTCCACAGAGTTGTCCATCTTCACTACTAAAGCATTTGACCAGCTCTGGGATCCCTCTAGGATCCCCCAATTTTGCCAGTGCTCGGGCTGCATTACGCCGGAGTGGATACCCCCCCTGCTCAGTTCGATCTGATGTGTCTTGCAGAGCCTCGATCAAAGCGGGGATTCCCTGCCTCAAGCGCATGCGCCCCAGCCACCAAGCGGCATAGTACTTTTGGCCCGGATCCCCATATTGAAGGTTATGAATCTGAGTTTGAGGGGTGAGCAGATCGGGTAATGACATAAGGTTTTGGGGATTATTTTGGGGATCAAGATCCTACATAAACGTCATTAAGGCCCTGGCCATGATATTGACAAAGGCAAAGATCAAAAAAATCACCAATAAGCTCGAAAGCAGTGTAAACAGCCGCTTGAACTCCAGTAGAGCTTTCATCAGGTTTTGAATATCATTCCCTTGGGTCAGGACAATTTGGCGAAAGGATCCGGCTGCCTTGAAAACCCAAATCCCGATCAGTAAATACATCACCGCCTGGATCCCGTTTTCGAGAGCAGCTTGCCAGGTGGTGGTGATCAACCAGTAGAGTGCCCAAAAAACATCCAAGGTGCCAATAATAATGGCAAAGATCCCCACAAAAGTCATCTTCGTGGCCAGATCACTCAAGAGTTGATTTTGTTCACCATTAAACTCGTACATAGGTAGCCCCAACTCCCAATGGCCTTTCACTGTCAAATCATTATTGTAAAAGACCAGGATCCCGATGGGTTGCCACCAAAGGTTACTTCAGCCTGACAACAGGGATCCTGGGGTGGTTGGCTCAGATTAAACTTTA
>CAZODP010000078.1:3645-15202 GCA_964578595.1 uncultured bacterium
AAGGCCAGTCATTGATTAAGCGCAACCTGTTCAAGAGGTCTTACGAACGCTGACGATCTTGGCCCCTTGGCGAAGTTCCCGCTGCATCGTCTCCGAGAGCTGATCCCCAGCCACAAACAGTTGACGGGTGGATCGGCGCACTCTGGAGCTTGTCGCCAGAGCTGACAGAGGATTTTTGAGGTTGGTCAGCTCGAGACAGAACATCTCTCCCCCTCGACCCACAGGCGGTGGCCCTAAATAGATGGCCTCTGGAGCAGCAGTGAACACTCGTCGAATCGGGGGAGCATAGCCTAACCCCAAGGGCTGCATCAATTTAGACCGGGATCCCAAAGATCGATCATTACTGGCATAGCCCCGATAGAGCGCAAATAAGTTTGTAAAGTCTCGCGTTGAAAATGCAGTGCGATACTCAAAGCCCCGCGCAAATGGCACCGTATAATCCCCAAAGGCTTCTACATATTCTGTGCTGTCAAGATAGGAATCGATCTCGCCGCTATGCCCATAACTATGATAGATATCTAGGTGGTGGGCAATAGCTTTGCCATCCGATGGAGCACGACCCAAAAGATGCTTAAAATTGAGTTCTATTGCCCGAGTTTGAGAATTGTTGTGCAAAAAACGATGGCGATAGGCGGCCGATTTAGCCACGGTTCGGACAAACTCCCGCACCGTCAGGATCCCTCGGCGCAGCAGCGATTCGGCGACTTTTAGCTCCTCAGCATCGGATCCAAAGATGTAGTCATTGCCGAGCACCTGGCGATAGACAGCCCGGATGATGATATTCAGTTGAGACTCAGTGGCATTGGGCCGCAATTCGAAGGGAGTGGCCTCCGCAACAGCACTCACCCCTAACCGGGCCGCAGCAGTAATAGCAGTCATAAGCAATCCTTATCTAAAACAATCTCAAACAGATTCAAACTGGCATTTCAGCCAAAGATACCTGCCCTCAAGCCCGTCGCACACTCACCACCTTGCCACCTGTTTTGACGATCCGCTGGAGGGTACTAGAGAGCTGGTCGCCAGAGACAAACAGCCGTTGATTGGCTCGTCGATAAACCTTTGAGGTGGCCAAACTGGCAGTCGGATTGAGCAGGCGGGTTACCTCCAAGCAAAACATCTGATCGGATCCGCCGGTGGATGGCCCTAAATGCCGTGCAGATGGGGATCCCACCAGTCTCGATTCCGGTTGGATGGCCGGAGCCAAACCTGTGGCCAAGGCTTTCATCAGCCGAGGTCGGGATCCTTGAGACCGATCGTTGTTGGCATAGCCCCCATAGAGGGCAAATAGATGGGTAAAGTCTTGGGTGGTGTGCTGCCGCCGAAACTCAAACCCCCGCGCGTAGGGCACCGTATGATCCCCAAACGCCTCCAGATATTCAAGACTATCGAGATAGCTATCAATCTCCCCGCTGTGCCCTTGGCTCTGGTAGAGATCCAGGTGACGGGCAATCGCCTTGCCATCCGTTGGAGCGCGTCCGAGTAAATGCTTGAAATTGAGTTCGATCGCCCGTGTTTGGGAATTAGGATAAAAAAAGCGTTTTTTGTAGGCTTCAGATTTGGCAACCGCCCGCACAAACTCTCTTACGGACAAGCTGCCCCGTCGCAACAAGGATTCAGCACTTTGTAATTCAACTCGATCCCTGCCCAAAATGTGGTCATTTCCTAACACTTGTCGATAAACCGCCTGGATCAAAGTATCCCATTGGCCTTCTGACAAATTAGCTCGATATTCAGTCGGGATGGTCTGGGCCAAAGCCCGAATCCCCAATCTTTCTGCCGCTGCAACTGCCGTCATAAGTCTATGCCTCCAGAGATTAATCAAGTATTGAGAAGCACCCATGACAATGTCTGCAAAACACCGATCCAAGACACTGCCATCCAAAACAGACATCAAAAACAGAACTGCAAAAAAGAGGCGCAAATAGATGCAACAAAATCAAAAAAAGATTCCACAAAAAACAGGACTAATCTAACTCCAGGTCAGGATCCCTTTGCTCAAGACCAGAAAAAGGATCCTGAATCGAGGGTTAGCTCAGGGCATTGATGGCGTAGTCGATATAGGTGTTGGCTTCATTGGCCGCTTGACCACTGAGTCCATGATTGGACTTGATATGGCGCAGGGCTTCGATAAACCAGCTGGGAGACAGTTCAAAGGCAGTGTTGATCTCACGGATCCCGGCCAATTGATACTCATCCATCGGGCCGGTGCCCCCCGCCACCAAGCAGTAGGTGACATAGCGCAGATAGTGACCCACATCGCGGGCACACTTGGCTTTGCCAGCTTCGGTGTTGCACTGTCCCCCAGATTGGGTGGTGTAAGGGAACTTGGCATAGACCGCTTCGGTGGCATTACGCACCAAGTTGTCGGCATTGGCACTGAGGCTGCGAGCGGCTTCCATACTGGCGGCAGCCCGCTGAAAACGGCCATTGATCGATTGCAGTTCACCATTGCTCAGGTAGCGAGCTTGGCTATCCGCATTGGCGATGGCATCAACGATGGGGGTTTGCATGTCAATCTCCTAATTTTTGAATTTTTGATAAAAACAGAGGGTCAATCAATCCGAGCTGAATCCAACTGGATCCCATTCAATTCACTCAAGGTAGTCAGCTCAATGGGCTGATCTGGTTGGACTGGGCTGGCAGAGAAAAACTGCAACAGCCAGCTATCAGGCCACCGCCGCCGCCGCCCGATCAAAGTAGGTCTCGATCTCAGAGATCAGGGCACTGCAATCGCCGCGGGTAATGCCATTGGGATCATTGACCGCCGCCACCGCCGCCACTTTCATCTTTTGGACACCATTGGCCACAGAACTGCCGGGGGTGCCCAAGGCTTGATAGGTTTCCCGCAGCCCATTGAGGCAGCGCTCGTTAAGAACGCTGGCATCGCCGGAGGCCACCGAATAGGTGATGTAGCGCAGAATAATATCCATATCGCGGATGCAAGCGGCCACATTGCGGCTGGGGTAGGCGGGGCCACCCGGAGCATTCAGTTGTGGCTCTTCAGCAAACAGGGCTTTGACAGCATTGGTGACGATGGAAGAAGCATTGCTGGTGAGACGGTTGACCGCATCCAGCCGCTTGTTGCCCTCAGCGATCACCTGTTGCAGGGCCGAGAATTCTCCCTCGCTCAAAAAAGCCCCTTTAGAATCAGCCTGGGCAACAACTTTGCCAAAAACGTCATTCATGAGTGTTTCTCCCGTATGGAAAATCAGTAAAAAAGCAATCAACGATTCAAATCCGCCAACATAGTCTGACCCCAAATCGGATCCTCAACTGAGAACCTTGATCATGAAGATCAAAAGACGCAACGGCGCCAATGCTGGAGGGTAATTTCAAAAGAGGGGATGTTCTGATCTCAGATTAAGGTCTCAAATGGAATGAGATGCAGATGGGGCAAGCTCAGGATCCCAAGCCCCAGGATCCTCATCAGCCACAACAATCAAGACCAGAACGCTATGCAATCAGAATGCAATCACAGGTACATATTTACCTTGCTGCTGCCCCAGATCAAATCAAGAAACGTAAAGCCCTTTACAGTCTGTAGTAGTGTCTCGGATCCCTACTCCTTAGAGCTTTGGATGAGGATTACTGCAGGATCGTTGATTTTTCTTGATGAAGTTTTGTCGCTTTTCTGAGGGGAGATTAAAGGCTTGAGGGTCATTTGGATCCAAGAAGCTGATTTAGCTCAGATTCTGATCAGGAGAGAGTTTAATGCCATTTCTGACCGATCGGATCCCACCTCAGTTGGCCTGCTTTTGTCAGCCACTCCCGGCCTTTTATCTCAAGATCAACTCGCAATATAAATATAGATTTTGGTCAAGTTCCCCAATAAATCTTCATGATTTTCAGGATCCGGCCTCCGGCAACCGAGCTTGGGATCCTGCGTTGCGGGCTTGGAGCTGCGCGCGAATTTCGGCGTGTTTTTGGCGAGTGATGGGGTATAACCAAGCCAAGACCAAACTGGCTATCAGGGCAATCGTGGGCAAGGGGCCAATGGCAATCCGGATCGCCAACAAAGCTGACTCCGGCTGGATCGGAATCTCGCCACCGGGGGTGGATTCCACAAAACCGGCCCATTCCAGGGCAATCCCAACCAAAAATAGCCCCAAGGCCAAGCCCAGCTTTTGCAACAAGGTCATGAATGAGTAGAACACCCCTTCTCGCCGTCGGCCTGTCTGCAATTGATCTAGCTCCACCACATCCGGCAACATTGACCACGGCACCAAATAGGTGGTGGCCACCCCAAAACTGGCGGCAAAACAGAGGATATAGAGCAATCCCGTCTGCCCTGGCTGTAAAAAGAACAGGCCCGCCTGCACCACAATCCAGGATCCAATGCCAATAAAATAGAGTTTGCGTTTGCCCCAAATTCGACTCAGGGCATTACACACAAACAGCATCCCAATAGCGGATCCCTGTACGATCAAAGCCACCTGAAAATATGACCCCAGCCGCATCCAACTGACCGCAAAAAAAGGAATAATCGAAGCCGTCACCTGCAATGCCAACCAAGAGCATAGGTAGATGCCAATCACACACTGATAGGCTCGATTACTCAGGGCTGACAGCATCTCAGAGCGCAGGGATCCTGAAGATTGCCTAGACTGACTAGACTCTAAATCCAACGGTTGACGGTCGAGCAGCCCCCGTTCTCTGGCCGCAGGTAAGGTGCCCCCAATACACCAGGCCAAAAAGCCCACCGCAATCACAGCCGCCAGGATCCCTAAGAGCTGATATTGCAGAGCCAAATTTTGGCGAAATAGATTGGACAAAACCAGGCCCAATACCAGCCCCGACACAGCCCCCACCAACGAAAAAGCCAGCCGAAAGCTGGTCAAAGCCGTCCGCTCGTCATAATCCTGAGTCAACTCCGCCGTCAAGGCCGCATAGGGCAAATTGACCACCGTATAAGCAGTATGAAAGAGCATACTGGCCAGCACGTAATAGCCAAAAGTCAGCCAGACATTGCCAAAATTCGGTGACAGCCACAGCAGCACCACACTCAACCCAAACGGCACCGCCCCATAAATCATCCAGGCATGGCGACGGCCCCAGCGAGACCGAGTCCGGTCACTCAATAGCCCCACAATCGGATCATTGATGGCATCCCACCCCTTGCCCACCAGCACCACGGATCCGGCTAGCCCCGGCGGCAAACCAGCCACAGTTGTCAAAAACACCAAAAATGAGAAGGCCACTAGATTGGCGGTCATGCCTGTGCCCAGATCCCCCGCCCCATAGGCCAACTTGGCACCCAGCCCTAGCTTTTTAGGACTGTCAACCCCAGAGTGTTCGGAAGAATGTTCGGATCCAGCTTTAGACGGCAGAACGGACATAGGATCCCTCAGATAGCGTTGGTGTAGGGTCAGTCTTCCCAGGCAGGCGACATCTAGGGGCTATACTCGCCGACTTAGATCTATATTCTGTTGGGGGTTCTGTTGGGGAAGCCTGATAATGATGCAGGAAATTGATATATTTTGATACAGCAGGCCCGTGTAGGGTTGGCAGTCAAGCCACTTGAGATCAACGTTCTCCCCTTTTTGGTGTGTAGACCTTCGGTACTAGATTACTAAAGCTGATCTCCACTTGCCCTTAAAAATAGACAGTTTCCCTACTGTCACCGCCCTAGTGACCCTCTGCCCAGAGACTGGAAGCAAATCCTTGGAGGTCATACTTCTGACTGAGGCCGGATCCCTATAGGAGGTGATAGAAAGACAGGATCGAGCCATTGGCAGGGCGACCACGGTGCCAAGACTGCTGGATCCTGCATTGACATTCTCCACTGACAGGAAGGATATTATCTCAGGGCACTTTGATACTAGGCCCATCATGGCTAGGCCCATCATGGCTAAGTGATGACTCAGTCTGATTGGTTCAGATGAGGTTGTGGCATCACCATCAGCCGATGCTTAGACACAATGCACAGATGCTTAGCTAGACATCTTTGAGTAAATCTTTGAGTGAACCAAGACTGAACCCATGAGGTGGGAAAAGGCTGAAGTGATTTGCTTCCCAATGTTACATGCTGACTGGTTTGTCAACTTGGCTCACTGACCTGCTCAAGAAGTAAACCTCTGTCGGAAGACAGATTTCGTTGGACGCATAGAATCAAGTGGGTTGGAATGGATCCGGTGGAGTCGGCCTATCTCCAGATTCTCTCGGATCTTTGATTTTCAGTTTTCTATACAAAATAATTTCTTAATTTCATCTTGAAAAACTGAGGAGAACCTGATATATTTCTGGCGGTTGGTTGTAGATAAATTGACAGGAGGAAGTCACCTTGGTCAGGAGAAGAAAGCGTAAAAGCCGCAGACGGTTGGAAGGGCGTCGGATCCTGGAGCATGTGCCCCAGTTCAGCCTTGATAGCGGCGAAGACAAGTCGGTGACTGCTGCTCGTAAGTATATTCAAGCCAAATCGATCCCACCGCCGGCGTTGCTACTGGTTCGACGTAATGAGCACACCATTGATCGATTCTTTTGGGCTGAAAAAGGTTTGTTTGGGGCGCAATATGTGGAGGAAAATCACTTTTTGTTTCCTAGCCTCAAGGAGCCTGAGGTAGAGCCGACTCCAAAGCGGGCCACCGGTCCCAAATCCACCGCTAAGGCTTCTGCCACCAGCAAAGCAGCATCTCAGAAAACTGCCGCCTCAACAACAGCGGTCAAAGCGATGGCTGTGGCAGCTACCAACTAGGATCCCTACCTGTCCTTACCTTTTTTTGAGGGGTAAGTCATCAGGGATCAATCCATGGATCCCCTGATCAAGATATCGGGGAGAGTTCACTCCATGTTTCTCTTCTGTCTGGAGTCCCTCCTCGTGGGGGACTTTTAATTCTTTTAGTTAGTGTGGGCTTGGGCTATTCCGTTTCCAGTTGGGCGAGATAGATATCATCGAGGGGAATATCGAGGGCAGCGATCACCTTGGTCCAGAAGTTCATAAAGCCGATCAGGGCACTCAGCTCGACTAGATCCCCTTCGTCTGGCCATTCTGCTTTGAGCTGGGCAAAGAAGGATGCTGTGATGGTCATGGTGGGGGTGGTCATGCGCTCAGCGTATTCGAGAGCCAGCTTTTCGGCAGGGCTAAAGAGATTGCTGTAGCGGGATTGGGCCACAGCAGCGATCCGGGCTTCGGTGGATCCCTGCTCTTTGGCCTGGAGGGTGTGGTAGGGCAGACAGTAGTGGCGGCAGCCGTTGATCTGCGAGATCCGAATACTGATCAGCTCCTTGAGTTCTTCGGGGAGGCGAGGATTTTCGGCATGGATTGCCCCATAAAGGCGCATCACCGCCTGCATCAGTTGAGGCTTGTGGGCCAAAGCTCTGAGGGGATTAAGGGCGGTGCCGTAGGTTTTTTCGAGACTCTCGTAAACTTTTTGCAGCTGCTTGTCCGCTTGCTCGGCTGTAATCAAAGAGATTCGCATGAATCAGGGCTGGTAAGTGGTGCGTGAATGGCCTATTACTCTACCGCGTTTCGGCGGTCGGTGGTGCTTGTCCACAGTCTTCTTCCGGGGATTGCCAGCAGCGGATAGGGGTTCACTTTTGCAGAAGGGATCCGCAGCCCCCTAGCTGGCTGGGGGAGCTGAGTAAGCATGGTAGGATTAATCACTGCACCAAAATGGTTCCGTATGGCTCCGTTTAGCAAGGTTTTGATTGCCAATCGTGGGGAAATTGCCCTACGGATCATTCGCTCCTGTCGAGAAATGGACATTGCCACCGTTGCGGTCTATTCCACAGCGGATCGCAATGCGCTTCATGTGCAGTTGGCGGATGAGGCCGTTTGTGTGGGGGAAGCTCCCAGCAGCCGCAGCTATCTCAACATTCCCAATATCATCTCAGCGGCTCTGACGCGGGGGGCCTTGGCGATTCACCCTGGCTACGGTTTTTTGGCCGAAAATGCCAAGTTTGCCGAGATGTGTGCCGACCACAATTTGGTCTTTATTGGCCCGACCCCCGACTCAATGCGCAAGATGGCGGACAAAGCCACCGCTCGTGAGACGGCCCAAAGTGTGGGGGTGCCCACTGTCCCTGGCAGTCGGGGCTTGATCGAAAGCGATGATGACGCCCTCAAAGGGGCCGAAAAAATTGGCTATCCTGTCTTGATCAAGGCGACCGCGGGGGGAGGAGGGCGCGGGATGCGGGTGGTTCAGGATCCGGCTGATCTGCTCAAGCTGTTGCGGTCGGCCCGCGGTGAAGCGGAGGCCAGTTTTGGCAATGGCGGCGTTTATCTGGAAAAGTTTGTGGAGAAACCTCGTCACATTGAGTTTCAAATCCTGGCGGATAACCAAGGCAATGTGGTGCATCTCTATGAGCGGGATTGCTCGATCCAACGCCGTCACCAAAAGCTACTGGAGGAGGCCCCTAGCCCCGCCCTGTCTGCCACGCTCCGGGCCAAAATGGGATCCGCTGCGGTCAAGGTGGCCAAAGCCATCAACTACACTGGCGCGGGCACGATTGAGTTTTTATTGGACAAAAACGGCAATTTTTACTTTATCGAGATGAATACCCGGATCCAGGTGGAGCATCCGGTGACAGAGCTGGTCACAGGCTTGGATCTGATCGCTGAACAGATTCGGATTGCTCAGGGTTACCCCCTGTCTTTTCGCCAAAAAGATATCGAGTTGCGGGGCCATGCCATCGAATGCCGCATCAATGCCGAGGATCCTGATCAAGATTTTCGACCTCATCCCGGTCAGATTGCCGCCTATTTGCCGCCCGGTGGCCCTGGGGTGCGGATTGATTCTCATGTCTACACGGATTATGTGATCCCGCCCTATTACGATTCTTTGATCGCCAAACTGATCGTCTGGGGGCCGAATCGTGCCGCAGCGGTGCAACGGATGAAACGTGCCCTGCGGGAATGTGCCATCACCGGTGTGGCCACTACCATTCCCTTTCACCAACGGATCCTGCAAACCGAAGCCTTTCTCAAAGGGGAGGTCTACACCGATTTTATTCAGCAGCACATGAGCAACCCCTAACCTGCCCAAGCCTTCTGCCTAAGCCTTCTAAGGACTCACTTCACTCACGCTGGCATCCTCAGGTCCATCCAAAGTCGGATCCTGGTCTGGCAAAGGCTCTAGCCGTTGGATCCGCTCCATCAATTGCCATCCTTCTACCTCAATCACCGGTTGAAGATTGGTCAGCAAGGGGGCATACCGCTCCTGTTGCACTGGCGACAGCCACAGATGGGAGCCAAATTGATCCGCCAACAGGTCTTGATCACTGATCAATCGGCCCGGTTGAGGGGTATAGAACCCATAGGCCTGAGCTTGGCAGACATCTTCTAAACCACTGCGGCCAATATCCACCTGCTCAATCGGATCCAAAGGAATCACCCGCTGATCCCAAGTCTGGGCCAATATCGCTAGAGCCGGATTGTGATTGCCAAAATCGGCCCGATTCACCACCGAGATCATCGCCACCCCACTGGCCAAAAATAGGGATCCCACCCATAACGAGGCCGGAGCCTGGAGTGCGTGTCGCCAAACCCAGATCAGGGGCAGTAGAGAATAGCACAATCCCATGATCACCAGCGCCACCCCATGCGGTTGGAGTAGCTCCAAGGCTTCCAATTTCACCAAGGTTGCGACCCCCACCCCCAACAACAGGATCCCCGCCAACCCAAAGGCCCCCGATAGCCACTGCGCCAGATGAATGGAGGGACGCATATCCATGCCCCGCTCTCGCCACCGCAGCATGGCCCGGTCTATCACCACCCCCGCCAACAGAGCCAGCCACGGATAAAGCTGCACCGTATAGTAGTGAGTCCGAGTGGGATAAATCGTCAGCAATCCCAGCAACAACAACGGCAGCGACCAGATCAACAAACTGCGCCCAGGATCCCGCCGGATCAGCATCAACCCCCCTAAGACCGCCAAGGCTGTCCAGGGAAACCCATGCACCGGAATATGCCAAAGGTAGTAGAACCAGCGGTGATCCGCATGAAACGGCTCTGCCCCCAGATCCTGCACCTTACCCCAGAGACTCTGCCAAACCTGGGATCCGTGCCGCTGTGTGGAAATCCCCAGCCAGAGGCCAAAGATCCCAACCCCTAGCCCTTGACTCAACCAAAACTGCACCGATCCCAGCCAGTGCCGCTGCTGCTGAAGCAAATAGGGCACCAAGGCCACCCCCACCAGCAAAATCATGGCACTTTTCATCAACAGCCCCAGCCCCAGACAGAGGCCCGTCAGCCCATACCACAGCCGCCGCCCCTGGATCCCAGCCACCAGTCCGGCGATGCCCATCAACTCCAGCGTCGTCAGAGGGATATCCTGCCCCACCATGCGCCCCTGTTGTAACCACAAAAAACAGAGGGGCAGCGCACACATGCCCAATACTGCCGCCCGCCCCGGTATAAACTGTCTACCAATCCAGCCCGTCAATGGGATCGCCACCAAGGCCGACAGGATCCCTGGTAGCCGGGCCGCCCACTCGTTGATCCCTGTGGCTCTGAAGCTGAGAGCAACCCATCCCATCAACAGCGGCGGTTTTTCAAAAAACAGTTCCCCCAGATAAGTCGGCGACCAGATATCTCCTGTCAACAGCTCCCGCCCCATCTGAGCATAAAAACTCTCGTCACACCCCTCCAAGCTCTGGATCCCCGGAGCCAAGATCAGCAGCGGTGTTGCCAATCCCGCAATCAGTAGACTCAAGGCCAAAAAGGTTCCCCCATCCGGATCCTGGCGGGGGCGAGAGAGCGAAAAGCGTTGATTCATAATCCCAAGGTCCAATCACCCCAAAAGTTCCCCAAAAGCTCCCTATCACGGTAGCTATCCGTCACCGTAAGCCTCTATCGGCCCAAACTGTCTCTCAGAGAAGACTATCCCTCAGAGAATGGATCGCATCCGGAATCGTGGCCTGAGCACCCTCTCGATTGAGCCACAATCCCCGCAGTCCCGCCTGCACCGCCCCCTGGTAATCTTGCCGCAAGCTATCCCCAATGTGCAGAGCCTTCCCCGCATCCGTCACCCCCTGCTGGGCCAAGGCCATCTCAAATACCCGCCGATCCGGCTTGGCCGCCCCCACCACCGTCGAAAGGGTCACCTGCTCAGGGCCAAAAAACCGATCAAGTCCCAAAGCCGTTAAAACCTGATACAGTCGCGTATCAAAATTAGAGATCAATCCCAGTCGGATCCCCCGCTCCTGCCATTGGTTCAATACCTCAATCGTCTCCTCATAGAGCAACCATGGATCCGCCGTCCCAAACAACTCATAGACCTGCCCAAAACAAACCTCAAACTCAGGAAACGCCTGGTCAACCGGGATCCCGACCCCCTCAAAGGATCCCTGCACCACCGCTCGCCACCAGTCTTGCTCTAGGCGGGGTAAGTCTGCTGATTTGACCCCCGGAAAGGCTGCCGGAGGAGCCGCCTCAAAGCTGGTATAAAAGGCTCGATCCAAAGCCTGAGGATCCACCGTCAGCCCAAACCTTGCCGCCGCCTCGGCATAGATGCCCCCCACCGTACCCCGGATCCCAAACAATGTTCCCACCGCATCAAAAAAGACCACCTCTGGCATACCCCCTCCCTCAACCGATTTTGATGATCCTATCGTGGCTTTT
>CAZODP010000079.1:0-1668 GCA_964578595.1 uncultured bacterium
GCGCTCTTCCTTCAATAGTTCCAGAAGCCGCCCCAGATTTTTCTGGATAGTCTTTGCCTCAGGATCCCACAATAAGGCTACTCGAAATTCAGCTAGGGCTAAGTCCCATTGTTCGAGCTGAATCAGAGTCAGAGCCAAACTATGGTGGGCTTCCGACCAGTGTGGTCTGACCGATAAGGCAAGATGTAATCGTTGCAGAGCTTTCTGGGGAAAATGGGCACGTTCTAATACTGCCAAGTCATGATTGGCTCTGGGGTTTTCAGGATCCAATTTGAGGGCAAGCTCTAGCTGGACTTGGGCTTGTTGATCATGGCCTAGTTGATGTAGGGCACTGGCTAGGCTGATGTGGGACTCTATGAGATCTGGATCCCTTTTGAGAGCAGCTTCAAAAGCAGTGATGGCTTCTTCAGACTGCCCCAAAGCCAATAGGCTATTGCCGATATTGTGAAAGATCCGAGGGGCATTAGGGTGATTGGGATCCAGAGTTAATTCAGCCCGAAAGTCCTCTAGGGCACCTTGGGGATCCCCGAGTTGAGCTTTGATGCTACCCAGATTGTTGTGAGCATCTAATGTTTGGGGATCCAGCCGCAGAGCGTGTTCAAAAGCCCGTTGAGCTTCAGGCAATTGTCCCGCTTGATAGAGTTGGATCCCAGATTCAAAGTAATGGTCAGAAATAGATAGGGAATCCAACTGAGCTTGAGCGGACAAGTCTCCAGTCATCACAAGTAGTATAGAAACCATTAGCCCCAGGATTAATGATCTGAAGCGTTGAATCCTATCGTCCATGATAGTCACCTAAATTGGGGGGCTAGCGATAGATCACAGAGATTTAGCCATTGCGAGGCCAATCTTTTTCCACTTGATCCAACACATAGGCAGCAACAGATTCGATCAAGCCCAACACTTTTTTCAACATGGTCAGCTTATTCCCCCTCTTGACATGAATTTCACGATGGTGGGGGATCCCCACATTGTCAAAAGACGCTTCGTCAAACATGGGATCAACCGTCTGAGCTGTAATACTTCTTAATCATTGACAGTCTGTCTTTTGACAATTCATCAGGTTTATCGGGATGGTTTAACTACTGTGTTACCCCGATGACCTCATCATGTTGAAATCTGCATCCGCAGCATCATTACTCATGGGATCCACCTTGGTTGCTGGCTTAGTTGCTGGGGCAGGGCTGAGAGTTTCTGCTCAAGACCTGGAATCTGTCACCATTCGTTTTGCCGCCCAGGTGGGAGATCAGCCCTTTGATTGTGGCCAGACCTATGAGCTGGGATCCCTATCCACCCCGATGAGGGTTTCTGACTTTCGCTTTTATGTATCGGATTTGCACCTGATAGACGCGGCGGGTAACAGGGTGCCCCTGACTCTGGAGCAGGATGGCCAGTGGCAGTTTGAGACGGTAGCCCTGTTGGATTTTGAAGACCGCTCTGGGGCTTGTGGGAACGGAACGGTGGACACCCGTGATGGGGTGGTGGGAACGGTGCCTGCCGGAGATTATGTGGGTTTGCAGTTCAAGTTAGGGATCCCCTTCGAGCTGAATCATGGGGATGCGGTCTTGGCTCCATCTCCTCTCAACCTCAGCTCCTTGTGGTGGAATTGGCGCGGGGGGTACAAATTTGTGCGGATTGACTTGGAACCCTCTCAGGCTGGGCTGGATC
>CAZODP010000079.1:1768-7036 GCA_964578595.1 uncultured bacterium
GGGGGGTACAAATTTGTGCGGATTGACTTGGAACCCTCTCAGGCTGGGCTGGATCCCTCAACCTTGGTGGCCAGTACCCAGCTTTTGAGTCATGGAGCCGGACATGGCCACGGGCATGATAGTCATGGGCATGATAGTCGTGGGCATGATCAGGGGCACGATCATGGCAGGGGTGGATCCCCGACTCAAGGGTTTGCCATTCATCTGGGCAGCACTGAATGTCAAGCGGCAGAACGGGAGCAGCAACCGACTCAGCCTTGTCTGCACCCCAACCTCGCTGAGGTGGCGTTCTCTAGCTTTGATCCAGACACCCAAGTTGTTGTGGCGGATCTAGCCGCTCTGGTGGCAGAAGCCGATGTCACCACCAATCAACCCGATACCCCTTCTGGCTGTATGTCCGGTCGAGATGACAGCGATTGTGACAGCATCCTGAGGCACTTTGGTGTCACCGGATCCCAGCAATTTTTCCGGTTGCAGTGAACTAGGATGGCCCTATCAAAGCTCTATCAAAGCTCTATCAAACTTGCATGTGATGACAAACCATGAGGGGTAAACGAGGGGGATCCCGCTGGTTCAGCTTTGGCATCGTGGCACTGCTGTGCTGGTGGATGGGCCTGTGGTGGGGAGATTGGCATGCTCATTCCCTGACCGCAGTCTCTGCCGAGTTTGACTGGGGGATCCCTTACAATCTGCCCGCGCCGCTGGTGCCCGCAGATAACCCCATGAACGCCGCCAAGGTACAGATGGGGCGACACTTGTTCTATGATCCGCGCTTATCAGTGACGGGATCCCTTTCCTGTGCCGGTTGCCATCATCAAGCGTTGGCCTTTGCAGAAGACAAGGCAGTATCTGTGGGGGCCACCGGCCAAAGCCACCCCCGCAACAGCATGAGCCTGACCAATGTGGGCTATACCTCTGTCATCACCTGGAGCAATCCCTTGTTGCGAAGTCTGGAACAGCAGAGTTTGATTCCTCTGTTTGGGGAACACCCCGTCGAGATGGGGATGGTGGGTCGAGAAGGGGAAATCCTGGAACTGCTGAAGACAGATCCGGTCTATCAAAGTCTTTTTCCTCAAGCCTTTGCTGAGGATCTAGAACCCACGCTGGCTCATTTAACCCAGGCTCTAGCGGCATTCCAGCGCAGTTTAATTTCTTTTGATTCCCCTTATGACCGCTACCGTTTTGGCGGGGATCCCGATGCTATTTCAGCTTCAGCCCGTCGGGGAGAGCAGCTTTTTAACAGTGAAAGACTCGAGTGTTTTCATTGTCATGGGGGCATCAATTTCAGTGATTCCTTGCAACATGAACGGCTGAGATTTACCGAAGTGGCCTTCCACAACACGGGGCTTTACAACCTCGATGGCCAGGGATCCTACCCCTTCCCCAATACCGGCATTCACGAGATCACGGGGGATCCGGCGGATATGGGCCGCTTCAAAGCTCCTACCCTCAGAAATATCGCTCTTACTGCCCCCTATATGCATGATGGCAGCGTTGCTACGTTGGCCGATGTGATCGCCCACTATGCCGCTGGAGGACGCACCATCCATGAGGGATCCCTGGCCGGGGTGGGCAGCCAAAACCCCTGGAAAAGTCAATTTGTGGTGGGCTTTGAAATCACGGCCCAAGAACAAGCCGATCTATTGGCTTTTTTGGCTAGCCTGACAGATTCCACCTTTGTCACCAACCCCGATCTAGCCGATCCTTGGCCCTCAAGCTAAAAACTGGGAATGGCCAATATCCCTTCAGAGATTCCAGACCTATTCTTTCTTGATTAGACTAGAATGATAATCATTCCAATTACTGACATAGCCTGTGGATCCTGTCGATATTGCTGTGATAGGGGCTGGCCCTCAGGCGTTGACGCTGGTCACCCATCTCCTGCAAAAGCGTAAAGATTGGCAGGCTCGGATTCGGGTGTTGGATCCGGCGGGGGTCTGGATGAGTCAGTGGCAGCGGCAGTTTCGCGCTCAAGAGATCCCTCATTTGCGTTCACCGGCGGTGCATCACCCGGATCCCAATCCCTATGAACTCCGCCGATTTGCTGAAAGCCATCCCCAAGGGTTGATCCCCCCCTATGACCGTCCCACTACGGCGGTATTTGAAGGGTTCTGCCAAGATGTGGTGCAGCGGTGGCAAGTGGGATCCCTAGTCATGTCTGCACAAGTCAGCCGGATCCGGTCGTTGCGTCCTGGCTTTGGGCTGGATCTGTGCGATGGGCGCAGTCTCAAAGCCCGCCGGGTGGTCTTGGCCAAGGGGGCAGGGATCCCGGCTTTGCCCCGTTGGAGCCTGGGTCTGGAGCATCCGCCAGAACGGCTGTGTCACTCCTCTCAAGTGAATCTACCGTCCCTGGCCTTGGATGGCGAGACCGTGGTGATTGTGGGGGGTGGCCTCACCAGTGGACATCTTGCATTGGGTGCGGTGCAGCGAGGGGCGCGGGTGATTTTGATGACTCGGCGAACAGCGAGAGAAAAGCTCTTTGATACGGATCCCGGTTGGTTGGGGCCAAAGTATCTGAAAGGATTTGAGCAGGAGGTATGTTGGCAGACCCGCAGGCAGCAGATCCAATCGGCGCGAGATGGGGGATCCTTGACCCCTGAGGTGTTGACGAGATTGCGGTCGCTGACCCATCAGGGATCCCTGGTTTTACAAGAATCTTGTCAGATCAGTGGAGCCGTATGGCAGATGGGTAGATGGCAGATTCGCTGTCTGGATGGGGGATCTCTGCGCTCGGATCGGATTTGGTTGGCCACGGGTAATCGAGTGGATATGGCGGATGAAAAGATTTTGGATGATCTGCTGGAGGCGCATCCGATCCCTACAGTAGAGGGATTACCGATTTTGGATCAGCACTTACGCTGGCCAGGGTGTGAACTATTTGTCATGGGAGGGTTGGCGGCTTTGCAAGTGGGGCCAGTCGCCCGCAATTTGTCGGGGGCGCGGATGGCAGCTCAGAAAATCGTCCCTGCTTTGGCCAAGCCCAGCTTGAGGAGAGGGAATCAGAAGGTATTTTGAATAATTTGAATCAGACGTGAGTAGAAAGGGATCCCATCATTTTGGTTGGCATTGGCTGCACAAACCAAACAATTCCAGATCGTGATAAAGCACCTGAAAGGGTTCTGGCAATGGGTTGGCGCCATGCTGCCCTTGGTGCAGAGTTTTCTCCCAGTCGTGTAGGGGGCAAGTGGGTAGGGGGATCGAGCGCTGGCAACGGATACAGGTGAGATAGTGCTGATGCTGATCAACCAGGCTGTAGCAGGTCTCGCCATGAGGACGGCCATGACTGTGCAGGATCCCTTCTTGGCGCAATCTGGCCAAAGTTCGGTAGACGGTGGCCAGACCCGTGGTGTGACCTTGTTGACGAAGCTGGCTAAAAAGAGCTTGAGCAGAGATGGGCTGCTCTTGATCTTGTAAGACCTCTAGAACAAGATGGCGACCGTTTCGAGGGGGCATCACAGGATCCTCTTGGTGAAAAGAGCAAGAACGATTATCATTATCACATTGACCAGCGTACCGAATCGAGAGGCGTAGTGATTCAACTGCACGATTTGGCCCCAGCCCAGCCCACTGCCAAGGACGAGCAGGCACCTCAAGACAGGCTGCTTAGGATCCGACACACCTGTGCTCATATCCTGGCGATGGCGGTGCAGCGGCTGTATCCAGGCACTCAGGTGGCGATTGGGCCTAGCACAGAGACAGGATTTTTCTACGATTTTGATCTGCCAATATCGTTAACGGAGTCAGATCTGCCCAAGATTGAGGCCGAAATGCGGCGGATCATGGGCAAAAATCTGCCGATCATTCGGGAGGTGGTGAGCCGAGACGAGATTCAAGCGGAGATTGAGCGGCTGAAAGAATCCTATAAGCAAGAACTTTTGCAGCGGATCCCGCCGGAGGAAACCATCACTCGCTATTTCATTGGCAATCCCGATAGCGGTCGTTGGGATCAGCCGGGAGAGCCTCCCACAGGGTCTTTATTTCAACCCTATTGCTTACCAGCAGAGGAAACCTGGTGGGATCTATGTGCAGGGCCCCATCTCAATTTCACGGGAGAAATCGATCCTGATGCTTTTGCCCTAGAGAGCATAGGTGGAGCTTATTGGCAGGGAGATGAGACCCGGCCTCAATTGCAACGCATCTATGGAACAGCTTGGCAAACACCCGAAGAATTACAGGCTTACCTAAAACAAAAAGAAGAAGCGGCAAAGCGTGATCACCGCAAACTGGGCAAGGAATTAGATCTCTTTAGTTTGCAAGAGTCGGCAGGAGGGGGTTTAGTGTTCTGGCATCCCAAGGGATCCCGAATGCGATTGGTGATCGAAAACTATTGGCGAGAGGCTCATCTTAGAGCAGGCTATGAACTGCTGTATACTCCTCACCTAGCGAACCTAGAACTCTGGAAGACTTCGGGGCATTTTGATTTCTATCAGGACAGCATGTTTGAGGCGATGTCGGTAGAGCATCAGCAGTATCAACTCAAACCGATGAACTGCCCTTTCCATGTCTTGACCTATCAACGGGGACTACATTCTTATCGGGAACTGCCTATCCGATATGCAGAGCTTGGGACTGTTTATCGTTACGAACGTTCTGGGACACTACATGGGCTGATGAGGGTGAGAGGATTCACTCAAGATGATGCTCATATTTTCTGTTGTCCTGACCACGTTAAAGACGAGATCCTAGGGGTTTTAAACCTGACAGAGCAGACTCTATCAGACTTTGGTTTTCACGACTATGAGATCAATCTCTCCACTCGTCCAACTCAATCAGTCGGATCTGAAGAAGTCTGGGATTTGGCAACCGAAGCCTTGAAAGCTGCCCTTGATACCAAAGGATGGGTTTATCAGGTGGATGAAGGAGGTGGAGCCTTTTACGGCCCAAAGATTGATCTAAAAATCAGAGATGCGATTGGCAGACTGTGGCAATGTTCAACGATTCAGGTGGATTTTAATTTGCCGGAACGCTTTGGCCTAAGCTACGTGGCTCAAGATGGCTCTCGGCAAGTCCCTATCATGATTCATCGGGCCATCTTTGGATCTTTGGAGCGATTTTTTGGGATACTGATCGAAAACTATGCTGGGGATTTTCCTCTGTGGCTATCGCCGCTGCAAATGCGGTTATGTCCAGTTACTCAAGGACAGCAGGCGTACGCCGAACAGATCGCTCATCTGTTTCAGGAGGTAGGATATCGTGTTGATATCGATCAAAGTGGCGAACGCTTAGGCAAACAAATTCGCAACGCAGAGCAGGAACGGATCCCAGTCA
>CAZODP010000079.1:7136-15013 GCA_964578595.1 uncultured bacterium
GTCAATGAGTTTGGTGATATTGACATTGATAGCCAGTTATTAGTCTCGATTGATTCTGATATAGTGGAACTGAGTAATGGCTGTATTTGCTGTACTATCAATGATGACTTGGTGGATGCTGTACATCGAATCATGTCGCGGGATCAAAGGGTTGATTGTCTGGTGGTAGAGACTACCGGCGTGGCGGATCCCCTGCCCATAATCCTCACCTTCTTGAGTTCAGATCTCAAGGATTTGACCTATATTGATTCAGTCATCACCTTAGTTGATTCTGAGACTTTCTCCCCAGATCACTTTCACAGTCAGGCTGCCTTTAGTCAAATTCATAATACAGACCTGATCCTGCTCAATAAGACGGATTTGGCTACTCCTGAAAAATTGAAGGCGTTGGAAGGTTATTGTTTTGGGGTGAATCCTAATGCCCATATTCTACAGTGTCGGGAAGCGCAGGTTCCTCTACCCTTAATCTTGGACATGGGCAAATCGTTCTCTCACTCCTATTTCCATCAAGAGGAATCTCAACCTGAACATACCCATGACCATAATCATCATGAGCATCATCACTCAGAACATTTGGCCAATGATGGCTTCATTTCGGTCGGATTTCAAAGTCAACACCCCTTTAGCCTGGAAGCCTTTCAGCAATTCCTCAATGAGTTGCCTCATCAAGTATTTCGGGCCAAAGGACTGCTTTGGTTTGCTGACAATGAGCATCGCTATATCTTTCAGTTATCTGGCAGGCGATTTAATCTAGATATCGATCCAAGATTGCGACCTGACTCGAACCAGATGGTGCTCATTGGACGGGAATTGGATCCTGTTCAGATCCAAGCTAGACTTTCAGCCTGTCTAGCAGCTTAGTCAATTCAACCTTTGTCTTTTTTCTTAACCTTGGAGACTGCTATGCCTTTCGATGATGAATACTTGCAATCTAATACTGAATATGACAATGAGCCAGCTTCGTTGGTGCCCGAAAGTCTCAAGATGCAAACCGAGCATAAGCCTTTGGTTTCTGATCAGGCGATGCAGGATGCCGTCAGGACATTATTGCTGGGGCTAGGAGAGGATCCTGATCGGGAAGGTCTCAAAGATACGCCCAAACGAGTGGTCAAAGCCCTTAAATTTTTGACCCAAGGCTATCATCAGTCGTTGGATGATCTGCTCAATAATGCTATCTTCCACGAAAATACTGATGAGATGGTTTTGGTGCGAGACATTGATATTTTCAGTTCTTGCGAACACCATATTTTGCCCATCTTAGGACGTGCTCATGTGGCTTATATCCCCAATGGACGAGTGATTGGCTTGTCAAAATTAGCCCGAATTTGTGAGATGTATGCTCGGAGATTGCAGGTGCAAGAGCGGATCACCGCTCAAATTGCTGATGCCATTCAAGGTCTGCTCCAGCCCCAGGGGGTAGCGGTGGTGATTGAGGCAACTCATATGTGTATGGTGATGCGCGGGGTGCAAAAGTCGGGATCCTGGACAGCTACCAGTGCCATGCGCGGGGTTTTTGCAGGGGATCCCCGGACTCGCCAGGAGTTTATGAGTTTAATTCGCCATCCTTTCAATGCTTAATTCAAGGTTTGATTGCTAGCTTTTTACACGAGGTTTAGGTTATGTCATCTGTCTTTTCAATCCGCCGAGTTACTCAACTGTCCCTAGGGCTTGTTAGTGCTGCCCTAGCAGGATCCTTTGGTTTTGGTGACTCCACCTTTGTCCAGGCTCAGTCTGGAGAGCGTCTTCAGGTGGTCACCACGATTTTGCCCATGACGCAATTCACCCGTGCTGTGGCGGGGGAGAGGGCAGAGGTCAAACCTTTAATGCCCACCAATATGGGGCCACATGACTTTCAAGCTCGTCCTGAAGATGCCCGCGTACTTTCCCAGGCAGATGTGTTGGTGATCAATGGCTTAGAAATGGAAACATTCCTGGAGGGGCTGATTGCGAATGCGGAAAATCCGGGATTACTGACCATTGATAGCAGCGAGGGGATCCCGACTTTACAGACTGAGGAGCCGAAGCATGGACACGAACATGGCCATGGGCACTCTCATGGACACAGCCATGGGCACTCCCATGACCACGAAGATTCTACGGGCCATAGCCACGGCGAATTGAATCCGCATGTTTGGTTAGATCCCAAACGGGCAATTCAACAGGTGGAAAATATCCGCGATGGTCTAATTTCTGTGGATCCGGAAGGAACAGATATCTACCGTGCCAATGCTGCTGTTTTTATTGAGGAACTGACAGCTCTGGATCTGGAGATTGCCACTCTGCTAGCTCCATTTGAGGGGAAAAGTTTTGTGGTTTTCCACGATTTTGCCCCCTACTTTGCCGAAAGTTATGACCTAGAGGCAGAGTTTTTGGTGGAGGTTCCTGAAGAAAATCCATCCCCGCAAGATGTGCGACGGGTTATGGATGAGGTGCAAGAATCTGGACTGAAAACCATTTTGACAGAGCCACAAGCAGGAGGTAGTAATCCCTTCGAGACTTTGGCTCAAGATTTAGGGGTAGAGGTGCGTGTTTTTGATCCGATTGAAACCAGTGGGCCGGAGGGGATCGAGCCAGAGTATTACCTGACGATCATGCGACAAAATGTGGAGAATCTGGTGTCGGCCTTTGAGGCGGAGATCGCTTTTTTCCCTTTGTCGGTGCCGTCTATGGCCTTGAACTTGACTGAGCAACCCCTGGCGATAGCTCGATGATGTCCAATCCTGACGCAACAGTCCTAGCCGTTGAGGGGCTAACGGTCTATCGAGGATCTCAGTTGGCGGTGCAGGATATCTCGTTTGGGCTGACGGCGGGATCCCATATGGCCGTTGTTGGCCCCAATGGGGCGGGCAAAAGTACCCTAATTCAGGCGATTTTAGGGATCCTACCCCGTCAGTGTGGATCCATTTGTGTACTGGGAGAGCCGGTGCGCTTGTCGGGTTACTTGCCAGAGTCGGTACGGCAGCATATTGCCTATGTGCCCCAACATTTTCAGTTTGATGCTGGGATCCCGATGACGGTGGCGGAGTTTGTGGCTTTGGGCTGGGGGGTGTTGCGGCCCCGGTTGCCCTGGGGGGATCAGCCCACTCGTCGGATTGCAGTCAAGGAGGCTCTGGAACGGGTGGATGCCCTGCATTTATTACCCAAACCCCTCAGCCAACTGAGTGGAGGAGAAACCAAGCGCGTCCTGTTGGCCTATTGTTTAGTGTGGCCGCGCCGGTTGTTGATTTTGGATGAGGCTCCGGCGGGGTTAGATATCCGCAGCGAAGGGGAGTTTTACCGGCTCTTAGAGGAGGTGCGGCAATCTTTGGGTTGGGCCATCTTGCAGATTTCTCACGATTTGGAGATGGTTTCTCGCCATTGTGACCGAGTGCTGTGTCTCAATCGCTCCCTGATTTGCCAGGGATCCCCGCAAGTGGCTCTGGCTCCAGAGATGCTGATCAATGCCTATGGCCCTGAGTTTGCCCGTTATGTCCATCGTCACGAATGGAGTTTGGAATGCCGGATGAATGGATCCGAGTGATTGAACTCTTGCAGTTGCCATTTATGCAGCGGGCCATGCTGGGCGGGATCTTAACCGGGGTGACCGGTGGACTTTTGGGCAGTTTCGCGATTTTGCGGCAGCTCTCGTTTTTTAGCGATGCCCTAGGTCACTCAGCTCTGTTGGGGATTGTGCTGGGGGTGGTACTGGGAGTGGATCCCACCTGGGTGCTGATGCCGTTTGGGGTGGTGTTTGCTCTGGGGGTGACTTTTGTCCTGGAGCGGACTCAACTATCCGTGGATGCGGTGCTCAATATCATCTACTCGTCATCCTTGGCGGTGGCGGTGATTGCCCTCAGTTTTATTAGATCCTATCGGGGTAATCTCAATCAATTGTTGTTTGGCGATATTTTGGGCATCAGCCCCAGTGCTCTCTGGATGAGCGGGATCCTGTTGCTCGTTTGTTTGCTGTATGTGGGCTTAACCTTACCCTCACAAATGTTGCTGACCTTGCACGAACCCCTGGCCCAGGCGCGGGGGATCCGGGTGGGGTGGCAGCGGGTGGTGTTTGTGGTGTTGCTGTCGTTGGTGGTGGCCTTAGCGATTCGCTCAGTGGGAGTGTTGCTGGTGAGTGCCTTTATCGTGATTCCAGCAGCGACAGCACGAGTTTTAGGATCCCGGTTTATCACCTATGTGTTGCTAGCGATGGGGATTGGGGGGCTGAGCGCGGTCTTGGGGATGGTTGGATCCGCTGTGTTTAATCTGCCATCAGGGCCAAGTATCGTCACCACACAGTTGATCTTGTTTTTGCTGGGGATGGGGGTGAGTGGGATTCTAAGAGGATAAAAATCTCATTATTTCTGAAACCTTTCTTTCATTCCCTTTACCTACTCTGGCATGCAATTCTGCCAAATCTTTGATATCCCGCGCCGCAAAATCAACTTGTCTGTTCAATGTCTGTTAGTGCAGCATATTCTTAATAGTTATATCCTTCTTGTTTGCATGAATGATGGGATCCTCTTTCAAGATAAGAATGCTAGTTTGGTAACACGCCACTGAAAATAGATCCATGACAGACACACTCTTGCGCCAATGGACGGTAGAAGACTATCACCGCATGATGGATGCCGGGATCCTCGGCTCTGATGACCGGGTAGAACTTCTCGATGGGCAGATTATCCACATGAGTCCTCAATATGCACCCCATGCTGGCATCACCCAGTGGGCGGCTCACTACCTTACTCAAATGTTTCAGGGAAAAGCCTACATCCGTGTTCAGTTTCCTATCGCCTTAACGCCTCTCTCAGAGCCAGAGCCAGACATTGCCGTTGTCCGATTTGATCCCAAAGGTTACACCCAGCACCACCCTCAACCCAAGGATATCTATCTTTTGCTCGAAGTCTCAGACTCAACCCTGAAGTTTGACAAAACCCAAAAAGCCCGCATCTATGCCCAAGCCGGGATCCCTGAGTATTGGATCCTTGATATCCCTAATCGCCAAGTTTGGGTGATGCAGGATCCGGTTGAAGCGGACTATCAAGCGGTGTCTTCATTGAAGCTAGAAGCAGAAATATCGCCCGTGAGATTCCCTGAGATTAGGATCCCGTTGGCAGGTTTGTTTCCAGCATTGGATTAATACATAGAGATTCTAATTTTGATGGAAAATTGATGAAAAGGTTGGCACCTGAAGGTTTTTTAGTCTCGCCCTTGGGGTTTTTCATCAGTGGATCCCTATCGCCCAAACCCCCTTGCACGGGATCCTGGTTTCTTCACCCCCAAAACCCGGATGCCGCCCTTCTCGCCCCCCACAGCTAACCACTGTCCCTTCGGATCCCAACCCAAACAGGAGATCCCCTGCTCAAAGTCCTCGATCCATTGCCCCAACTGGTGCCGTTGATCCCAGATGCACAGGCTGCCATCGGCGCTGCCCGAGGCTAGGACGCGGGATCCCGGTTGAAAGGCTGCCGTTTGCACCGTATCGGTATGGGCTTCGAGGGGGGTGGGTGACCAGTTAATCTGCAATGGATTCGTGGGTTGAGGATCCTTTTCCCAAACCACCAGCGCCTCGCCTGTCACTGCCACCAAGAGGGGATCCTGGTGCATCGGATCCGACCAGGCCAGATGCCGGACTTTGCCCGGAAACCCCCGCATCCCCCAGGGGTGAGGATTGGCCCATTCCATCAATGTGATGGTGCGATCCAAATTGCCCGAGGCCAGGTATCGCCCATCCGGTGACCAAGCAATCGCCAAACTCGCTGACGGGATCCCGATGCTGATGGGATCCTCATCCCAGTCCTTAACATCCCAAACTTTGATGCCCTGATAGCCGCTTGCGGTCAGTTGCTGGCCGTCGGGATGCCAGGTCAAACCCAACACACTGGAATGATCAAAGGGCAAACTGGCCAAAACGTCCCGGTGAGCCGCGTCCCACACCTGCACCACCTTGCCCACGGTGAAAGCTAACCAAGGTCGAGTCGGATGCCAGGCCAAATGCTCCACCCATGATTTTAGGGGGAGGTGATCCACCAATTGGGGATCCTTGCCCATTCGCCACAGCCGGACTTCCCCCTCTCCACCCGTGGCCAGATACTTGCCATCGGCTGAAAACTCCAGCCCAATCACCGCCTTGTGGCTGCTGTCTGGCAAAACCTGTAGGGATCCCGCCCCTTTCCACAGGGCCACCTCCCCCGCTGCCGAGGCTACCGCCAACCCATTGCCCCACCAATCCAGGGCTGTCACATACTCCGACAGGGATCCCTGCCAGCGCAAGGTTGTTAAGTCAGATCCGAAACCTCTCACAGCAAACACGCCTGAAAGGCTTGCTGCAACTGGTCTCTGTCCAGATTACGACCGATAAACACCAGCTCATTTTTACGGATCTCTCCGGCTTTCCAGGGGCGATCCGGCATGCCATCAAAAATCATGTGTACCCCTTGAAACACATACCGAAAATCCTCCCCAGCGATATTGAGGATCCCTTTCATGCGAAAAATGTCTGGCCCTTGGGTTTGCAACAGCTCCCCCAGCCATTCATTTAACTTGACCCCATCGACAGATCCCGATTCCACCAAGGCGATGGATCCCACCGTTTCATCATGCTCGTGGGCATCTTCGGTCAAAAAATCTGGGTCAATAGTCAGGGCATTGCGCAGATCAAAAGCACCTAGGCCCAAGATCGTGCTGATCTCCACGGCAGCATTCTGGGTGCGATAGATTTTTGCCAGCGCATTCATGCCCCGAATCCGCTGCTCCAGGGACTCTAGCTCTTCGGGTGTCACCAAGTCTGTTTTATTGAGCAAAATCACATCTGCAAAAGCGATCTGCTCCTGCGCTTCCTCGGCCTCCCAATGTTGATGAATATGGCGAGCATCCACCACCGTCACCACGGCATCCAAGGCAGTTTTGGCTTGCACATCCTCGTCCATAAAAAAGGTTTGGATCACCGGTGCCGGATCCGCTAGCCCTGTGGTCTCAATCACCAGATGGTCGAACTTATCGCGGCGTTTCATCAAGTTGCCGATGATGCGAATCAGATCCCCTCTCACCGTGCAGCAGATGCACCCGTTGTTCATCTCGAATATCTCTTCGTCGGCATCCACCACCAGTTGGTTATCGATGCCCACCTCTCCAAATTCATTGACGATCACCGCCACCTTTTTGCCGTGCTCATGGGTGAGGATCCGGTTGAGGAGAGTAGTTTTGCCGGCCCCCAGATAGCCAGTCAGGACGGTAACCGGGATGGGAGCAGTTGCTGAGACGACCATAAGCAGCTCCAGCCAAAAAGGTAAGTGATGATAATCATTCTAATTCAGGATAGGGTTGGATGGTCGGGATGATCCTCAATGGGTCTTCCAGCTCCTCTCTCTTTAGATCAGTTTCAGAAGAGATTGGGGTGCGGGTCAGGAAGAAGTTCAGGTGAACTAGGGATCCCTCGGCCTTCTTATGCCCGCAACTTCCGCACTTTGGATCCCTCTAGTAAAGCCTGGAACGAGCCATGCTCTACGATTTGGGGCTGTGGAGTAAACCGGAAAGCACTGCTGCGCCTTTGGTCCGCTGGCGTGAACAACGCTTGGGCATGACTGACCACAAACTCTTTCAGCTCCTCCGCATCCTTAGACCTCTTGCAAGAGTAATAAATACTTACAGCCCTTTGCGTAAATAAACAACACGACCTATATTAGAGATGTAGCTTTTATCTTCCGCCATGACCTGCTACTCTCTTCACCTGCGACAGAAAGTTCTGGGGCAAGACTAACCCCCATGTATCCCAACCTACGGATCCCTGGGTAACAAATAATCCTGCTGATGGATGGATCCCTGGCGATAAGTTGAGAATACTCCTGAGCCACAACGCCGGATGGACTCTGACAATCTTTGCAAACGTCTGACCGAATGGCGAA
>CAZODP010000080.1:0-4878 GCA_964578595.1 uncultured bacterium
CTCCTATCGTCTAAATAACCGTCGGGGGGAGAGGCGGCCCAGGATCCGTTGCCAATAGCGGGGATTCACATACTGGATCACCCAGGCATAGCGCAGCCAGACCACAATGCCGAGGCCGATCATGCCGGATCCAAATACCATCAGCCAGGTGCCCCCATAACTGCGGACGCTGATGCCGCCGGCCTCGATCCGGTCGAGATCCAGCCAGGGGGTGGTGCCTCGTCGCAGCCAGCCGGTCACAATCGCGGGTTTACCCATCAGCGGGGTGACGGCATTCAAGCCGCCAAAAACATTGCCCAATGGCCCCAGGGGCGAGACAAACCGAATCGGCAGGATCCCGGTTTGATCCGACAGGCGCAACTCGGATCCCAACTGGTAGCCCTCGCGGCCCCGCCCAAATAGGATCCCTTTGATCTGCACCCGTTGCAGACCCACCGGGCTGGCGGCAGGATCCGACAACACTTGAGCCACGGTGGTTATGTCAGGAGACATATTGAGCCATCGGGGGGGCTGTTGACGCCAGCGGCGGCGGGTGGCGGTGAGACCTCGCAGCAGCAGACGGGACGGAAAACTGAGGATCCCTTTGACGATCATCCCGACTCCAAAGCCGATGATGGCGCAGCCCACCAAGATGCCCGGTTGCACCAGTCCCGAACGCCAGCGCACCACCGAGAAGATACCCAGACCCACAGCCCAGCCCAGCACCAGTCCCACCACTTCGGCCCCATACAGAGCCAGCTCCCCATAAAATCGCCGCCGGATCCGCTGGCGATCCAGAGCTTTGCCTTCTGCCTTGAGGCGAGATAGCTCAAAGGCCACCGGCAGCCGCAGCCGTTCGGCATAATGGCCCAAAGTTTGCAGCCGTTCCCCCAGCAAAGGATGTGAACCATTAAACACCATCAGATTGGCCCAGGGGCTGACCTGATCCCAGGCCAGGATCTGTCTTAACTGCTGCGGCTGAGATTGAGCCAAATAGAGCGAACTGGCCACCGCTCCTCCTCTGGGATCCCCGCTGCTGAGGAGGCGCATCCCATCCAGCACATAGCTGGGCCGACTGGCTTTACGGCTTTCGGTGACTTGGCCATAACCCATCTTGATCAGGGCACGGATCAGGCCATTGGGGTTACCCGTTGCCTCCACCGCAAAGTGATCCGCATGGCGAGTGCCGATTCGGGAGACAACATAGTAGGGATAGGATCCCAGCCAGTAGAGCAGATAAAAGACCGGGGCCACATGGCCGATCAGATCGCGGTTCCGACGTTTACCTTTGCCCTCCCCCAGACGACTGGTCCAGATATAAGCCAGATAAAGCACCTGCAAGGGAGCTGTCAGCAGGGTTAAGACCAAGGCATCCCGATACCGGATCCGTGCCCAAGATTGCGCCACCAGGGCGGCGATCTCGTCATCGGCCAAGTGAACAAAAGTGCCCCGACTCAACACCAGTCGGCCCCCATCTGGATGGGATCCGTAGCAGGCGATCAGGGGTTGAGGGTCGGCCACGATCCCCAGCTTGGGCACCTTGAGATTGGCCTGGGCACAGATCCGCTGCAAAATCCGGGCCGATTCGGGACTCCGGCGCTCCAATTCCCCCAGTGTGATCCAGCGCAACCCATAAAACCGCACCTGGATCCAATCCTGGAGTAGGGGAGCCAAAAAGAAGGCCGCCGCTGTAAAGTTGAGCACCAAACTCAGGGCAATTAAATTGCGATCCATCGACACCAAGCGACTGCGCCCCAGCAGCAGATACCAAAACAGGATCCCCAAGACTGCCAGAACAGCTCCCCCCATCGGCCATAACAGCGGGATCACCCCACTCGCCAGTGGCACCTTGGATCCCGGTTGCGCCCGGTCGGTGGCATCGGGAGAAGAGTTAGCGGGTTGAGGATATTCTTTGGCCGGATCCGGTTGAGGCTGTGGAGAGGGATTCAAAGGCTGGGGGGGACTCAACGCTGGCACTTGAACGGTGGGGGCTGCTATTGAGAGGGATCCCGGCTCAGGATCCAGCTCTTCGAGATCTTCCTCCAAAGCGTCCACAAGCTCTTGAAACCGGATCAGTTGCTTCTGTGCCCAGGTCTGCACCTCCTGATGACGGCTGCTGAGCAAGAGTTGATTGATCCGTCTGGCTTTGGCGGTTGCGCCGGTTTGCAGATAGGCCCGCACCAGAGCCATCTGAGCCTGTTGATAACTCAGGGATCCGGTGTCATTGGTTTCAGCACAAAATTGCTCAAACAGCCGAATGGCAAGGGGAATCTGCCCCTGCTTGAGGGCATCACGGGCAGCTACAAAAGTCCCCTGTGACATGGCGGGAGTCCTAGCATCAGGTCACCCCTAGAATACCCTCACCCCCCTCAGCCCCCCAAGAGTCCGCGCCAAAACCGCTGCCACAGATTGAGGTTGTCCTCTTGTTCGGGGTGTTCTGGGCTATCGCCAGGGTTATTCGGGTCAGAGTCTGCCACCGGTTGCTCTGGATCCGGCGCTAGATCTGGTGCTGGAGATGCCGCTGTCGGGGGGCGATACTCTTGGGTGCTGTAGTCAGGAATAAAGCTACAACTGGCCAGCCACGCGGATCCCAGCTTTGATCCCGATGCCATACCTGGGTCAGCCAGTAGCCCCCAAGCCAAGCCCATCACCAGCAGGATCCCCAACAGTCTTTTCACAGCCATCAACTCCCAAACTGTCCCCCACTCACCCTAACGTCTTCCCGACCATTCCCACCAAGGCCGGCTGCACAGCGAGCTGAACAGAGGGATGCCGCTGTTTCATCACCAACAACGTGATATCGTCGTAAACCTCTTGGCTGCCAATAAACTCCCTCAAGTGATCGATCACCGCCGTTTGAATCACTTGGGCTGAGGCATGGCGATGGCGTTTGATCTGCTCACACAGGCGATCCAAGCCATAAAACTCCCCCTCTGGATTGGTGGCCTCCGTGATGCCATCGGTGTAGAGCACCACCACATCCCCCGGCTCCATCCGGGCCTCAAATTGATCCACATAGTCGGTGATATCTGCTTCCAGACCCAGAGGCAGCCCCAGTAGATGGGTACCGATCCGCTCCACCTGGCCATTGTCGCGAATGATCAGCATTTCCTCGTGGGATCCACTCAATTTTAGGGATCCATCCTGGTAGTCCAGTAGGGCTAGGGTCATATTTTTGTCCGCATTCATGCGCTGAATGTTGTCATAAATCACCCGATTGAGCACCGCCAAAAACCGGATTGGATCCTGTTCATTGCAGGCCAGCAATGTGCGCACGGCGGTTTGCACCATCAGCATCAGCACCCCACTCTGGAGACCATGGCCGGTGACATCCCCGATCCCAATTTTGATCTGCCCCTCCGTAACCAGCACATCATAATAATCGCCCCCCACCTCTGAGGCCGGATCCATGTAGCCCGCAATATCGAGACCGGGGATCCCAGCCAACTCTTCAGTCCGGGGTAAGATCATCTGCTGCATCAGGCGGGTCACCTCCAGCTCAGCCCCCATGCGGCGATTTTCGTTTTTCAATTCGGTATTGAGGCGGCTGATCTCAGCATTGGCGGTTTTGAGTTCGGCGGTGCGGGCCTCCACTCGGTCTTCCAGGGTCTGAAAGGACTGGCGCAACTGCTGGGCCATCTGATTAAAGGTCTGCCCCAAAGTCTGAAACTCCCGGATCCCGCTCAGGCTGACCTGCCGCTCCAGATCCCCGCCGGCAATGGCACCACTGGCCAGATGGAGCTGTCGCACCTGCCCACTGATCCAGCGGGCTGTCAACAGGCCGATCCCAGTGGCCACCAGCAACGCCAGCCCACTCAACATCACCGTTGTGCGGCGGTTGGTCTCGATCTGGGCCATAAAGTCGGATTCGGGAATCACCACCACCACTTGCCAGTCCAATCCCCTCGGATCTTGATAGGGCATCACCTGCAAAAAATGTGGAACCCCCGCCAACTGAATCCGATCTTGAGTGGCAGCCACTGAGATCCCAGACATCGGATCCCCCGGTGAAGTCTCTGCCGCCATCAGATAGGCCCCCACCGCTGTGGTGAGAGGATCCTGGCTGTCGGTGATGCTGATCCGCTCCGGCTCCCCCTCGCCATTGAATTGAAAGGGATCCTCGCCGGTGGAGCTGCCCACCAACAGTCCCGACCGCTCCACAATAAATACCTGCCCATTGGGGCTGACCTGCACTGTCTGTAAAAAATCGTTGATACTGGACAGGGAAAAATCCACCGCCACCACCCCCACAAAGGATCCACCTGGGTCAAAGAGGGGCTGGCCGGCTGAGAGCAACAAAAGCTGAGGATTGATAGAAACAGAAATCTGATCCCAAATCAGACCCTCTGCGGCACGATAATTTTGATACCAGGGTCGCTGGCGATGGTCATAGTCCGGATTGCGACTGGTTTCAGTGCTCACACCCTGAGCATCTTGACGAAATCTAATGGTGCCACCACGTTCGAGATCCCAAATGCTGTAGCGAAATCCTCCATCTCCCTCCGCCACAACATCCAAATAGTTGGGATCCTCTGTACCAAGAGTTAGCCATGTCAGTTGAGGATACTGTCTAAACTTTCTAATAAAGTAATCCTTGATTTGATCAATATCAGACCGATCAACAAAACCTAGATCCAAGACATCTTTCAAATCCTGGCTCACATTAAACGGCAGCTCTAAAAAGGGTTCTAGGTGAGTCTCTACACGGGATCCCACTTCATCCATCAATTGGTTAGCCAGCTCATTGACGGCCTGCTGACCATTGCGAAAAGATAGCCACCCCACCACCCCCACCGTTGCTGTAATTTGCAGCACAAAAGGGATGACTAGGGTAGACCACAGTGTCCAGCGGCCAGTTGCGGTTGAGTCAGGGTTTGGGGTCAGAGAGGGTAGTTGTAC
>CAZODP010000080.1:4978-9955 GCA_964578595.1 uncultured bacterium
GGATCCAACGTCACAGAGCCTAGTATCGGATTCGCAGCGTTACACTGGCGGTCACCACCTGTTCGCCCCCCAGCACTGGAGTGGGATCCGCTGAGCGGGAGGAGAGGCTGTAGGCTTCTGTCGCCTGCAGTGAAACGGGGGCCGGGGCCTGATTGGATCCGTTGATCTGGATGCTGGCGATCCCCGACTGGGACAGACTGAGGGCACCAAGGGCAACATCAGCCTGGTCTTGGGCATCCCCAATCGCCAAGCGGATGGCTTCCTGGCGGGCGGACTGGATCACCGCATCACTGGCCCTAAAGCTGACCGACTGAATCTGGGTGGCCCCCGCCTCAATCGCCCCATCTAAGACGGATCCGGCTTGCTCAATCGGCACCTCAAACTGGACGGCATTTTGCCCCTGCACCCCCACCTGTTCCGCTTCATTGTTGCGGTAGGTGTAACGGGGATTGAGGCTAATGCCGGTGGTTTGCAGTTTGTCCACCTGCTCTTGTTGGAGCTGTTCCACCAGACTATTGGTTCGTTCGGCCACTTGTTTTTGCACCGCCTCAGCCGACTCCCCATCCACCAAAACCGCCAATCGCACCACCGCGATCGAGGTCTCCACCGTGACCGAGCCTTGGCCAGATACCGTCAGTAGGTTGAGATTGGGATCAGACATTTCAGACATTTCAGACCTGGATCCTTGGGCATAAACAGTTTGGTCATGAACAGACAATGGCAACAAAGTGGCTGGGATCAGCATACCCAGCAGGGCTAGAGCTAAAATCTTGCGCTTAGAAATGGGGTTTGGGTTGAGTCTCTGTGAACTAGCTAGTTTTTGTGGCTGTGATCTCATGGTGATAGGCTCCGCTGCATCAGATTAGCCACAGCATAGCGAGCCTGACCTCCGGATCCGATGTCATCACCAAAATTGAAACCCCCAAAACTGAAACAATCGAGGATCCTCTACTGAGCAGGAGGGGAGGTTTTCTAGTAACGTGCTTTGGTGGTGATTCTGCGCAAATCTTAGCGGCAAAGCCTGTTATGGAAGCGGCTTAATGTGCAAAAAGTTACTGATTTCAGGGTTGGGATCCCTGGATTAAAATTAAGTCGCGTTAAGTCGTCTATCCGTATCGATTTATGGCTGCCAGACCGCCCTCATCTCCCCACAATGACCCCTCTTCTGGATCGGCTCAGTCGGTGCGAGAGGATGACTCGCTTGTGCATATTTTGGTGGTGGAAGATGATCAGGGCAGTCGGCCTATTGCCCTCGATGCCGTAACCCTGTCATTGGGGCGGGATCTGAGCAACTCCATTGTGCTGCATAGCACCTCAATTTCTCGACAGCACGCCATGATCCTGCGGGTGCCCAATCCTCGAGGGGGCTATCTCTATCAGTTGATGGATGGCAACTCAGAGGGCAAAGCCAGCAGTAACGGTACCTTTCTGAATGGGCAGCGGTGTCGCAAAGCCCTTGTGCTCAAGGATGGGGATGTGCTGACATTTGGTACCAACTCCGGGGTCAAGGCTTGCTACTATTTACGCTCCCCCCATGACGAAGAACTGGGCCAGTTTATTCAGTCTGTCAAGCATCGCAGCGTCAAGGCGGCCATCTCGGATCCCAAGGCAACTATTTTGCAGCGGCTCGACGGAGACAGCCTGACGGAGCCACCCTCTTTGGGGTCTGAGATCAAGCCCGATTTGACCCCTTCAAAAGCCAGCGCAGGATCCCGGCCAGCAGCCCCCAGAGGCTTTTGGGGCAGATTAGGGCAATGGCTGGGCCAGATGGGCCGTCGATAGCAATCAGATAGCAATCAGATAGCAATCAATCGCGATCTTGAAGGGGACGTTTTGGGTGCAGGATTTTTGGGCTAGGATCTGACCCACACTGGGATTGAGTTTCGCCCCATCGCCCTATGAATTTGGAGCACTGCTATCGCCTGTTAGGGCTGGATCCGGGGGCCTCGCTGGAGGCCATCAACGAAGCCTACCGGGATCTGGTCTTTGTCTGGCATCCTGACCGGATCCCTGCCGAAAATGATCGTCTCCAGCGCAAAGCCCAAGAGATGATCAAGCAGCTCAACCAAGCGCGGGAGAAGCTGCAAGCCCAGCTCCGGTCTGCTGCTCATCCCGCTGGGGCCGGGTTTGCCACCCCTCATCCGCCGACTGCTCAGCCTTCCACCAGTCATCCCCCCCACAGCCACGCTCACAATAGTCACGCTCACAATAGTCACGCTCACAATGGTCGCACTCAAAACAGTCAGGCTCAAACTAGCTCTGGGCATCACCCGCGCACCTCCTGGGAACAGCACTGGCGGGAACAGCAGCAAGCCCGCGAAGCCGAGCGAGAACGGCAGCGACAGCAAGCTCAGCAACGCCGGGCCGACCAAGAGCGGATGCGAGCCGCCGAGCAAGAACGCCTGCGCCAACGACAGCAAGAATTGCAGGCCATGCGGGCCGCTGAGCAAGAACGCCTCCGTCAGTGGCAGCGGGATCAAGAGCAACTCCGCGAACAAGAACGAGAGCGGGAACGGCAGCAACGACGACGAGAGATCGATCTCAACCCTCAACCTGGCCCCGGATCCGCTGCGGGTGCTGCGGGCTTCTCCAATGACAGCCTCTACCGATCCGGTCGCCAGCATGGGGATATGAGCGGGGCGGATTTGCAGGGACTCGATCTGCGAGAAGCCTATCTGGAGGGCAAATCGATGCGGGAGGCCAATCTCCACAAGGCGGATCTGAGTGATGCCTTTTTGCATCTAGCCGATTTGAGCGGGGCCAACTTGGTGGAGGCCAACCTATTTCGGGCCAATCTGCTGGGGGCCAATCTGCAAAAGGCCAATCTGCAAAAGGCCAATCTGATCGGAGCGGATCTGAGCGGGGCTGACCTGAGCGGGGCGGATCTGACCGGTGCCCGGGTGGGGGTGGGCAACAAAATCATGGTCAAATTAACCGGAGCCAAACTGGTGGGCACCATCTTGCCGGATGGCCAGCTTGCTCAAGGCTAGGATTAGGATCCCTCTGGTTCCAGATCAGCCCCCAGGCCTCTCCAGGCTGAATCAACCCTGAATCAAGCCCGCCACCACCTCCGCTGCCAATCGTCCGGTTTGGGCTGCGCCATTCATGTAGCCATAGTATTCATCACTAAATTGCTCCCCTGCAAACACCAGGGATCCCACATGGACATCCACCCGTTCGTCGGGATCCTCTGACTCGGTGTAGAGATACTCGGCAAACTTCAAATACTGCCCTGGTCTGAAGTTGGTGTAGCCGCCGCCGATAAAGGGATCCTCTCCCCAAGAGGTGCGAAAGTAACGTTCGGTCTGGGCTGTCCCTAGCTCTGGCAACCAAGCGGCTGAGGCTGCCACCACTTGGGATCCGAGGGTGCTGGCACTGGCGGCGGCGGAGCGGGCATTGTTTCCCCCCAGAAAATAGGTGAGGACGGCCTCCGGTTGATCCCCTTGACGCTGGGTATCATCCCAGATCTGGGAGAAGATGCCATCCGCCCAAGTCTCAATCGAAAACCCTGTCTCCGTTAGCCAAGCTCTTTGTTGGAATCCCGCCAGGACTTTTTCATTGCGACCCAGGCCCACTTCAGCGATAAATTGGCGCAATCCCGCCGGCAGATCCACCCCGATCTCTACCCGGCGCAGGGCCGGAAAGGGAATGGCCAAGATCACGTAATCCGCCGCCACCGTCCCCTGGGATCCCCCGGCAGGATCAAAGCTGAGCACAAAGCCCTCTCCATCCGGCTCAATCCGCTTCAGCACCCAACGGGTTTCGATCTGTCCCTCTAGTCGCTGTGCCAGAGCTTTGATTAAACCAGCGGATCCCCCCTCCACCAGATAAGTCTCATCACTGGCGATAGGCTCCACCTCATCTCCATCGACACTGGGCAGGTTATAGATCAGTTGCAGGGCCGAAGACTCTTCCGGCTCCACCCCATACTCCGAGCGGATCCCGGTTTCCACAAACGACCGGATCCAAGGGGAGGGGATTTTATCAGCATGTTGATCGAGATAGTCCGCCACCGATAGCGGATCCAAAACCTGGACATGAGCTTCAAAATCTTGATCTAAGCGATCGTAATCCTGACCAATTTGAGCGGCTAGATCCCGCAATTGTGCGGCCACCTCTGGCTCTGTCCAGGACTGATCCTGATAGCGATATAAAACAGGTGGAATATCCAGAGATTCAACCGCCTGATAGCGATCAAACAAGGTCAGATCAAAGTCTTCTGCCAAAGCAAGAATATCCTCATGATCCTGATTGACAAAGGATCCCCCCAGATCGTTGACCAAGGCAGGATTGACCGGTGATTGGGACTGAACTCGGCCTCCAAGGATCGATTTGGCCTCATAGACGGTGGCCCGGATCCCTAACTTTTGTAGATAATAGGCAGCCGTGAGTCCCGCCAATCCAGAGCCGATGATCGCCACCTTAGGATCCTGTTGTGCCGCAGCTTGAGGGTGAGCTAAACCAACCGCTGACAGGGATCCACCCGCCAGCGCCGCCAGTTGCAAAAATCGCCGCCGTTGCAAGAGTAGCTTACGGTTTGGATAACTGTGATTAGCCGATAAGCGTGCTTGTTGAGACCCCTTAAAGACCAACTTCGACAGAAGACGGAACAAAGAAGAACGAGCCATCATTCATACTCCAAAAACTAAAAATGTCATCTTCAGTAAGATAGTTTTATTTTAATATCTGGTGGTCAGCCATCGTTAGGACAAAAGTTGAAAAAATAGACTCTTCTAGTCAGCCCAAAAGATCGACTCAAAGGATTGCTCCAGACCCCCTAACGCACCCCTAACGCCTGAGCAAACACACAGCCCGATCCGCCCAGGACACTCTCACCTGAGATCCCGGCTCATAGATGCAAGTGCGCAACGGATCCGTATCCAAGACCGTCAGATGGTTGTCCCCCAGCCGGACGTCATATTCCACAAAGGATCCCAAGTAGGTGGATCGCTCCACCGTCGCTGGCCAGGATCCTTG
>CAZODP010000080.1:10055-14742 GCA_964578595.1 uncultured bacterium
GATCGTCAATTTGGGGATCGCCAATTTGGATCGCTTCGGGCCGGATCAAAAGTTTGACCCTTTCGCCCAACTGGACAGACGGTAGGCCCTTGCGTTTGGGCACCGTTAGAGTGCGATCCATCACCTCTACCTGCCAGTGGTCTGCTTCTACTCGCTCAAGGATCCCGTCTAAAAAGTTGGACTGACCGATAAAATCCGCCACAAAGACGGAGGCCGGTTGCTCATAAATGTTGCGGGGGGGATCCACCTGTTCGATCCGACCGCCATTCATCACCACAATCCGATCCGAAAGGGTGATGGCTTCCAGTTGATCGTGGGTGACGTAGAGGGTGGTGATCCCCAGGGTTTGTTGAATGCGACGGATCTCAGTGCGCATGGTCTCCCGCAATTTGGCATCCAGATTGGACAGTGGCTCATCCATCAGCAACACTTTTGGCTCTAGCACCAAGGCTCTGGCCAGGGCCACCCGCTGTTGTTGCCCCCCCGACAGTTGATTGGGAGGGCGATCCTCAAAGCCCAACAGCCCCACCAACTCCAGCACCGTGCCCACCCGCTGGCGAATGTCTGGATCCGTCAGGGATCGCAGCCTCAATCCATAGGCGACATTTTCAAACACAGACAAATGAGGAAAGAGAGCGTAACTCTGAAACACCATCGCCATCTGCCGCTGATTGGGCGGTCGGGTGTTGATCAACTCTCCATCTAAGATCAGTTCGCCGCCGCTGGGCAGTTCAAATCCGGCGATCATGCGTAGTGTGGTGGTTTTGCCACAGCCACTCGGCCCCAATAGAGTGATCAGCTCACCCGGATCCACCGAGAGATCGATGGCATCGACGGCGGTAACCCATTTCCCCTGGTCACGGGACATAAACGTTTTGGTCAATCCTTTTAGCTCTAAATAACCCATCAGGATCCTCTATGGAGTTTGAACTATGAAGTTGTAAAAACAAGCCTCAGCCCCAGGGCCTCGAGCCAAAGCATGGCCTGATCAGGGCCTTATCCCCCGCTACCCCAGCAGATCCACATCCCCAGACACAGACAGGCGGTTGCCAGCGATGGCATACATGCCCAGGATTGCGCTAAAGACAATGCCAATCAAAATAATCGAATAGGCCGCTGCTGTGCTCTGCCCCCCCTGTTCCACCTCACTCAGGATCCAGGCGGTCAAAATCGGCCACTTGGGGGTGGTCAAAAAGATGATCGCCGAGAGGCTGGTCATATGGCGGGCAAACGAAAAGACGGATCCGGCCAACAACGCCGGGATGATCATGGGTAGAGTGATCTGGCGAAAGGTGGTCTGGGCATCGGCCCCTAGATTGACAGAGGCTTCTTCGATGGATGGATCGATCTGTTGCAGAGCCGCCATGCCCGCCCGAGCCGAAGCCGGTAAACTGCGCACCACATAAGCCGCGATCACCACATACGGGGTTCCCACCAACGCCAATGGCTCCCCATCAAAAATCAGCACAAAGCCAATCGCCACCAACAGGATCCCCAGCCCCAACCGCAGGCGACCGATGGTGCGGGAACGGGGCAACACCACCGCCATGGCCGCCAGGATCCCAAACCCGATCAAAGGGGGCGGCACCTGACAGATCAGACCGATCATATCTGCCACCGAAACCGCAATTTTGGCGGCATTACCCCCCAGCGTGCGGCCCCAGATCACCAAGGGCCGTGTCAACGAGGGTTGGATCACCCCCAGCCACAGATAGAGTCCGGGGATCGCTAGTCCCCAACCCACCCCCAATTGCCGCCAGCGCAGCAGGATCCCTAGCCCCACCAAAACAGCCCCCAAAATGCTTAGCCAAAGGCCGTAATCCACCGCTTGCCCGATCCAGACCAGGATTCCTCCTAAGCCGGTGCCCAATAGCAAAACCCCCAGAGCCTGTTGAGTAGGGATGCCGCTCCAAACCCCATAGGCAGCTAAGATCCCAAAGGCCAAGATCACCACCGGCATCGGCGGGTTGACAAAGGCAATGATGTAGCCAATGCCCAAGATTGTGCCCGGTACGGCGGCCCCCAAGTTAGAGACCAGATCCAGGGCTTGCTTGCCCACAAACGCCTTGCGCACCACCAGATAGGCGATCACAATCCCAATGCCAGTGGCCAGAGGGGTGGCAATGGCTGCCAAAAAAGTCGTGGCCAAGATCGGATTCAGTCCCCGTGTCAGGGCCACCCCAAAATGCGTCCAAACAGGGGTGTAATCAATCCCCCACAGCCGGGTCAAGGATCCCACCAAAATTGAGGCATACAGCATCAACACCAACCCCATCGCCAAGGTCATCACAGTGATGATGCTCCAGCGCAGGATCGGATCCTGGGGCATGGCGGATCCACCTGAGGGCTTGCCGGTCACACTGATATAGGACCGTTGACTGACCCAGTAACGCTGGATCCAAAACACCACAAACGTGGGGATCAACAGCACCACCGAAAAAGCGGCGCCCCGATGTTGATCAAATTGCCCATTGATGGCCAAAAAAATGTCGGTGGACAACACAGGCCGGTTGCCACTTAACAACAGGGGATTGCCCAAATCCGCCAACGATTCCACAAACAACAACAAAAAAGATCCCGCTAACCCCGGGATCAACAATGGCAACGTTACTGTGCGAAAGACATGCCAGCGGGATCCCCCCAAATTCATCGAGGCTTCTTCGAGAGCCGGATCCACCCGTTCCAGAAGGGAGCGCAAGATCAGATAGGCCACCGGAAAAAACGTAATCATTTGGACAAAAACCAGCCCATCCAACCCGTAAATATCATTGGTATTGGGGCCAAACTCAATCCCCAATAGCCCCCGCGTAATCAGTCCGGAACGGCCAAACAGTAAAATCGCCGCCAAAGCAATCGCAAAGGGAGGAGAAATAGTCGGCAACAGGGTCAAAAAATGAAAGATGCGGGCAAACCGCACCCGACACCGCACCAAGCCAAAGGCAAACACAAATCCCAAGGCCGTCCCCCCTGTTGCCGAGGCCAGACCCATGATCAAGGTATTGCGGATCACCCCCCACTGATAGCTGCGAAAAACCGGATCAAAATAGCGACGAAAATACTCAAGGCTAAATTGCTCAGACACCGGATCAAAAAACGCCTGCCACAACACCCGCAGCAACGGATAGGCCACAAACATCAGGGTAAATAATGTTACCCCCAACAGGCCCAAGCCCAAGGTGGGATCCCGGAACAGGGTCATCCCTATCTGCTGCCACCTGGGGGGCAAAGGGAAAGACTGTTTTGGCCTCAGGGTTGAGTCAAGGGTTGGATCAAGAGCCGGATCTAAGACTGGTGGCATTGCTAATCACTCAACAGGTCACTCCATTAAAATCCCTTTCCCACCCCCGTCAGCGATGAGCCAGTCAGCGATGAGCCAGTCAGCGATGAGAAAGGGACTTGACTTGACCAGTTAGTTTTATTCTTTCAACTGCTCGGCATTGGCCACTTCATTGGTGAACTGGTCCACAAAAGCAGACTTATTTTCACCGCAGTAATCAAAGTCATAGTCGATCAAATTCACCTCCAGCAATTCAGGGCGAGAGGCTTCGGCCCCCTCAACGGTCGGAGCTTGGAAGGCTTCGTACTTAGGCCCCAACTCCTGGGTGGCCGGATCCAAAGCCCAGTCAAACCAGAGCTTGGCGGCCTCAGGATTTTGGGCACCCGCGATGATGGCCATACCGCCGATCTCGTAGCCGGTGCCCTCCTCCGGGAAGGTCAACACCAGCGGTGCCCCCTGCTCGATCTGGGCCACGATGTCATGGGAAAAGACAATGCCCACGGCCCCTTCCCCAGCTCCAACAAAACGGGTGGGCGCGGATCCGCTGCGGGTGTACTGCAGCACATTGTCATTGAACTGACGGATGTAATCCCAGCCAGCCTCTTCCCCTCGCATCTGGAGCACTGTGCAGAGCGCGGTGTAGGAGGTGCCAGAGCTAGAGGGGTGGGCGATAAACAACTGCCCTTCAAACTCAGGCTTGAGCAGATCATCCCAAGAGGTGGGGGCCTCTACATTGTTGGCCTCCAAAAAGTTGGTGTTGGTGGCAAAGCCCAAGGATCCCACATAGACCCCAGCCCAGAAGTTATCGGGATCCTTCATCAAATTGGGATCCAGTAGATTTCCCAGATTGGGAGAATCATAGGCTTCGATCAGCCCCTCCTGCTTGGCAGCGATAAACGAATCCACCGGGCCACCCCACCAGATATCAAACTGGGGCCGATCCCGCTCGTTGCGCAGCCGGGTCAGGGCCTCACCACTGGACAGCCGGACAAAGTTGACGGTGATATCGGGATAGACGCTCTCAAACTCCGCTTTCATCCCTTCACACCACTGCACTTGAGGGGTGCAAAGAACATTGAGTTCATCGCTGGCACCCGCCTGCTGCCGCTGGGCTTGGGCCATTGAAGCCATGCTCAAGCTGGTCAGAGCCAACGCCAAGGTCTTAAAAACTGTTTTTCTTTTCATGATCAGTAGAAGGTGAGGAAGATCAGGACGTGGCCGATCATAGCCCGATGTCTTTCTATCTCAAGTTATGGAAGGGTTAGCAAAAGGTTAATGACCTCTAGGATCCCCTGGCTTGGCCCTCTTTTTGATCATCTTTGTCACTACTCCTGGGTCTTGACTCCTGGGTCTTGTCTGATGGCGTCTCCTGTGATCTCACCCGTTGAGTTTTGGGCTTGAGTCTTGGGC
>CAZODP010000081.1:0-5479 GCA_964578595.1 uncultured bacterium
TGTGAGTGATTGAAACAAAGGATCCCTGGGGGACTGGTCACTGAGGATCCTGATAGGTTTAGGTAAGGAGGGCCACCCGCCATGACAAGTCACTGCATTCGACCTTGAGATAGATTGCTAATCGGGATCCCGGTTTACTTGTGGCAGGTGGGTTAAGACATCAGTTCAAGCAATCCCGAGTATGCGATTCCTATTTCCCAGTGATGTTATTGACCCGATCAAATTGACGCGTTTCGCACTGTAGGATTCCCGATGTCCCTCGTATCAATCGAGTCTCTTCAGGTGGGCCAGCGGAGAATCTACCCTCCTATCGAGCCGGGTGAGACTGTTGTTTAGACTGTTATTTATCGTGGATGGATCATGAACGAAGGGGAGTACCAGATTTTTGTGACACAGTGTCCTCCGCTGGTGCCACTCCCTTGACTGACGCGGATACCTACCTCACCTGCCATCACTTACCGAATGGGTATCCGTTGATTTCAGAGTTTACCCCCAGAACTATCGTATTCCCCCCTGATGTAGATCTCAAGTCTGAGCTTGATGCACTCGATTGGGATGGATACTTCATCAAGGACTATGTGAAGTCCCTGAAGACTGAGGCCGGTTCACTACTTTGCTCCACTGAGCATGTCGAGCAACTTGTCTCTTTGGTGCAAGATCTCGGTTATGGGCCTTGTGCTAGGGTCCATTTTGCCTGTCAATAGGGTTACTGATGATCCCCCACCCGCCTGTGAGCACCCTTTTAGCTGAAGATGATCCCCTCTATCGCAACTATATTCAGGGGCTTTTGGAGCAGAAACTGCCGCAGTTTTCCCCTGTTTATGTGGCCACCAATGGATCCGAGGCATTGGACTTGTCGACACAGCATCAGCCGGATTTTTTGCTATTGGATATCCGCATGGCCGAGATGACTGGAATCGATGTGGCCCGGAGGGTGTGGGCTGATCGACCGCATGTGCGGATCATTTTTTGGTCACATTTTGCCGATGAGGTTTATGTGAGGGAGTTGCATAAAATTGTTCCGCCCCAGACGGTGTATGGCTATCTGCTCAAAAATTGTTCGGATGAAAAATTGCTCAGTGCCATCCAGGCGGTGGTGCTCGATGAACAGTGCGTGATCGATCGAGAGGTGCGCGGGGTTGATTCTCGCTCCCAAAACAAGATCACGGGGCTGAGTGATGCTGAGTATGAGGTGTTGATGGATATTGCGCTGGGTCTGACGGATCAGGCCATAGCAGCCCGGCGCTTTTTGTCTCGACGTGGGGTGACCAATCGCTTGCGCAACCTCTATGACAAGTTAGAGGTCAGCAATGACCAGATTGAAAGTGATGAATGGGGAACAACCTTTAGTTTGCGGGCACGGGCGATTCGACTGGCCTTTCAGCGGGGGCTGATCAATCCCCAATTGCTGGATGAAGAGGAGGTGGAGCTAGATCGCTGGCTCAGTTGCTACCGCTTGGAACCCTTAGATTAAGTTTCAGACCCCTCGTTGAATCCTTATGTGAAGATTGAAAAACTGAGATAATTTTGACATACCCAGAAGTCTTGCCGGATCCCCCCTCGATTGAGGGAAATGGGAAAATCTGCCCCAAGGATCCATCCCATACGGTAGAGTTCAGAGTGTCATCGTTAAGAACTGTTGTGAACCTGATCGGTTTTTAGGATTCGGTGCCCTTTGATGATGGTGTTGCTCTCGGCCTGGTTTGATTGGCCTACTTTTGGTATACCCCTCCTGAGGAGCCTTTTTGTTGATAACAACTGGATCTTTGGTCTGGCCTGGATCCTGGTTTCTGGGTTGGGGGCAGAGCTGACCCGCGATGGACTGCATTGGCTGGCCCATTGCTATCCAGCCCGCTTTTTGGATCACTATCTGCATCACCGGGTGTTTCGCAAAGACCTGACAGTGGTGGATCCGGTTCTCTATCGCCGTTCACAACTGCGCCATGATGTGCCCGAATCGGTGGCCATGATGGGGACAACCGCTCTGATCTGGGCCTTGGCAGCCTGGTGGGATCCAGGGCATGGTCTTTGGGCCGGATGGGGATTTCTCTATGCCACCAGCTTTTTGGTGGGGGGAGCATCCAGAAGTCAGGGCTATGGTCTTGATAGCGACCTCACCCATCGACCGGGGCCATTTGAGGCCGCCCCATCCCAATGGTGGGTCAACCGCAGCTATCATTGGCGACATCACTTTGATGATCCCAACGCCTACTTTTGCGGCACGTTCACCCTATTCGATCGGATTATGGGCACAAGCCTCTCTCTCAAGGGCAAAACGGTTGCAGTGACGGGAGCTTCCGGTACCTTGGGATGTGCCCTGCTCAAACGCTTTTACCAACAGGGATCCCGCCTTGTGGCCCTCACCTCTGGCCCGGATCCGGTCAGGCTTGAGATCGATGGCCAGCCGATTGCGGTGGAAACCATTCGCTGGCAGGTGGGGCAGGAACACGCTTTGGCAGAGCTGATGGAGCGGGTGGATATCTTGGTGATCAACCATGGCACCAATCCCCACGGCGAGCGTAGCCCTGAGGCCATCCAGCGGGCCTATGAAGTCAATGCTTTTTCGGCCTGGCGGCTGTTGGAACTGTTTTTGAGCACTGTCAGATCGAACCGCGACATCGCCTGCAAAGAAGTCTGGGTCAACACCTCAGAAGCCGAGATCATGCCTGCTGTCAGCCCCCTCTACGAGCTGTCCAAACGTACCCTGGGGGATCTGGTCACCCTGCGGCGGCTGGATGCCCCCTGCTTGGTCCGCAAGGTGGTGCTGGGGCCATTCAAAAGCAATCTCAATCCGATCGGGATCCTGTCGGCAGACTGGGTGGCGGGGCAGGTGATTGCCCAGGCGAAGCGGGACTGGCGCACCATCATTGTCACCCTTTATCCCCACACCTATGTGCTGATCCCCTGGCAGGAGTTTTGGAAATCCCTCTACTACCGTCTCTTTAGTCATGCCCCGGCTCAGTCCCCAACCCTAAATCCCCCAGTTAAGGACTCCCCCAGCCAAAACGTAGGATCCGAAATCGAATCTGCCGAAAAAGCGCAAGGCTGACAGGCTAAGATAGTTAGCTGGCTGATTTACTGATATCTGATCTATGGCTGAAATCTCTGCAACTCCTGAAACAACGGTTGAAAACACCTCTCGATTTGGCCTCAAGGCTCTCTGGCTGGACAAAGATCTGGCTATCGCTGTGGATCAAATGGTGAGCAAAAACCGTAGTCCCCTGACCAAATACTTCTTTTGGCCCCGCGATGATGCTTGGGAACAACTCAAATCCGAGCTGGAAAGCCGTACCTGGATCTCAGAGGCGGAGCGGGTGGAGCTGCTCAACCTGGCCACTGAGGTGATCAACTACTGGCAAAATGAGGGCCGCAATCGCCCCGTCACCGAGGCCCAAAACCGTTTCCCTCAAATCCTGATTGGGGGACAATCCTAAGGATCCTGGGCGATATCAGGATCCCATGCTCTCTTGTGGCCCCCCCTTGTGGCCTCAGCCTCGGTGCGATAGATTAGCACTCAGGTCTTGAGAGTGCCAGGTCAATGATGGGGGATCCTAGCCCTCAGATCTGGCCCCCAAATCCGGGAGGCAGGGGTTTGACTTTGCTCAACCTGCTTTAGCCTGACCTCATAATCTGACCTTAACTGACACCCCAACGGCATTGTTTGACCTATGGCAAAGATCATCACTTTCGGCGACGACGCGCGGCAGACCTTAGCAGACGGTATGAACCTTCTAGCCGATACCGTCCGGGTCACAATAGGGCCAAAAGGCCGTAACGTGCTGCTGGAAAAATCCTTCGGATCCCCGCAGATTGTCAACGATGGGGTCACCATTGCTAAAGAGATCGAGCTGGCGGATCCGTCCCAAAACACAGGTGCCCAACTGCTGAAGGAAGTCACCTCCAAAACCAACGATGTGGCCGGCGACGGCACCACCACAGCGGCGATCTTGGCCCAAGCCATGGTCAAAGAAGGGCTGAAACTGCTCTCTAGCGGCATCAACCCGGTCAGCCTGCGACGGGGCATTGACAAAACAGTCGCTCAGTTGCTACCTAAAATTACCGCGCTGGCCAAGCCCGTCGAGGACAGCAAAACCATTGCTGAGGTGGCAGCGGTGTCAGCGGGCAATGATCCCGAAGTGGGCCAGATGATCGCGGCGGCCATGGATGCGGTGGGCCGCGAAGGGGTGATCACTGTCGAAGAATCCAAGTCGATGGACACCGAACTAGAGCTGGTGGAGGGGATGCAATTTGACCGGGGCTATATTTCCCCCTACTTCGCCACCGATACGGAGCGCATGATCGCCGAATTTGACAATCCCTACCTGCTGATCACCAGCGGCAAAGTCAACAACATTCAAGAGTTGGTGCCCATCCTCGAAAAAGTGGCCCGCGAAGGTCGGCCTCTGCTGATTTTGGCAGAAGATGTGGAAGGGGAAGCCCTAGCCACCTTGGTGATCAATCGTTTGAGGGGCGTGCTCAATGTGGCCGCGGTCAAGGCCCCCAGTTTTGGGGATCGTCGCAAAGCCATGCTAGAAGACATCGCCACCCTCACCGGCGGCCAGATGATTGCCGAAGAGATCGGTCTGCGGCTGGACACCGCCACCCTGGAGATGTTGGGCCAAGCCCGCAAAGTTACCCTGACCAAGGACAAGACCACCATTGTGGCCACAGGCGAGACGGCAGCCCAAGTGGAAAAGCGGGTGGCCCAGATCCGTAAACAACTGGACAGCACCGATTCTGACTACGACCGAGAAAAATTGCAGGAGCGGATCGCCAAGCTGAGCGGCGGTGTGGCGGTGATCAAAGTGGGGGCGGCCACCGAAACCGAACTCAAGGATCGCAAGCTCCGGATCGAAGATGCCCTCAATGCCACCCGCGCTGCTGTTGAGGAGGGAATTGTTCCGGGTGGCGGGGCTACCCTATTGCACTTGACCAAAGCGATTGCTGAGATTGCCGGATCCCTGAGTGGAGACGAAGCCTTGGGGGCCAAGATCGTCCAAAAAGCCCTGGAAGCTCCCCTCTATCAAATTGCCACCAATGCAGGTTTGGAGGGAGACATCATCCTGGAACGGCTGAAGGAGCGGGATCCGGCCATCGGTTTTGATGCCATTCAAGAAACCTTTGTGGATATGGTGGCTGCGGGCATTGTGGATCCGGCTAAAGTGGTTCGCTCAGCCCTGCAAAATGCCGCTTCGATCGCCGGGATGTATCTAACCACAGAGGTACTGGTGGTGGAGAAGCCCCAACCCAAATCCGCTGCCCCTGCTGGGGGTATGGGCGGCATGGGAGGTATGGGCGGTGGCATGGGCATGCCCGGTATGGGCGGCATGGGCATGATGTAGGCGGACTAGGATCCCTCACTCAGGGGGACTGTCAGGGTGCGAACCTCCTCATCAAAATCTGCTGGCCTTGAATGATCAGATCCACTCAGGTTCAAACTGTTGATCTCGGTCGGAAGACGAGAGATGAGTCTGCCTGG
>CAZODP010000081.1:5579-14522 GCA_964578595.1 uncultured bacterium
CACTCAGGTTCAAACTGTTGATCTCGGTCGGAAGACGAGAGATGAGTCTGCCTGGCTCTCGATCTGGGGCAAAGCCGCTGATCCGCCGGATCCGTGGCCACTAGCTTTTGATCTGCTGTCGCCCCTGCCGCACCACCTGCAAAGAGTCCAGCAAGCGCTGCTCCAGATCTTGCAACACCCGATCCACATAGATGTCGGCATCTCGATGGAGCTGGGCCACCTCTTGGCGGGTCTTTTGGCGGAGCGACTCCTGTTCCTGTTGAGCACGATATAGAATCTGACTGGCTCGTGCCTCCGCTTGGCGAATGATCACCGATTCATCCAAAAGCTGCTGGGCACGCTGCTCGGCCTGGGTGATGATCTCACGGGCGTAGCGGCTGGCCTCCTGCACAATCTCATCCCGCTGTTGCAACAATCGTTCAGCCTCCTCAACAGCGGCAGGCAAATTGAGCCGGATCTCATCGAGTTGATCGAGCAGGTCATTTTCATTGACCAGAACCCGTGTCCAAAACAGCCTAGGGCTATCCAACACCAGGTCCTCAAGCTGCCCAATGGCCTCCTGAACCTGGATCATGGATTGAATCGGATCCGCCGTAGCTGGGGACATAGGGCGTGGAGAGAGCACAGCGAACCAAAGGGAGATCTAACCTATGGCCTACAATATCAGGAACTCGATCGGTGTAGTCAAACCCAATAGGGTGGATCCCAGAGCCTAGAGGCAAAGACCCGGTTGAGGTGCTGTCTCGAAAACTCTCGGGGCATTGAATCTCCAAAAGCGGCTTTGACGGGTTTGGGGAGCTTGAAAAGATGGAGTTGGCATCAAGAAAGCAGGGCCATCAGGGATCCAACATTGTGCTGTAGCTTCAGATCCAATTTGGGATCCTGGGCCTTGATCTTTTTGATCTAAGGGCTGGGCTGATCATTTGCAGAGCAGGTTAATCTGTGGCATTCGCAAAGCTGTCTCAAGCACTCTCAAAAGCATTATCAAACCGGGTGGGGGCCTGGTTGCCTGCTCTCAGTCTACAGGTGTGGCTGATGGTGGGAGGACGGCTGTTTTCCCAAACCGGCACAGGATTTACGCTGTTTTATGCCCCGATCTTCTTTGTGGAGCAGGTGGGGTTGAGTGCCACTCAGGTGGGGCTGGGGCTGGGGGCGATGTCTCTGACTGGGATCGCAGGCCGGATCGTCAGCGGCTCCCTTGTGGATGGAAGGATGGGACGCAAGCGGACCCTGATGCTATCGCTGGTGTTTTCAGGGTTAGGATCCTTGATATTGGCTGGGGCGAATGGCTTTGAGTCTTTTTTTGTGGGCAATCTGGTGGCGGGGATCGGCCTGGGGCTGTACTGGCCAGCCGTGGAGGCAATTGTTGCGGATCTCACTTCACCGGTACAGCGCAATGAGGCCTTTGCCCTCAATCGGCTGGGGGACAATCTGGGCCTGAGTGTGGGGGTGGTGATGGCCAGTGTTTGGGTGGAGCTGACCGGATCCTATCGAGCTTTATTTGTCTTGGATGCCTGCTCGTATGGGGTGTTTTTGGGGCTGGTGCTGGTCTTGATCCGGGAGAGTCGGGTGGATCCAGTAGACCTAAAACGCCAAGGCTGGGAGGGTTGGCGAGTGGCTTTTCAGGATCAGAGCCTGATGGTGTTTGCCCTGGCCAATGTGCTATTGACCACCTACATTGCCCAACTCAGTGCCGGGTTGCCCCTCTACTTTGACAAGTTTATGGGGCTGCCATTGCAGACGATTGGGCGGCTGTTTTTCTGGCATGGACTGTTGATTGCCATGATTCAGATTCCGGTGGCTCGGCTGCTGAATCGCTGGCCCCGGATCCAAGGACTGTTGGTGGCCTGTGGGGCCTGGGCGCTGGGGTTTGGGCTGATCTGGCTGACGGGGATCTCAGGATCCGGACAGATGGACTGGGGCGCGGTGGTGGGATCCGGCATCGCTCTATCGGTGCTGTCTCTGGCGATTGTGGCCTACAACCCTGCGGCCTCCACTTTGGTGGTGGAGCTGGCCCCCCTCGATCTGCGGGGGGTGTATTTTTCTATTAATTCTCTGTGCTGGGCGGGGGGGTTTGCGCTGGGGCCGCTGGTGAGTGGGGTGATGTTGGATCAACCGGCGGCCATTGCTCACCAACTCTGGCTGGGCTTGGGGATCAGTGTTGGGCTGGTGGTGGGGGTCCTGAGCTATTTGGCCCGGATCCTGGCGAAAACAGCTCAGTTATGAGATCTAGGTCATGAGATCTAGGGACGAGATCCAGCTCTGAATCCGTCATCCCCCTCTAGCCCACAATCACTTCAGCCTGGAGGGTGACCCCGGGATCCTGTGTAGGCTGGTGCTGTGGCTTCAAAATCAATATCGACAGCGGTGGAATGCACAGATCGATGGAGTAGGGCAACTGGTGATAGGCCCACTGTTCACTCCATTTGCCCCCTAAATTGCCGACGCCGGTGCCCCAGTACTCGATGGCATCGCTGTTGAGGATTTCCCGATAAAAGGTGTTGTCTGGTACCCCGATCCGATAGTGCTCCCGAATGGTGGGGGCAAAGTTACAGACCACCACCAGATAATTGCCGGGTTCGGTGCTGTAGCGAATAAAAGAGATCACCCCACTTTGGTCGTTGCAATCGATCCATTTGAAGCCGCCCGGTTGGTGATCGAGGCTGTAGAGGGCAGGCTCAGATTTAAGCAATTGATTGAGGGATCCCACATAGTCTTGCAACTTGCGGTGGGGATCATATTGCAATAGATCCCAGTTGAGATCATCCCAGATAGTCCATTCGCGGGTCTGGCCAAACTCCATGCTCATAAACAGCGTTTTTTTGCCGGGATGGGTATACATATAGCCATAAAGGGCGCGCAAACTGGCGAATTTGCCCCACTGATCCCCCGGCATTTTGTCGATCATCGGGCCTTTGCCATGCACCACTTCATCATGAGAAAACGCCAACATATAGTTTTCGCTGAAGGCATAGACCAAGCTAAAGGTGATCAAGTTGTGGTTAAATTGCCGAAACCACGGATCCATGTGGAAATAATCCAACATATCGTGCATCCAGCCCATGTTCCACTTGAGATTGAAGCCCAATCCCCCCAGATGGGTGGGCCAGGTTACCATCGGCCATGAGGTGGATTCTTCGGCAATGGAGAGGGCGCCCGGATAGTACTGAAAAATCAGCGCATTGAGCTGTCGAAAAAAGTCAATGGCTTCGATATGTTCCCGGCCACCATAGGGGTTGGGCAGCCAATCTTTTCGGTTGTAGTCCAGGTAGAGCATGGAGGCAACCGCATCCACTCGGATGCCATCGATATGATATTTTTCGAGCCAAAACAGAGCATTGGCCACCAAATAATTGCGCACCTCATGGCGACCGTAATTAAACACCAAAGTGCCCCACTCTTTGTGCTCACCTCGGCGGGGATCCGCATATTCGTAGAGGTGGGTGCCATCAAAGAAGGCCAGACCGTGGCCATCCTTGGGGAAGTGTCCCGGTACCCAATCCATGATCACGCCGATACCATTTTGGTGGCATTGATCGATCAGATACATCAAATCTTGAGGGGATCCATAGCGAGAGGTGGCGGCATAGTGCCCAATCACCTGATAGCCCCAGGATCCATCAAAGGGATGTTCGGCAACGGGCAATAGCTCCACATGGGTAAACCCAAGATTTTTGACATAGGGCACCAAGGTGTGGGCCAACTCGCGGTAGGTGAGAAACCGAGCCTTGTCTTTTTGGGCAAAGGGCACCCCAGGTTGCGGGTTGCCTTTAGCATCCACCGGGATCTCCTCAGTGGAGCCATGCATCCAGGATCCCAGGTGAACCTCATAGACCGCGATGGGAGATTGCAACGGATCCGTTTGGGCGCGCTGGGCCAGCCAGTCTTGGTCCTGCCAGGTGTAGCTGTCGATATCCGCCACAATCGATCCGGTTTTGGGCCGCACCTCCTGCTGAAAGCCATAGGGATCCGATTTTTCGTAGAGGTGGCCCGCCTGGTTTCTGACCTCATACTTGTAGAGGGTGCCAACGCCGATATCTGGAACAAATAGGATCCAGAGGCCCCCTTCAATTCGTTGCATGGGGTAATAACGGCCATCCCAATGGCTAAAATCCCCCAACACACTGACGCTGCGGGCATTGGGTGCCCAAAGGGCAAAGTGAACCCCCGGCACGCCATTCACCTCCACAGCATGGGATCCGAGCTTGTCGTAGATGCGGTGATGGTTACCTTCCCCAAACAGGTAGATATCGACCTCACCCACAAAGCTGGGCCGAAAGCAGTAGGCATCGCGGCGGGTTTCGGTTTCACCCCATTCCCAATCCACCTTGAGGCGATAGTGGGGCCGAGTGCTGCTCTGGAGCATAACCCCAAACAAGTCCTCCTGGATCCGCTCTAGGGGATGAGCCGAGCCATCGTCGAGCACCGCCACCACCGATACAGCCCGTGGCAATAACACCCGGATCGTCCACTGTTGCGGATTCTCCGGGCTGGCGTGCACCCCCAAAACATCAAAGGGATGGTCGTGGGCATTGGCCTGGAGGCGGTCGATCTGGTCGGGCGCGAGCATCGTCGGCATGAAGGCTCCTGATATGACATCTGGCGGTTGGGGATCCAGATCTGGGGCAAAAAACGCCTCAGGTTGGATCCTGTCGCCACTACTAGGATACCGTCCCAGCTTCCAGCCTCGGGATCCTGAGTCGGAGTGAGCCTGGACGCTGTGGATCCCGGCCAATGGGATCGGTGGGCTAGGCCGCTCTCGTCCCCTGTCACAGGATCCACTGTCACAGGACCCACCAAAACAGGCTAATGACGAACCACCAGATTGGTTTGTTTGATTGCTTCGATAAAGGTTGATGGGCCAGAGTGACTCACGATCAAGTAGTCTTCAGCCCTAGTCATGGCCACATAAAACAGTTGCCGTTCCATCTGTTCGTCAGTATCTTCAAATCCTGAGGGTAGATCATCTGCCCACAACACATAGACCGCTTTGTATTGCAACCCCTTGGCCGAGTGAATGGTTTGAATCTTAATGGTGGGATCCGCAATTTGGATCCGGGCCTGGGGATTAGATTTGTCAGAAAGCCAAGTGGTGGGGGCAACATACTGATTGAGGCTATCAATAAACATCCGGAAGGTACTTTCCATCCGCTTGCTCAATCGCGGATAAAAGATGGCGATATCACTGGGTTTGAGCGGCGCGATAGACTCACCAAACCAATGGCCAGATAACCATGATCTCAAAATGGGCGTGCATTGAGTCAATTCGTCATTCTTGTCTTGGGCCTGGAGTAGCACCGGAGGCGGGCCAGTTCGGACACATTTTTCTGGATCCACCACCAGAGAGCGAATCGTATCCTCTTCAACATGAGTTTCAAGGTTAGTTTTATCTGCCTCTTCAGCAACAAAAACTTTGGCAAGGCTAATAATCTGGCGGGTATTTCGATAATTTTTATCAAGATCAAACTTAGCGGAAATAGTTCGTCCTCTGGCATGAATACCCAACTCACTCCAACGGATCCGATGTCGGCTATACAAGCCTTGGTTGCCATCTCCCACAATGACCAGATCGCCATCTTCAGGTTCTTTCATCGCCTCTAGCACACACTTAAACCAAATCGGTTCAAAATCCTGTGATTCATCAATCAGCACCACATCATATCGTCTACAGTCAGGAGCCGTCCCATTATGTAAATTGCTGAGCAGTCGTTCTCCCAATTGAGCATCTGTTTCTCTGTCCTGCCCATGCTTGCGGGTGATTCCATTCGACTTAGCCCAGCCATCAAAATGAAAGATGTTGATATTGGGACAATCTGACAGAGCCGCCCGCAGATAGCTACTCAAAGTGAGGTTGTAGCACAAGATCAAAATCTCGTTTTCAGGATCCCCCTTGTAAAGCAGTCGAGCGCGGGCAATCAACAAAATCGTCTTACCGGATCCGGCTACCCCATAAATGATGCGGTGTCCACTGCCAATACTGCGCGCATTTTGCTCTTGTTTTAGATCAAGCACTTTGAGCTGAATGTCATTCTCATCTTGAGATAGACTTTGGTGTTCTATATGGGTTGATTTTTGGATTAAAATTTCGGGGTGAATGATTGCTCTAACAATTTTCTGCCGAAGTGGAGTTAATGTTTTGATTGACCAAAAGGGAGTGAAGTATTTTTTCAGCTCTTCGATCAATGAATCAGGGTCGCTAATGTGTTTATCCCAATCATCAAACTTTTCTTTGTAGACCACTCTTTTAGACGAAAATGATCTGGAAAGGATCCCTTTCCCTTCTTTTGAGAAATGTTGAGAACTAATGTAGGGAAATAAAACAAAATGGCCAAACGGAAATATAAATCGTGTTTTTGAGTTGCTATCCTTCTGGAGAATATAGCGATCCCAGTCTTCTTGGCGGCAGCGATTGATCAGTGAGATCATATACTCTTTAGCTTGCTTGACCGGGTGAGGATGACGGATCTCTTTACCAAATTCCTTAATCAATACCGTAGAAGGATCCACAGCTAGGATGTCACCCACACGCCATCCTTTGACCTCAATAATCAGCAGACCTAGATCCGGACAGATCACCACAAAATCAGGATATCGATCCTCGATAATGGACTCATAATAAACAATGTAAGGATCCGGAAGATGTTGCAAAAGAGCGAACAGCCTCTTTTCTCCAGCGGATGCACGCTTTGGCATTTTGTCAGGTATCATTTCTGCCATTGCTGGTTCCTCTCTGCTGGCGAGCTTTTAGGATGAGGTCTCAGGATCAGGTCTTTGCACTAGCTGACTCCAGGATTGGGATTGGATCCAGCTCAGGGTTAGTTTATCATCGGGATCCTGTTCCTCAGGGTGGTTGCTCCTGCGTTTTTTGACAGTAACCCAGCGCACGATTTAGCCCCCGAATAATTGCTTACTTGGCCATCCGCCACTCAAGCCTTGCTGATGCCTATCTTTAGATTGCCAAAGACTTCCGCCAAAGATTTACACTGAACAAATCCTTGGCCTCATGGCAGCACGCCCTGGGGGACAGGGCTAAACCTGAGAGGCTCAATCATTGAATCAGAGTTGGATCCGTATACTAAGTCGTTGGTGGGGCCTGCTGTTGAGTGGCTTATGCTTTGGGCTGTTGGCTGGACTCAGTGGCTGTAGTGTGGCGGCAGTGCGTACCGACCGCTTGGTTTTGAGTCAGATCTCGGATCCCAGCAGCTTTAACTATTATCTTTCATCCGATAGTGCCACCCGCGATGTTTTGGCCTACACGCTGTCGGGGCTAACCACCACGGATCCGGATACATTGCTGCCGATGCCAGAACTGGCCCAGGGCTGGGAGGTGTCTGAGGACGGGCTGACCTATATCTTTACCCTGCGGGAGGGGTTGCGCTGGTCAGATGGGGAACCGTTGACAGCAGCGGATGTGGACTTCACTTTTAATAAGATCATTTTTAATGAGGCGATCCCCACCTCAAGTCGGGATGTACAGCGGATTGGAGAAGACGGATCCCTACCTCACGTGCGGGCTTTAGACTCCCGCCGGGTGGAGTTTGTCTTGCCGGAGCCATTTGCGCCTTTTTTAATTCAAGCTGGATCCCCCGTTATGCCCCGCCATCGTCTGGAACCAACCATCGATGCGGTGGATGACCAAGGTAATCCGGCTTTTTTGCAGGTCTGGGATATTCAAACCCCTGTCAGCGATATTCTCAGCAGTGGCCCTTACCAACTGACGGAGTACACCCCCAATCAGCGGGTGGTCTATCGAGCCAATCCCCATTACTGGAAGAACCTGGATCCCGATCGAGAGGCTCCCCGGATCCCGAATCTGGTGATCCGCATTGTGGACTCGCAAGATACCGCTTTTTTGCAATTTCGTTCCCGGGAACTGGATAGTTACGCGGTGCGGGGCAGCGACTTTCGCCTGCTCAAGCAAGAAGAAGAACGGGATCAATTCACTATTTATGAACTGGGGGCCACCCTCAACACCAACTTCATCACCTTCAATCAAACCGTGGCCCGGGATCCTGAGACAGGTGAACCCTTTTTGGATCCGATCAAAGCCGCTTGGTTTCGGGATCTGCGCTTTCGACAGGCGGTTGCCCATGCCCTCGATCGGCAAGGATTGGTGGATGGGGTGTTGCAGGGATTAGGCGAAGTGCAGAGCTATACCATCTCCCCCGCCAGTCCCTTTCACCTCAGCCCGGAGCAAGGGGCACCCCGCTATGATTATGATCCGGAACGGGCGCGGGAGCTGCTTTTGGAGGCAGGATTTGTCTATGGATCCGATGGCTTTTTGCGGGATGGTTCGGGTAATCGGGTGCGATTTACGCTCCAGACCAATGCTGGCAATAATGAGCGCGAAGCCACAGGATCCCGGATCCAAGCGGATTTGGCGGCTATCGGCATCACCGTAGATTTCAATCCGATTGCTTTTAGCACACTGGTGGAACGACTCAATAGCCGCAACTGGGAGGCCATCATCTTGAGCTTTGGGGGAGGCGGGGTCGAACCCAATAATGGGGCCAACATCTGGCGCAGTACAGGTCGGCTTCATATCTGGAATCTGGGATCCCAGCCGGGTAACGAGGCCGAAGGGGCTGAGGTCACTGACTGGGAACGGGAGATTGACCAGATTTTTGCGGCAGGCACCCGCGAGCTTGAGCTTGAACAGCGCAAACCCCTCTACGACCGCTTTCAGATCATTGCTCAAGAGCAACTGCCCCTGATTGGCACCTTCAATCCCCTCACCCTGACGGCTGTCCGCAACCGGATCGAGGGGGTGGATCCCCGGCCCATTCTCGGCACCCTCTGGAATCTCGATGAGCTGGCTGTTGAGATTCAGGACTAAAGAAGGATCCTTTCTGACCAGGGACTTCAAAGGTTAGCGGAAAAGCACAACGACGTTACCTTAAAAGCATTGCAAGCCCTTCTCAATCAGGCAATTAATGTCCACCT
>CAZODP010000082.1:0-2432 GCA_964578595.1 uncultured bacterium
TGAGCCATGGGAATGGTGCAGAGCATAGGCCCAAAAGCCCCATAATTCTGGCTCGTAGGCTGCCCACCACTCTGTCTTATAAAAAAGATCAAGGTAGCGCTGTTGGACATAGCCACCTAAGGTCAGGATCCAGGTGGCAAGACGCGATTTCAGCATGATTTTGAGCAATCACTGGAGATGGGGGTGTCAGTGGGGTTGGATCTCTGGTGTGAATCTGGGCATGTGAATTGGCAAGTGGGGATCAATGAGCTGAGTGGAGGCGGTTGTGTTACCGGGATGGCACCAGTGGAGATGGCTATCGGTTAGGCTTTTTAACGGTATCTTTACCTCTATAGCTAAGCCTCTGTGGCTGATTGACACTGTTCCTTTTTGGCACACCTTTTTGATTATGTCCGATACCCCTCAGATCACTCCCCCCACCCACTTCAACTTTGATCGCACCCTCTGGCGGCGATTTATCACCAATGCCCAGCCCTACTGGATCCCGGCGGAGCAGAGTCCCTGGCGATTCTTTGGATTACTGGTGGTGCTTTTACTTCTGGTGATCACCTCTACCTTTTTTCTCTACCTGGGCTTTAGCTTGGGGGGGCGAGTGGTACTGCCGGGCTTTTTTACGCGCGTGGCGGGGGGATTGGTGGATCAGGCCAGTGCTTTTGCGGCCTCTCCTCTATTGCCCCTTGCGGTGGGGGTCTTTGCCTTTGGCTCTGTTGTGTTTGTGGCTAATCAGGCACTGCTTCGGGGACGATGGCGACAGTGGGGCTTGTTGTTTTTGCTATTGGTTCTATCGTTTGTGGTCAACGGAGCCAATGTTTCGATCAGCTATATCTTTCGTTTTATCGATACCGCTCTAAATGGTCGTGACCAAGACACTTTTTGGCGATTTTTGTTTATCTATGCAGGACTTATCGTTTCAGCGATCCCGATCTTGGTGCTGTATCGCTTCACTCGGCTCAAGTTGGGATTGTTCTGGCGTGAGTGGATGACCAGGCTGTTTTTAGATCGCTACTTTAATCACCGTGCTTACTACGAGCTAGATTCCAATGCCGCTAACACTGAGATTGACAATCCCGATCAGCGGATCACTGAAGATGTTCGCTTCTTTACGGGGGTTACCCTCACTTTTTTGTTGGATATTTTGGATTCGATCCTGACCTTGATCTCATTTACAGCGGTTTTGTACTCGATCTCCAAGACCTTGACATTGGGGCTTTTGGTTTATGCGGCTTTTGGAACCATCGTGACCATCCTGGCGGGGCGGCGGCTGATTGGTATTAACTTCAACCAACTGCGGCTGGAGGCCAACTTTCGCTACAGTATGGTTCACGTTCGAGATAACGCTGAATCAATTGCATTTTACCGAGGTGAGTCGCAGGAAATTCAGCAGGTGGTGGATCGCCTTAGGCAGGCCATTCAAAATCAAGATATGTTGATCATCTGGCAATCTCTGATTGATCTATTTCAGTATGGCTACAACTATTTTACCCGGATTGTTCCTTATGTGATTGTTGCGCCACTTTACTTTGCAGATCAGACGGATTTTGGGACAATTGCCCAGGCGACAATTGCCTTTTCTCAGGTTTTGGGGGCGTTGTCTATCGTTACCAATCAGATTCAGAGTATCTCCAGTTTTGCGGCAGGGATCAATCGTCTGGGCGCTTTTAATGAGGTATTGGAGGATCCTGCTTTGCGCTATGGAGAACAGCAGAGACATCAAATTGAATCCCTGGAAGCTGCTCGGATCGCCCTGAGAAATGTTACTTTGATGACCCCTAATTCAGAGCAAACCTTGGTGGCGGATCTGAGCCTTGAATTGGAGACAGGCCATCATCTGCTGATTGTCGGATCCAGTGGCTGTGGCAAGAGTTCGCTCTTACGGGCGATTGCGGGGCTGTGGACCAATGGCAAAGGCACCATCAGCCGTCCCGCCAGTGACCAGATGTTGTTTTTGCCCCAAAAGCCGTATATGTTGCTGGGATCCTTGCGGGATCAGTTGGTCTATCCCGGCAACCGGACGGATCTGCAAGACGAGGATCTGCAGCGGGTACTGACACAGGTCAACTTGGGATCTTTGGCTGAGCGGATGGGGGGCTTTGGGGTAATTCAGGACTGGCCCAATGTTCTGTCACTCGGGGAACAGCAGCGACTGGCCTTCGCTCGGATCCTGACCAATCAAGCGCCCTATGTGATTTTGGATGAGGCCACCAGTGCGCTGGATGTGGCCAATGAACGGCTCCTTTATATGCAACTGCGGGATCTCGATGTCAGTTATATCAGTGTTGGGCATCGCCCCAGTTTGCTGGCCTATCATCAGATGGTGCTGCAACTGACCGAGGGGACAGATTGGCGATTGATGACGGTGGATGAGTATGCGGCCACTGGCTTTTCGGCAGCAGGCTAACCCACTTAACTTAGTCTCCTGAGAATCATGGGTT
>CAZODP010000082.1:2532-5461 GCA_964578595.1 uncultured bacterium
CTAATTGGATTCAGTTCCCAAACGATGGGGCGCAATCCGATTCAGCAATCGATCGAGATCCGCCTGACCTGGGATCCCATTGGGTTTGGGGGCCTTGGGGACTGGTGACTCTGTAAGCGGGGTTGACTGGGCTTGGGCTTGATGCCACGCACTCAATGATCGCTGAACGTTATCGGTAGGGGTGGTGGGAAAGCGATGGGGAATGGGTGCTCCACTGGGATCTGCTGGGTTGGTCTGAGCTGCAGGATCCGTAGGTGGGTCTTTGGGATCGCCTTGATCCCCAGCTTGGATCGCCTCTCGGCTTTGATCCCCCACCAAAGATCCCGGCGGAATGATTAGATTGGGGGCCAGATAGCTATCAAAAATGGTGGAGTAGGATCCCACACAAACTCCAGCCCCAACCGTGCCGGATCCCACCACCAGCACCCCCACCCCCAATGTTGCCCCGTGACCAATCACCAGGGATCCGCCATGGGCATGAAGAATCGATCCCATACCAATACAGGCCCCGGCCCCAATCCGAATCTGACAGCCCGGATCCGCCTGGAGTAGAACACCTGGAGCGATCTGAGCGGTGGGATCCACCTGAACTTCGCCGTCAATGTGTCCGCCCGCCTGCAGCACCTGCTCAGAGACCATAGCCTCTAACGGGGGTAGATGGTGCAGGGGTGGAGTGCGCATGGATAGGCCGGGGCAACGGGGACAGTTGAGATTGAACCGATGAAAGGAAACCGATCCATCACGATGCAGAGATCAGTCTTTGGGGGACTGGATCACCTGTTCGAGCACCCGCTTTTTGAGCTTGGGATCGATCCCCAACAGGCGCACATACTCGCCTTTGTGGTCGGCCAGACAGGCGACAAGGGCCTGCATCACCTCTGGTTCACGGGTGGTATTGATGGGGCTACAGCTTTTCCAGGATCCGGTTTTGTAGCGGCGGGCATCCACGTGTTCGGTGCCAATTTTGTAGCCCTGTTGCAGCAGTGATCGCACCTGCGCTTGCACATCAGCCGCGAGAGCAGCCATGCCACTGGGGCTAGGGTTGGTGCTGTGCTGTGGGAGAGGAGAAGCCATCCCAGGTGAGTTGGGCTGAGGAGAAGGCCCGGATCCATTCGGGGTCTGGATAATCTCTTCTAGCACCCGGCGCTTGGCCTGCGGATCGATCCCCAGCAAACGAACGTAGTGCTTGGGGTGCTCTGCCGCCACCTGTTGAATGATCTGCACCGCTTGATGGGCTGAACCCGGATCCCCCATCGATACGCTGGTCCAAGAGCTGGTGCGGAAGCGGCGGGCGTCAGCTATCTCTAGGCCCACTTTGTAGCCCTGATTGAGGATCCCCTGAACTTGGCTCTGAAGATTCCCACTGAGTTGGGAGAGTGAGGATCCACTGGGAGCGTAGGCTTGAGGACTGGATCCACTGGATTTAATAGATCTAACCGGAGCTGCTGCGGCACCACTGGAGGTGAAAATTTGGCCGCCCGGAGCCTTGATAATCTCTTCAGCCACCCGTTTTTTGGCTTTGGGATCGATCCCTAAGAGGCGCAGATAATGGTCTGGATGCTCTGCTGCCACCTGCTGAATCACCTGCATCACCTGCTGGGCCGATTGACCCTCCCCCATCGCAACACTGCTCCAAGAGCTAGTGCGGAAGCGGCGGGCATTCGCTACCTCAAGACCCACTTTGTACCCCTGAGCCAACAAACCCTGGACTGTGGCCTGGAGGGATCCTGCGCTAGCTGAGCCGCCGGTCATCCTAGAGGGGCTGGATTTAGCAGATGAAGGGTGGGATCCGATTCCACCAGACAGATCCGGGCCAGACAGATCTAGATCTGGGCCAGACAGATCTGGGATCGCCTCATCGGGGTGGTGAATCACCGCTTCCAGGATCCGTTTTTTGGCCTTGGGATCGATCCCCAGCACCCGCACATACTCTTTGGGATGCTGGATCATCTCCTGGTGGAGGGCGCGGATCACATCCGGCACCTGAGCGCTGCCAATCGGGGTGCCACTGCGCCAAGAGCTGGTGCGAAAATGCCGTTCATCAGCGTATTCAGTGCCAATTTTGTAGCCCTGCTCCAGCAACGAGCGAATCTGCTCCAAAAGCTGCGGACTCAAGGATCCGGTTGTCAGGGGCGGACTGTGACCATTGGTGCCATGACCAGATGTATTCAAAACAGATTTCCTCAACTCAGCAGGTGGGCTAGAATCGCTTCCCAGGGTGGACTCTTTGCGGATCGGGGCGACACAGACGATATTTTGGGCGCAGTGGTATCCCTCCCTGAGGGCATCGTTGACATGGATCACATGGGCCGCAAACTTGGCATCACTGGCCATCACATCCGGTAGCCGATCCGCCTGTTGTTGATTGGTGATGATGCTGCCGGAGGGAATGTATTTCCCCGGTGGAATCTCGACCCCTTGGATCAAGCAGTGCATCATTACGATACAGCCATGCCCCACCCGGGAGTTGAACACTGTTGAGCGAAAACCAATAAAACAATTGTTGCCCACATAAGCCGGCCCATGAATCAGGCTCATGTGAGTGATTGAGGTATCCGATCCCACCCAGACGGAGTACTGCTGGCCGTCATCCCCAACAACGCGCCCCTCCTCAAGCCCATGGATCACCACCCCATCCTGGATATTGGATCCCTCCCCGATCCAAAAAGGGGTGCCCTCATCGGCCCGAATCGAAGTGCCAGGAGCAATCAGCACATCCCCAGACACATAGATATCCCCAATCAGGTTGGCCCCTTTGTGGATATAGGCGGTCTCATGGACATAAGGCTCCGCTAGCTCTCTCGACCAGGGGGTCGGGGGGGCAGCAATTTTGGAGGGCATAGCAAGCTCCTAGAAGACATCGAACTGCGAGTGGGTGTGAACGGAAGAGTATGGATTTGGCTTGTCTTGGATCCACTTAGTCTGGATC
>CAZODP010000082.1:5561-9218 GCA_964578595.1 uncultured bacterium
GAAATAACAATCAATGCTGCCAACCCTGAAGCAGATGGACAGAATAGAGATCTAACTCTGGCTCTTTCCACTTGTTTTTGAGGGTGTCCCTGAGATTATCTTTAGGACCTGAATTGCTCCACAGCCTCGGTATAGCGGATCGGCAAGACAAACTCTAGGTTTTCGTGGGGACGGGCGATGATGTGGGTGGAGAGCACCTCACCTCCATTGACCCGCTTGGCACTCTCAATCCCGGCGGAGACAGAGGCTTGGACTTCTGACACATCTCCCCGCACGATCACGGTGACCCGGCCACTGCCGATTTTTTCGTAGCCCACCAAGGTGACACGGGCGGCTTTCACCATCGCGTCAGCGGCTTCCACCACAGCGGGGAATCCTTTAGTTTCGATCATTCCAACAGCAATAGGCATTGTCGCCCTCCACTTTTCTGAGATTGATGGTCTAGGACTGATGATCTGAGACTTTGACGATTTGAGACTCATGATCCAATAGGGATCAAATGGAATGCTACGCAAATTGTGATGAATTTTAAGTGAGGCTTGGGGGCCGTATGAGCTAAGAATTGTGAGCTAAGCAATAATCCCTAGCTTTCTGGGTGCTAAGAGCTATTGATCCATCAGGATCCTAATGATCAAGAGGACTCAGAGACTGACTGCTCTTAAGGTTTTAGCCTGCACATCACAAAAGATTTAAATCACAAGACTAATCTGCGCTGAATCATTCCTATTAAGATGGTATCTCTAATCGTTGATAATTAAAAATTAAAATTATTTATTTGTGCGATAGCTTTTTATGAACTGTGTAACGTTTCCCAGGAGTTCTAAAGGAATTGTGAGGATTTGTTACAAGAACTCACCCGGATCCAGGGCCAGGAGCTGATCTTGATCCAGCACAGGGATCCCTAAGCTCTGGGCACGATCCAGCTTGGATCCGGGATCTGCTCCGGCCACCACATAGCTGGTTTTGCTGCTGACGCTGGCGGTGACTTTGCCCCCTCTGGCTTCGATCCAGGCTTTGGCCTCGCTGCGGCTGAGGGTAGGCAGGGTGCCTGTCAACACAAAGGTCTGGCCGAGCAGGGGTTTGGGGCCGGAGGAGGAAAGGCTGTGATGGGCCAGTTGGATCCCGGCGGTCGCTAGGTTTTGGAGTAGGGCTTGGTGGCTGGGCTGGCGGATCCACTGGGTCACGGCGGCGGCGATTTCGGATCCAAGGCCATAGATGGCGGCAATTTGGTCGGGGGTGGCCGATTGCAGAGACTGGGCGGATGGAAAGTGCTCGGCCAGGGTTTTGGCATTGACAGATCCCACATGGGGGATCCCCAGTCCATAGAGCACCCGGTGCCAGGGTTGAGTTTTGGAGCGTTGGATCGCCTCGATCAGGTTTTGGCTGGATTTGGATCCCATCCGATCCAATTGAGCCACTTGCTCGACGGTGAGGCGATAGAGATCCGCCACCGATTGGATCCCCAGGGTCTGCACAAGCTGGGCGATCAATTTTTCTCCCAGTCCTTCGATATCGAGGGCATTGCGGCTGGCCCAGTGTTGCAGTTGACCTCGGATCCGGGCCGGGCAAGCCAGATTGGGACAACGGGTTACCGCTTCGTCGGCTGGGCGCACCAGGGGCGTATTGCATTCGGGACAATGGCTGGGCAAATGATAGGCCACAGCATCGGCTGGGCGCAATGGGGGCAGGATCCCGACGATTTCGGGGATGATCTCTCCGGCTTTGCGAACGATGGCGGTGTCGCCGATATGAACATCTAACTCCCGCAGCCGGTCGGCATTGTGCAACGAAGCCCGGCTGACGGTGGTGCCCGCCAATGAGACTGGATCCAGCTCTGCAACAGGGGTGACAGCTCCGGTGCGACCCACACTGGCGACAATGGTGCGGATCCGGGTGGGCACCTCTTGGGCGGGGTACTTGAGGGCGATGGCCCAGCGGGGAAACTTTTGGGTAAAACCTGCTTCAGCCTGGAGCTTGATGGCGTTGACCTTGACCACCACCCCGTCTGTGGCATAGGGAAGTCGGGATCCTGAGTTGTGGCCAAAGCTCTGGTCAAGGCTGCAATCCGGTCGCCACTGATCGTAAAAGCTCTGGACTTGTTCCAAGTTTTGACAGAGCTGCCAGTGGGGATTGACCCCAAACCCCAGGCTTTGCAGGATTTTTAGCAGATCCGCTTGGGTGGAAGGCTCATTTCCGTTGGGCCAGCCCTGCGGCCAGTGCAGTCCATAGGCAAAAAACGACAGTCGCCGCGCCGCCACAATCCGGCTATCCAATTGCCGCAGGGTTCCCGCCGCACAATTGCGAGGATTGGCAAAAAGAGGATCCCCTTGGTCTTGTCGCTCCTGGTTGATGCGGGCAAACATCTCCCAGCTCAAAAAAGCCTCCCCCCGCACCTCTAATACCGGCGGCGGATCCGCGATAGCTAAGCGCAGAGGAATCGAGCGGATAGTCCGCACATTGGGGGTGATATCTTCACCAGCTTGGCCGTCGCCCCGGGTGGCCCCCCGCGTCAGCAGACCCTCTTCATAGGTGAGTGCCAGGGCGGATCCATCGATTTTGAGTTCGCAGACATAGGTCAGGGGGTGACTGGAGTCGGTCGGGATCCCCAGCACCCGTCGCAACCGCTCCTCCCAGGCTTGCAGCTCCTCAAAATCAAAGGCATTTTCGAGGCTGTAGAGGGGGATCCGGTGCTGAACGGTGGCAAACGCAGTGGCAGGCTCGGCCCCAATTCGCTGGGTAGGGCTATCCGCTTGGATCAGCTCCGGGTAACGGGCCTCCAACGTCTGCAATTCTCGATAGAGCTGGTCATAGACGGGATCCGGCAGGATTGGATCGTCGTTGACATAGTAGGCGATATTGGCCTGTCTCAGGAGTTGCTGCAACTCTGGGATGCGCTGCTCTGGATCAACCTCTGAAAATGAACCTGACAAAGACTGGGACATCGGCAACCAACTCTGGGATTCTGGCTGAGATCATAGCCATTGCAACCCTTGTTGTGGCAGCAGTTTCCATAGACTGGATCCGGCCTCAGGATCCGCACAGTCTGGCAGCGGGATCCCAGTTGGGCTGTGCTAAATTGATAGACCTGGCCCCGAAATCTTGAACGCTCAACTCTTGATTGGATCCTGAAGAACCCTATGACACCCCACCGAACTAAGTTTTTGGCAATTGATCATAAAGAATTAGCGCAACGGGCCGAATCTTTGATCACCGCCTCCAACAATCGCTACCGCATCACCGTGCAGGTGGCCAATCGGGCTAAGCGGCGGCGGTCTGAAGAGATGGATGATATGGAAGAAGGCTGGATGAAGCCGATCCGGCGGGCGGTGATTGAGATGTCCGATGAACTCACGGAACCTGAAATCATTGGGGATGATGAGTAAGAATGGGCTGACTTTATGGCTGGGTACTTTTTGTTTTAGATTGCTCTTTGAACGGTGGCCACTCCTGTAAAACCCATGGATTCAAAATTAGATGATCCAAAACCAGATGAGAAAAAACTAGATCGCCCCAAGTGGGTCGCGGTGGTCACGGGGATCCTGGCCATTGCCATCAGTGTGGGTTATCTGATCTTGGTGCAACTGATCGACTATCGCGGATCCTTTGAGCCTGCCCCTATCGGTTTGGCCCCTATCGGTTTGGCCCCTATCGGTTTGG
>CAZODP010000082.1:9318-14317 GCA_964578595.1 uncultured bacterium
GCCCCTATCGGTTTGGCCCCTATCGGTTTGGCCCCTATCGGTTTGGTAGGTCTGGGGCTGCGTTGGCTGGAGCTAGGATCTGTGCTGACGGGGGGGATGCTTTGCCTTGGCTAGGTCATTGGTGAGGTCAGTGCCTGCATCGGCTGCGGATTTACTCACCGCCAGTTATGACTATCTTTTGCCCCCAGATCAGATCGCTCAAACCCCAGTTCACCCCAGAGATCAGGCTCGTCTGCTGGTGGTACAGCCTCAATCTCACCATCACAGCACCTTTTGTGAGCTGCCCCGTTGGCTCAAGTCTGGAGATCTGCTGGTACTCAATGACACTCGTGTGATTCCAGCCCGGCTGTATGGCCACAAATCCACAGGGGCACAGATCGAGGTTTTACTGCTAGAACCTCAAACGCAGGATCAGGATCCGGCTCAACTGGGATCCGTTTGGCTGTGTTTGGTCAAGCCGGGGCGGCGGATCCGGGTGGGGGATCAGCTCCACTTTGGCCACGGACTGAGGGCAGAGGTGGTGGCGACAGATGCCAGTACAGGCGGTCGGATCCTGGCTTTTGGTTGGCCAGAAGATGTGCCATTTGAAACCCTGCTAGAACAGGTGGGGGAGATGCCTTTGCCCCCCTATATCACCAGCCGGGATAGCCAAGCGAGCGACTACCAAACCCTCTGGGCCAAGACCCCTGGATCTGTCGCGGCCCCCACTGCCGGACTCCATTTCACCCCAGAGCTGATGCAGGCCCTCGATGGGCAGGGGATCCAGACGGCATTTGTGACCTTGCGGGTGGGATTGGGCACCTTTCGCCCGGTGGAGACTGAGGAGATTTTGGCCCATCATCTGCATCGAGAATGGCTGCAAGTCCCTGCCGCAACGGTGGATCGGATCCATCAAACCCGCCAGCGAGGAGGGCGCGTGATCGGAGTCGGCACCACTGTCGCCCGTGCTCTCGAAACGGCGGCTCAGGCGGATCCAGACCCTAAACCCAGCTCCGATTCCAGCCCAAATAGAGCCGACCCGATCCTAAAGCCCTGGCAAGGGTACAGCACTTTATTTATCTACCCCGGCTATGAGTGGCGGGTGATCGATGGCCTGATCACCAATTTTCATCTGCCTCGCTCCAGCTTGATGATGATGATCAGTGCCCTGACCGGGCGAGAACGGCTCTTGAGTCTTTACGCAGAAGCGATCCAAAAGAACTATCGATTTTATTCGTTTGGGGATGGCATGCTGGTCTTGCCTGAATGGTCTAGCTATTCTTAAAGCATTCTTAACGCTCTTGGTGGGTTAAGTCTCTTGCGAGATCCCCAACGGTAGCAGCCGTTCTCCAGGCACCGGATCCAAGACTTGTGTCGGGATCCCTTGCTGTTGGAGCTGCATCCGAACCGCCTCAGGCCCCCCTTGGGTTTGAAGCAGATTCACAAGCCATCCTGAGTAGCGAACGGATCCGGCCCCCGCGGTGGGCAACATCACCTGAGGTCGGAGCCAATGGGCCAATTGAGCCGCCGTGTCATAGCCCTGCAAAATCGGGGCCACCCCCACAATTGATAGATTCACCATCGGGGCGATCACCACATCCACCGGATCCCGCTGCTGGAGGCTGCCATCGTGATAGCCATGTGGCTCGTAGTAGAGGGACTGCCCGGTCTGTAGATCCTTGAGTAGATAGGCATTTTCCTGCACCAGCGGCCCCAGGGGTGCCCCCGGCAATGCCGTAATGGTTAGGGATTCCCCCACCGGATGGATCTCGCCGTGGGACAGAGGAATGACAAGTTCAAACCCCAACTCCCGCGCCACAGATGCAGCACTGGGGGATGCCACCACCGGCCAGGATTTGGGCAATTGTTTGAGGGTGCGGCGATGGGCATGATCCGGTAATCCCTGAGACAGCAAAATTAGCTCCACCCCTGCCGGAATGGCCCGATCCTGTTGCCGTTCCCCCCGAAAGAACCACTCTTGGCCCCCAAAAACCAGGGATCCCACCAGCCACGGATCCAGCAGCATTTTGAGTCCCGCCATTTCAATCAGCCAACTATTGGCATCGAGCCAGGTGAGGGCAAGGGTTGTGGTTTGAGGATCCTGAGTGGTGGTGTTCATGATAGATTCCAACTTTTACTTCTGTTTACTTAAGGTTTACTGTCAGTCTTTATATCCAATCAGCCTTTATATCCAATCAGCCTTTACATCCAATCATGACAGGGGGATCCCGGCAGAGGGATTCGACAGGTCGCCGCTGTTGTCAATCGGGGGCAGAGCAGTTTGGCTAGCTTGACTGTGATCGCTACGGCGGCTGTGGAAGGCCAGTCGCTCATGTTCTACGCTGACCAAAATGTCATCGCCAGGACTAAAGGATCCCTCCAACAGACGGGTAGCGATGGGATTTTCGATCTCCCGCTGAATCACCCGCTTGAGAGGACGCGCCCCAAAAACCGGATCATAGCCCACCTCTGCCATGTAGTCTTTGGCCTCCTCACTGAGGTAGATATTGATCTTTTGATCGGATAACAGTTTTTCCACGCGGTGCATTTGCAGACTGACAATTTCGCGAATCTGAGACTTGGTCAGGGCATGAAAAATAATCAACTCATCCACTCGGTTGAGAAATTCCGGTCGGAAACTGGTTCGCAAGAGCGCCAATACCGCCTGCCGCATTTCGTCATAACGACTGTCATCTCCCCCCACTTCTAAAATCACATCGCTGCCGATATTGCTGGTCATGATGATGATGCTATTTTTGAAGTCCACCGTCCGCCCATGGGAATCGGTAATTCGGCCATCATCGAGCACCTGCAACAGGATATTAAAAACATCGGGATGGGCTTTTTCCACCTCATCAAAGAGGATCACCGAGTAGGGCCGCCGCCGCACCGCTTCTGATAGTTGCCCCCCCTCTTCATAGCCCACATACCCTGGAGGGGCGCCGATCAGACGGGCCACCGAATGCTTTTCCATATACTCCGACATATCGATGCGGATCATCGCCTCCGAGGTGTCAAACAAAAACTCCGCCAAGGCGCGCGCCAGCTCGGTTTTGCCCACCCCTGTCGGCCCCATAAACAAAAAGGATCCAATCGGACGACCGGGATCCTTCATCCCCGCCCGTGCCCGCCGAATGGCCGCTGCCACCGCCGCCACCGCCTCCTCTTGGCCGATGACTTTTTCGTGGAGATGATCTTCGAGCCGCAAGAGCTTTTGCTTTTCGGCCTCCATCAGATTGGTCACCGGGATCCCAGTCCAGCGAGAGACAATTTCGGCAATATCTTCTTGAGTCACCTGCTCCCGCAGCATCGGATCCCCTTGGGTTTGTTGAGCAGAGAGCTTGGACTCAAAAGCCTGAATCTGCCGTTCCACCTCCATCAATTTGCCAAACTTGAGTTCAGCCGCTCGGTTGAGGTCGTAGCGTTGTTCGGCCTGTTCAATTTGCAATTTGATCCCATCCCGCTCCGCTTTGAGAGCTTGCAGGTGTTCCAAACCCTCTTTTTCGAGGGTCCAGCGGGCATTGAGGGACCGTTGTCGTTCGGTTAGGTTGGCTAAATCCTGTTCGATTTTTTCGAGCCGATCGCGAGAGGCTTCATCATCTTCTTTTTCTAGCGATAACTGCTCCATTTGCAATTGCATGATGCGGCGATCAATTTCGTCTAATTCTACCGGTTTGGAGGTGATCTCCATTTTGAGTTTGGCGGCAGATTCATCCACTAAATCAATGGCTTTGTCGGGCAAAAACCGCTCTGAAATATAGCGATTGGACAACACCGCCGCAGCCACCAAGGCCGAGTCAGCAATTTTGACCCCGTGATGCAGCTCGTAGCGTTCCTTGAGGCCGCGCAAAATCGAGATCGTATCTTCCACCGAGGGCTGATCCACAAAGACCTGCTGAAAACGCCGCTCTAAAGCCGCATCTTTTTCGATGTGTTGGCGATATTCATCCAGTGTGGTGGCCCCAATACAGCGCAACTCTCCCCGGGCCAACATCGGTTTGAGCAGGTTGCCCGCATCCATGGCCCCTTCCCCGGCACCCGCCCCCACCACTGTATGCAGCTCATCAATAAACAGCACGATCCGGCCATCGGACTCGGTCACTTCTTTGAGTACGGCTTTGAGCCGATCCTCAAATTCGCCCCGATACTTGGCTCCTGCAATCAAGGATCCCAAATCCAGTGTGATCACCACCCGATCTTTAAGGGATTCGGGGACATCTCCGCGATTGATCCGTTGGGCCAACCCCTCCACAATGGCGGTTTTGCCCACGCCGGGTTCCCCGATCAAGACGGGGTTATTTTTTGTCCGGCGAGACAGCACCTGGATCACACGCCGGATCTCATCATCGCGGCCAATCACCGGATCCAGCTTGCCTTCTTTGGCGGCAGCCGTCAGATCCCGACCATAGCGTTCCAGGGCTTCGTAGCGAGACTCTGGATTTTTATCGGTGACCTTCTGCTTGCCACGCACCTCTGTGATGGCCGCTTTGACCTTATCTAGGGTCAGCCCCATCGGGGCCAGGATCCGTTTGCCGATGCGCTCGTCCCCCAGGATCCCGATCAACAGGTGCTCAACCGAAATATAGTCATCCTCAAATTCTTTGCGAGCCAATTCCGCTCGATCCAGAGTGGTTTCTAGCCCTCGCCCCAGATAGAGCTGATCAACCGTGGCCAGCCGCGGCTGAGTCTGAATAAAGCTGTCCACCCGCTGCCGCAACGGGTCGGGAGAGACGCCGGTTTTTTGCAGAATTGTGGGCACTAATCCCTTCTCTTGTTCCAACAGGGCGATCAGCAGGTGTTCAGTCTCAAGTTGCTGCTGCTTAACGCGCCGGGCCACATCTTGGGAGGCCACGATGGCGGCCCAGGCTTTGTCAGTAAATTGATTGGGATTGGTGGGCTGCATAGAAAGGGAGATAAACCTTATTATCAGTATAATTTTCAGGCCAGAGCCGGATCCTAACCGCTTGGGGTAAAGACCGTACCCAGAGGATCCCTGTATGGGTGTGATTCACGCCGTTGT
>CAZODP010000083.1:0-1921 GCA_964578595.1 uncultured bacterium
TAATGCCTGATACCACTGGGATCCTAGGGATCCACACAGCTACCCCTGTTCTGGGTCTGGCCTGGGTACCCGTTGAGGGGTCAAGACATCGGCAGGCCGCTCAAAGATGCTGGGAATTAGATCGAAAATTGGCGGCTGAGTTACACATCTGCTTGCAGGGGTTTGTGGCAGAACGGGGCTGGGGATCCATTGCCGGGATTGCGGTGGCGGTGGGGCCAGGTAGCTTCACGGGCTGTCGGCTGGGGGTGACGGTGGCTCGCAGTTTGGGGCGTAACCTAAATCTGCCCGTCTATGGGATCTCAACCCTAGCAGCATGGGCTTGGCAAACCCTTAGGCAAAAGCAGCATGGCTCAGAACCTGATGTGGTGATCCGGTTAGATGCGCAGCGGGGGGAGTGGTACGGCGGCATCTATCGACAGGTTCAAAATAATGATCATGATAAGGGTCGCCTGGATTCGCTGGTGGCTGATCAGATGGGGTCAGATCAGGTTTGGCAAGCTCTGATCAAAGCTCATGTGGCGTCTACAGGTCGAGAGGTGGTTGAGGTGGTTAATCCATCTGGGGATCCGCCGGTTATGGCCTTGACTCAGTTGGCCCAACAGGCTTTTGAGAGCGGATCTCGCCCTGAATGGCAACAGGTTTTACCGGTCTACGGTCGCAAGCCCCCTATTGATCCGGGGGTGCTCAAGACAATGGTTTCTAGCTGCCCGCTGATTCAATGACTGGTCACAGATCAAATGATCCAAACCGGATCCGATTGGATTCAGGCTGCACGGTACAATCATGGTCAGTTCTTTTCGACTGGCCTCTTGCCATGATCTCCAGCAACGATCTCCGACCCGGCACCTCCATTGAACTCGATGGTGCCCCCTACAAAGTGGTGGAATTCCTGCATGTCAAGCCTGGTAAGGGATCCGCATTTGTGCGAACCAAGCTGAAAAATATGCAGACGGGGGCCACCCAAGAGCGCACCTTCCGGGCTGGGGAGAGCTTGCCCTCCGCCAGTATCGAAAAGGTGGACATGCAGTACGTCTACCAAGAAGCAGACGGCTATATCTTTATGGATATGGAAACCTATGAACAGGCTCCTCTGTTGGCGGATCAAATCGGGGATCAGGTGAAGTATCTCAAGGAGGGCATGACCGCTGCTGTGCTGCGTTGGAATGATCAGGTGATCGCAGTGGAACTCCCCAACACCATCGTGCTGGAGGTGGTGGAGACGGATCCGGGGGTCAAGGGGGATACGGCCACAGGGGGTACAAAGCCCGCTAAGTTAGAGACAGGGGCCGAGATTCAGGTGCCACTTTTTATCAAAGTGGGAGAAAAGATTAAAATTGATACTCGCACTGATTCCTACCTGGGCCGTGAGTGATCTGGAGATCCATAGCCCTTACTCAACAGATGAGGCACTTTCTTGGATAATGGGAGCGAGAAAAAATTAAATCCATCCCCTGATCTCAATTGGCAGGAGATCCGGGATCTGCTGGCGGCGGTGGATGCTAGCAATGTTTCTGAACTGACGTTGGAGGCTGAATCCTTTCGACTGACCCTGCGCAAGGGATCCATCCCCTCTGCTGTGGCTGCTGTTGAGGCAAGGGATCCTGTGGCTACAGCACCGCTGCCGGTTACTCCACCGCCAGAGTCACCGCCCCCCCCCGCCAGTCGTTCAACCCATTGGATTGAGGTAGTCTCTCCGATGGTGGGCACATTCTACAGTGCAGCGGCTCCGGGAGAAAAAGCATTTGTGCAACTGGGGGATCCTGTCCAAAAAGGTCAACCTCTCTGCATCATTGAAGCCATGAAGCTGATGAATGAAATTGAGGCGGAGCAGTCGGGTAAGGTGGTTGAGATTTTGGTGGACAACAGTCAGCCTGTCGAGTTTGGGCAGGTGCTGATGCGCATCGACCCACAGGGTTAATAG
>CAZODP010000083.1:2021-14223 GCA_964578595.1 uncultured bacterium
TCAGCCTGTCGAGTTTGGGCAGGTGCTGATGCGCATCGACCCACAGGGTTAATAGTTATATTCTGAGGGATGACAGAGAGGCTAGAGAGGTTGTCTGATAAGAGGATGTTTGGAAAGAAATACGAAGGTAGAGACAGTTAGCAAGCCAATCGCCTGAGCGTGAGCCGTTCGGGTAGCGTGGCAAAGCCACATCAGGGCCACGTAGATCAGTAGATCAAATTTTAGAGAACTGGGCTAGCCTCTCATCATCCACGTTCAGGCGGCGGCACCAGTTGTTCTCATTCACGTGTTATTTGTTCAGTTTTTAAACATCCTCTAGGTCAGGATCCCAGATGCCTTATACAGGCTTTGAGGGCATCCTCAACCCCAGCCCTATAGCTGCCTCCAAACAAGTTGAGATGATTGAGCAAGTGATAGAGCTGGTATAGGGGTTTGCGCATTTTGTAGCCCGGATCCAAGGGATAGTTCTGCTGATAGCTGCGATAAAAAGCCTCAGGAAAGCCTCCAAACAACTCTGTCATCGCCAGATCCGTCTCTCGATCCCCGTAGTACACCGCCGGATCAAACAACACTGGATCCCCCTTTTGGTCTGTACCCCAGTTGCCAGCCCACAGATCCCCATGCAGTAGTGATGCCGCCGGGGTGTAGCTCTCGAAAAAAGCCCCCAACTCCTCAATCACCTGCTCTGCCATCCGGATCCAGCCTGCCGAAAAGCCCTGTCGACGGGCCAGCCGGATTTGATAATCTAGCCGCTGCTGCTGATAAAATCTGACCCAATTGTCAGTCCAAGGATTGAGTTGGGGTGTGGATCCAATCGTGTTGGGTCGATCCCATCCATACTGCGGTTTTTGGATCCGATGTAGCGCCGCCAGTTGCTCTCCTAGCTGCTGGCCTGTTTTGGGTTGCTCAATACCTAATGGAATGTACTCAAGCACAAGATAAGCGGTCTCATCGGCGATGCCAGTACAAATTGCCGTCGGGATCCGAATGGCTTGCGCCGCCGCCAATGCTTCTAGCCCAGCCCGCTCCGCCTCAAACATCTCCAGACGCTTGGCTTGATTGCACTTGACAAAGTAGAGTTGCCCCGACGAAAGGGTGAGTTGATAGCATTGATTGATACTGCCTCCACCCACTCCGCGATAGGATCCAACTATGCCAGGATCCCCAGTTACTTGGGCAATATGCTGGGCAATAGTGGGCCACAGATTTGTCATCAGTGTCAAAACTTTGATCAAAAAACAACATTTACTTCGTTTATGATTATCCCCTCTACCTTATGAGTCGACAACTTATCCTTTTTGAGCGTCTTCTTTTTTCTCGTGCTCCATGTACGGATCCATCTGGCGACTGTCTGAGCTTTGGACAACAGGAGAGGTGATTTTCGCCCAGCAACTACAGCAGCTTCTAAGCCACGTGAGAAAGCCGCCGCTTTTGATATGTCATCATGCTCTACTTTTTTCCAGGCTAACTCCAAAGTTTTGATGGCAAAATGGGCGCTGTTTGCTCTAAAGTCTCTCACATTGATATTGGCAGGCCAGGCTTTGTAAAACATGAGGCGTACACATGGGATCCCAACCCCAACTCATTGCTCTCCCGTTATGGACAGCCCTTCTACCCAAATGTGAGGACAAATCCCACCCGGAGTGACCACCGCCACCGGATCCACATAAATAATGGCCTTGAGCACCTCTCGAAAATCCCCCGCTACGGTTGCAGACTCAATACTGGTGCGCTCTCCTGACTGGATCCGCCAGCCATCGAATGGCAAGGAGAAGGATCCTTGGGTGGCCTTGACCCCCGCATGCAAGGCGTGCAGATCATCAATCAGAATCACATCCTTGGCAGTCTTGAGATCAAACTCAGCGTTAGGGGATGGATCCTCTGTTTGGGGGGGAAATGTTTGGGCCGAAAAAACATGAAAAAAGTGGGGGCTGACGGTCACTTTGGCCCCGATATTAGCGTGGCCGGTGGTTTGGGATCCCATCCGTTTGGCGGTGACAGAGCTATGCAAGAAGGTTTGCAAAATGCCAGCTTTGAGCAGGTCCACTCGTCGCGTGGGGGTGCCCTCCCCATCAAACGAAATCCCCCCAATGTGCTCAGGATGGCAGGCATCATCAGCCACCGACAACAGAGGACTGGCCAACTGGGATCCCAGGTCTTCGGCTTTGGACAGGCTCTGGCGATCTAGGATGCTCTGGGCATTGAATAGATTAGAAAAAGCCCCCAGCAAGCTCAAAAACGCTTCCGGCGAAAACACAACGGTATACTTACCTGTCGGGATCCGGTCGTAATCGAGGTGGCTGATGGTCTTTTCAGCCGCTTCTTGGAGACAGCCCTCCACATCGAGGGTTACGAGGCTGGGGCTGAGGCGCATCGCTCCGGCACTGCGAGGTTTGCGGCCCTCCTGCTCGGTGCGGCTGTACAGATAAAGCGATGTAATCGAGTGCCCCTCTTGGCGTAAGGATCCCTGGCTATTGAGATAAAAGCGATCAATATCCCGCTGGGCCAAACCGTTGTAGGGCACCCCTTTGATGGCAGGATGGGCACTGAGCAGTTGCTGTTCCGCTTCCATCAGCCGGTCTAGTAAGGCTGAGGCGGGTGCCTGAGGGGCTTTGCTAGAGATGGATCCTCGCTCTGGCAATGGATCCGTGGCTTCGGGGCTAAAACCCGGCACATGCTCCACAACGCCAAAATCACTGGCCTCGTGAGCCGTCTGAAGAGCTAGGGCCAAGCCGCTGGGATCCACATCGGTGGTGGAGGTCACCCCTACGGTGCCAGCCTGATTCCAGACCCGCACGATCACACTCGATCGATTAGATGCCTTGACCTGCTTGGGGGATCCCCGATCCACTTGGACGCTGGTTTCATCAATGGTGGCCCCGTAGATGTCGTACTGGTGGATCCCCATCTGTTGGGCGCAGGTTTGGGCTTCGGCAGCCAGTTGTTCGAGGGTGAGCATATCGGCCAAAAGTGAATGTTTTTCCTTATCCTAGTTACCTTATCCTACCCAGAAGTCACGACTTGCCCCAGAGACTACCCCCCACCCCTGGGCTAGATGCCCCTAGGCTAAATGCTTGGCCAAGACGGCTCTGGGAGCTTTGCGGATCCGACAGAGGATCGTTTCTTGATTGAGGCGGGTGCAGGCTTCGTAGCGATGACAGCCCGAAAAGCCGTAGTACTGGCCCTCAACCTCCAGCACATCAATGGGTTCCTGCTGACCAATCGACTGGATCGACTCCATCAGGGCTTGCACCTTGACCGGATCCGTTTGTCGAGGTAGGGGTCGCCGGATCTGCCGCAAAGGAATGGCTCGAATGCTCATGTCAGGTCGCTCCAACTGAAATCACCTCTTAATCATACTCATAATGACTATGAGTTGTCATGCCCTGACGATTCCATCTCTGGATCCGGAGCAGGGGGTTGGGAGCGGCGTTCATCTAGCCACGTTTGCAAGATAACGGCGGCGGCCTGCTGGTCGATCAGGGCTTTTTGGCCCTTGGTATTGATGCCATTGGCGTGCAGATCCCAACTGGCTTGGACGGTGCTGAGGCGTTCGTTGACATAGACCACAGGCAGTTTGACCTGGCGTTTGACCCGCCGCATCAAGGTCTTGACTTTGCGGGCTTGGGATCCGGCAGTCCCGTCGGCCAAGAGCGGGATCCCTACGATCAAAATCTCCGGTTGTCGCCATTGGATCCACTGCTCCAGTTCAGCAATATCGGCGGCGATGTGGCGGCGGTGGATCACCCCCAGCCCGGTGGCCAACAATCCCAGTCCATCACAGCCCGCTACCCCGATGCGGCGATTGCCTACATCCAGGCCCAGCGCTGAAAAGCCCAGAGTCGAAAAGCCTAGAGTCGAAACGGGCGATCGAGTCACAGGATCCCCTTTCATAACTAGGCCTTGAGTTTGTCAGCACCGGTCAGCAAGCGTGCCCGCAGGATCCGGTCATCTGGCTTGAGTTTGTACATCACCTCCAGCCCCTCAGTCACATAGCCAAAGACGGCATAGCGGCCATCCATCAAATTGAGTCCGGCGGGGGTCAGATCCGGCTCAGCAATAAAAATAAAAAATTGAGAAGAGGCACTATTGGGATCCTCGGGATAGGGAGCCATCGCCACCGCCCCCGGCGCAGAAAAAGGCAAGACCGGATCGGCCTCCCAATAGCCCAAGTTGGCCAGGGTATCGCCGTAATAGGGTTGTTGTTGCCCCAGGACGCGAATCTCCATCGGGATCCGCCGAATGGTTCCCTGCTTAGGATCCACATAGCCATCCGCCTGCCCAGGAGGATCCCCCGCTTGGATCAAATAAAAATCCTCCACCCGATCCAGCCCGATATCGTCATAAAACCCCTTTTGCACCAGATCGGCAAAATTGCCAGCCGTCACCGGCGCACTGTAGCCATCCAGGGTCAGGATCATGGTGCCCTGGGTGGTTTCGAGTTCTACCTCCGCTCGGCCCAGCAGTTGAGGTCGATCAGCATACTCAGCTGGCACATCGTAGGGAAAAGATCCCACCCAATTGCGCTCAAAGCGTTCTAGGTCGATCAGCACCTGTTCAAACTCCTGCCGTAACTGCGATTTGCCTCGGGTTTTGAGCCGAGAGGTTTCGGCCATCGCCTCCAGATGCTCTCGCATATCGGCTGCTGCTGCCGTGGCCAGGGCTTGGGCCTCAGGATCCAGCTTGTCCAGGAGTCGGCCCAGTTCTCGGTCCAGTCGTTGCTCCACCTTGCTGATATTGCCTCGGATGGCTGACCAGTGGTTGTATTTGAAATCTTTTTCGAGGCTGACCACCGCTTGATCCAAATCTGTTAGGGAGGCTTCGGTCAGAGGTAGGGCACGCCGCAGTAGGCTACGGCTATCACGGATCGCATCCCCTTGCGGCAGAGCCATCGCGGGGGATCCCACCGTTACCACCGTTACTATCCAAATGGCCAGCAGCATCAGCCAACCCCAGCGGCAGCGCTTGAGGATCCTGATTCTTGATGCAGCGATAGTCACAGCGTTCCCCTTCTCTTGATACAGCTCAGCTTGTCCTGATCTTAAGATACTCAACAGAGCGTCCCCGTTGAGCGGGTCTGTCCCCATCACCCTTCTGGATCCCTGTGTTGCAACTCCGTCATCTGACTTATCATCCCGCCGCCACCCCGGATCCGATTTTGTCGGATATTTCCATGACCTTGCAGCCCAGTCAGTTGGGTCTGATCGTGGGATCCAGTGGGGCCGGAAAAAGTACGCTGCTGGAGATTTTGGCGGGATTGGTCAAACCCAGTCGAGGGGAGATTGTCTGGCAAGAGGAGGCGCTGACCCCGACCCGGCTGCGCGCGTTGGCAGGACTGGTGTTTCAGTTTCCGGAGCGGCATTTTTGTGGGCTGACGGTGCTGGAAGAGTTGCGATTTGGTCATCCCGAAATTGAAGAAAACCAAATCTCCCAAGCCCTGGCCCAGGTGGGTCTGGAATCCCTATCGCTGCACCAATCGCCCCATCTTTTGAGTGGTGGGCAGCAGCGGCGGTTAGCCATGGCGGTACAACTGATCCGCAGCCCCTATCTACTGCTTTTGGATGAACCGACGGCAGGGTTAGATTGGTCGGTGCGCCAACAGGTGATCGATCTGCTGGGATCCCTCAAACAGTCTTGGTCAATCTTGGTGGTGACCCATGACCCGCAGGAATTGGTAAAACTGGCTGACCAGCAATGGCAGATGCAAAAAGGTCGCCTGACTCCCCGTTAGGCGTTGGCATAGATTGGGGATTGGCGCAGATGGGTTAGCAGATGGATTAGAGGAGTGAAGGAGATGACTGGGATCCGAGTTCCGCCCCCTTGGCAACAGTCCTCTGACGTGACGGTAGAGGATGTTTTTTGGCACCGCCGCCGCTTTTTGAGGCAGTTGGGATCGGCTGGAGCTGGTTTTTCGATCTTGGGCCGATTCGGATCCTCCCCGCCGGCCCCTGCGGTGGAGCGAGATCTAAGTGGAGTCAGCCTCAATCCTGCTTTTGCGGATCCTGATCGCCCCCTCACCGATGAGATTGTGGCGGCCCGGTACAACAATTTTTATGAGTTTGGCTCCGGTAAGCGGGTTTGGCGGGAGGCGCAGCGGTTGCCAACCGATCCCTGGACGGTGGAGATCACAGGCTTGGTGCGACAGCCTCAACAGTTGGGGCTAGAAGATCTGTTTCGGTTCCCCCTCGAAGAGCGGATCTATCGCTTTCGCTGTGTGGAGGCATGGGCGATGGTGGTGCCCTGGATCGGCTTCCCGATGCGCCTGCTGTTGGAGCGGGTGGATCCGTTGCCCCAGGCCCGCTATGTGCGATTTTTCTCTTTTTATGATCCGCAGATCATGTTTGGCCCAATTTGGCCCCCCAATATCCCCTGGCCCTACTTTGAAGCTCTCAGCCTGGAAGAAATGGCCCATGAGCTGGCTTTTTTTGCCCTGGGGATCTATGGTAAACCCTTGCCCAAGCAACACGGTGCCCCGATCCGAATGGTGATCCCCTGGAAGTACGGCTTTAAGGGGGGCAAGTCCATTGTCAAAATCGAGTTTGTGGCCGAGCGGCCCGCCACCTTTTGGCATTCCTTGGCCCCCGAAGAATACAGCTTTGAGGCCAATGTGGATCCCGCTGTCCCCCATCCCCGCTGGTCACAGGAGGTGGAGCGGCTGATCGGCTTTGGATCCCGAACCCACTGGGATGTGATGCCCACCCTGCCCTACAACGGCTACGGCGAGTATGTGGCCCATCTCTACCATTAGGCTGACCCGTTAGGCTGAACCGTTAACCTGAACCTTTGACTTGATCCGCTAGTCCACAGGAGTGGCCTTAATATCAATAATCTCCCCCTGAGGATCCTGACGATCTTCCCTGAGTGGCCCCCGATCTTTGAGTGGCCCTGGATCGGACGCCTGCACCTGCTGCCGCAACACCGCCAACGGATCCTCTAGCCACAGGGAGATTAGAGCACGCACCAAAAAGCTCAACACCAGCAGATCATCGAGTTCCCCAATGCCTGGAAAAAAGGACGGGATCAAATCGATCGGACTGGCCAAATAGGCAAGCGCCCCGATCAAAACCCAGGGTCGCACCTGAGGGTTTCGCAACCCCCCCTTGAGGGCCTGATAAATAAATGTCCCAGGGATCCGCATTGCTATCGCTCAATCACTACTGTTAAGTCACTGTTCAGTCTGCCAAGGATGAGACTGGGGGGATCCAACCGGCTGGATCAAAAGGCGACGATCCGGTTCTCGTCCTTGACTCTCAGTGGCCAGGTCTTCAAATTGGGGCTGACTCAAAAAGGTATGCACCTGCCTGCGTTCGGCTGCCGACAGCCCTTTGATTTCAGTGGGTTGCCCTGTGGAGCGCACCTGCTCTGCTGCCGCCAATGCTGTGGCCTCCAACTCCTGCTGACGGCGAGCACGATGCCCCCCAAGATCAATCACATAGGATCGCTGTTCTTCCTTGGGGGTATGAAGATTGAGCAGAGTATTCATCAAAAACTGCACTGAATCGAGGGTGATTGTCCCCGCCCCCTCATCCCCACAAAACCCCGGATCCATCAACGCTTGTTTGTGCTGTTCACCCAGGCTTTCCCCATCGATTTCCAGCAGGATCCCCAGTGCCGGATCCTCCACAATCTCAACCACAGCCGGGATCCCCATGCCTTGCAAGACTTCACACAGCCACAATTGGGCCTGCTCCATCTGTAAGTCGGGGGGGGCTGGTGTGTTCATAGACTCAGGCGATCAGAACAAAACATCAGGAAGCCCTGGGGTCAGACTACGGTTCAAACGGCAGGGATCCCCGACTGCCCTCAACCCCATCAGCCTTAGCCTTTGGGGTGGGCTTGACATCTTCTGCCTCCACCTCAATCACCTGAGCACTGGCTTTGCCTGCCCGACGTTCTTCATCCACCAGCTTTTGCAGATTTTCTGGCAGTGGCTCCAGCGATAAAATATAGGTCTGAACGGTCTGGAAGACATTGGAAACCACAATGTAGAGCAACACCCCAGCCGGGAGTGGGAAGAACAAAAACATCCCTGAAAACAGCACCGGCGTGATCTTGTTGAGGGAGCTTTGACTGGCGTTGCTAGCGTCCGTTTCGTTACCTTTGGCGGTCAGGGTGGTGTTGACAAAGATGCTGGCCCCAAAAATAGCAATCATCGCCAAGATGTCCCATTTGGGGGTGCCATCTTCACCAAAAGCCCCCACATGGCCCAGTTTTTCAATGAATAAAAAACCTGTTTCTGCCGCCAAACCAGGCACTGAGGCCTGCACCGTCACATCCCCCGGAGCCAGAGCCACCAAGGTACCATCCGGCTGGAGCTGCACCCGTTCCTCACCTTTGGTCACTGTCCAAGTGGGTTGCAACCGAGCCGGATCCGCCCCCGTCTCATCTAACAAGGTGCTCCACCCCTGCCCCGATTGGCTCTGGAACTGAAATTGCACCTGCTCCCCCACCGGAATCCGGGATCCTTTGGGGCTGACCAGAGAGATGGGCCGGTGAACGGTCTCTGTAACAAAAATGTTTTTAGGGCCAACTGAGCTGGGAGACACCACCATCTCTGCTGCGGCTTGCGGCTCGATCAGTTGCAGATTGAGATCAAAAGTGGTGGCGGCAAAGGGGGATCCCCGCAGGGTGGCAAATAGGGCAAACAGCACCGGCATTTGGATAAACAGCGGCAGACAGCCCCCCAGGGGATTGACCTGTAGCTCACTATAGATCTTGGCCTGAGCCTCTCTCAACTTTTGCGGATCATCAGCATATTTTTGCTGGATCTCCTTCATGCGCTTTTGCATCAGGGGGTTGACCACCTTCATCTTGCGCATATTGCGGATGGATCCCACGTTGAGGGGATAGAGGGCAAGGCGGATCACCAACGTCAAAAAGATGATCGCAAGGCCATAGCTGGGCACGATGCCATAGAAAAAATCCAGGATCGGCAGCATGACCTGGTTCGAGATGAATCCGACTCCAAAATCCATGGGGGCTGCGGCGATAGTCCGAGATCCATTCTAATCACATCTCCCCCCTCCCAACAGGCCCAGATCTGGCTCAGCCCCAAAAAACAGCGGGTTTTGGACACATCACTGACTCCAGATTGACGCAAGAACTACAACGTTGCGCTCCGCTGTTGGGCACTGTTGCGTTCGCGCTCCATCTGTTCCACCAAGGCTCCTGGTAACTGATCGGCTGCGGCCAAGGCTTGATCAAACCACTCCACCGCTGCTGGATCCTGGCCTAGCCCCACTAAAATTTGAGCCTTGAGATAATACAACTCCGGGTTGTCACAAGATGCCTCAGCGGATCGCTGAATCGATTGATCCACGGCCTCTAGGGCTTCTTCAAATCGACTCATATCTCGCAGAGTCAGAGCCTGTCCCCGCAGAGCCATGTAGGGCGGCCCCGCCACCGCAAACTGCTCCAGGGCCTTGTCCCGATTGGTGAGCAGCAGATCCATATAGCCATTGAGCAGATTCAACTCCGGATCTTGATCATCGATGGCCTGAGCCGAACGAATCGAGTCGAACAGACTATTCAAAAGCGGCAAGGCACGGGGCAATCCCAACCCCAAGCCATCTTGGATCACCCGATTGGCGGCTTCGAGGCCAAAGCCCACCCCCTGATAGAGGGATCCCCGCAAGGGATCTTGATCCTGGAGTGCTGCTGCCAATTCCCGGGTCTGGGTGCCGTATTGGGCGAATCCTTGCCAATCCTCCTCTTGGTAGGAGAGGGCCGCTAGTAGAGCTGTGACCAAAGGTTCATCAGGTGATGCGGCTAAAGCGGCCTCTAGCTTCTCTCGACTGTTGCCATAGTCCCCCAGACAAAAAAACGACTCAAAAGCGGCGGCTGTTTCTTCACTCAGGGGGCGAGCGTTATCACCCGTTCTAAACGGATCCCGTGCCCATGCCGCCCCAGAGCTTAGAGCCACACCGGCCCACAGGATCCCTGTGGCTAAACCTGGCCACCTGACTTTTGCTTTAGAACTCCGTACCCGCTTCATCAGACTCTTTCCTTACTCATCATTAGATCGCTGATCGCTCAATCAGATCGCTCATTGACCGCGCCGACGAAATCAGGCTTGATGACTCCAGCATCAGCTTGGGTCTGACACTGGCCTGACCCCAACCAGCATCAATCAAGTCTTTATCAATCAAGTCTTTTCATGTCTCTTCAGTTCTTTTCAGAGCTGTGGGCTTTTGTTTGAACTGTGGATTTTACACAAAACTTGAGCGGACAAAACTTGGGCGTCCTAGGGCATCGGGATCCCTGGGTTCATGGCCACCAGTTGAGCAGCAGCGTAGATGGCAGCTTGACGCACCTCCAGATCAGGCTCCTGTTGCAAGAGGCCGTGAATAGAGGAGATGGCATTGTGATCGCCGATATTGCCCAGGGCAAGGGCTGCCTCTGCCCGAATCACGGGATTGTTGCTCTGCAAAAGCTGCGTGAGGGGATTGACCGCCTCCACTGCCCGTGATTGCCCCAGCCGCGCGATCGCCTGCAATTGTTGCTCCAGGGGGGAGGTTGGCTGTCCCACTCGCAGGGTGGGGGAGGTCATCATCATAAAAGACAGGGCCTGTTGAGCTTGAGCACGGACTTCGGGCCGTTGACTGGCATCAGATGTCACCCGGATTAATTCTTCGATCACATCATCGACGGGGTTGGCGTGCAACTGCTGATCGAGCCGCAAGACGGTTTGGGTGGCCTGATGGCGTTGGGCCATACTAAACAGGCTGATGCCCCCCACCACAATGGCCGCATCCGCTACTATCGCCAGTAGAGCCAAGCCACCCCAAGCGCGGGTTTGCCGACTCATCTTTTGCATTTTGCGGTTGACGTAAGAGAAAGCCTCGTGCTGGCGCGTCCAAAAATCTGGGGCTGATGAGAGGGTTTGGGCACTGAGATCCGTGGAGAGCACATTCTCGTCCCGGACTGCTTCTAGGCTATGGAGCCGGGTCGCCATCTTGGTAAACTTGCGCGTCCACATCCAAGTAAACATTTGCTCTTACTCCTCACCTGACGGGATCCTATGGGTCAATGCCTGTGGGTCTATGGGGGTCTTGACGGCCTCAGCCCCACCTTTGGGAATCCGCCCCTGCACCCGACCCAAAACCACTGCACAAAACGATTGAATTGGAATCAAGATAACAAATGCCCAGGCTGGCTACCATGTCTGTAATGCTTTTGAAACCTACTCGTGAGCGTGGCCTCGGCTACCACAGATCCCCATGACGCTCAAGAAACTTGACTCAGAAGATCGCTAAAAAGATCTCTGTCGCATGGCCTCGTAGAGCAGGATAGCGCCGCTCATGGCCACATTGAGAGATTCGATCCCATCTGACATGGGGATCCGCACCTGGCCGGAGCACTGGCGGATCAGCTCACGACTGAGGCCGGATCCTTCGTTACCCAAAACAAAAACCGTAGGGGCTTGCAAATCCAGATGCCAATGCAGCGGGGCCGCCGGATCCAGGACTGCCGCCAGGGTTTGGATCCCCTGCTGGGTCAGCTCTTGCACTCGCTCAGGCAGAGGATCGGTCACCATCGGAGGCCGCCGAAACCACTGTCCCGCCGAGGCCCGCAATACTTTGGGATGATCGGGATCCACACTGTCGCCTGAGATCCACAGACCCTCAGCCCCGGCAGCGGCAGCCACTCGAATCAGGGTGCCCAGGTTGCCCGGATCCTGAAGGGCTTCCAACAGGAGCCCCAGGGATCCGATGGGGGTGGGTTTGAGTTGGGGCCGCTGAGCAATGGCAACCACACCGTCAGGGGTGGCGGTGGTGGCGATCTGTTTGAGCACGGCTTCGCTCACAAGCTGTTGACGCACGTGGTGGGGGATCCGGCCCAGCCAGTCAGGATGCTTAGCGGCCCAGCTTTCGGTCATGCAGACGGCCCCTAGGGGCCAGCCCACAGCCAATGCTTCCTGCAATAGATGGGATCCCTCCACCAAAAAAGCCCCTTGATCTCGCCGTCCTTTGGGAAGTTGAAGCTGGCGAAGTTGGCGGATCCAAGGGTTTTGGGGGCTGGTGAGGCAGGGCATAGAGGAGAACATTTAAGAGGGGCTGATCAGAATCTAGTCTCTGTAATTGGGCTATCTGGGGGCAGCTTCACATCTGGCTCAAATGCTCAAATATAGATATCAAATATGTCAAATACGAATGTAAGGAGGCTCAAAATACCGACTGACCCAACTGTTTTAGATCTAGGG
>CAZODP010000084.1:0-12623 GCA_964578595.1 uncultured bacterium
AGTCAGGGATCCGTTGATAGTCTGGGGCACCCCAATGGTCGGGATCCCTGGGACTGGACTGGGCGATGGACTGGGGCTTGGGGATGGGCTGGGACTTGGGGATGGACTGGGGCTTGGGGATGGGCTGGGACTTGGGGATGGACTGGGGCCAGGGATCCCACCTGGAAAAGGGGTTGCATCAGGACGTGGCAAGGATGCAGAGCTGGTGACACCGCAGGAAAGGCCCAGCACATCCTGACAAATACTGTTGACACTGCTGGGGGTATCTGCCCCCAAAAACACCGCCAAAGCCACTCCTAAATCCTGAATCTGGCCGGGAGTACCATCCCCATTGAGATCAAAATTGGCCAAGGGATCCGCCCCGGATCCGGTGATCTGAGCTGGAGAGAGCTGGATCCCAAAAATATCTTGTCCCGTCTGCTGGATCTGAGCTGTAGTGGCATCGGGATTCAAAAACAAGGCCAAGGCAACGGCCAAATCAGCAATAGCAAAGCTGGTGGGATCCCCATCAAAATAGAGCGTCACCTCAGGCGGATCCTGAGTGTCTGTGGACTGGCCCAGATGAATCAGATTGGGACTGGAAGCCAATCCGCAAGCCGCCAAAAAACCAATCAGAACCAGAGCAATCAGACGAAATGTCCAGCGGGTGCGACGCTGCTGCATGGGGATCCTTTGAAAAGTGAGTTTAAGGCTGAGAATATGAACTGATCAATACAGAAGGAAATATACCAGATTGTTGCTTCTCAAACCCGAAAAAATATAGATCACCTTTAGGATCCACTAAATTACTTAACTCCAGCCATCGGATCCCTGACAATGCCAAGATGAGAACAGACACATTTCTTCATGAGCACTATGGCACGGGATCTGCGGGGGTTTATCAAGCTACTAGAAGAGCGGGGGCAGTTGCACCGGGTCAAGGCTCTGGTGGATCCGGAGCTGGAAATTGCTGAGATAGCCAATCGGATGCTGTTGGCGGGGGGGCCAGCCCTACTGTTTGAACAGGTCAAAGGATCCCCATTGCCGGTGTTGGTCAATACCTTGGGCACCGTCGAGCGGGTCTGCTGGGCCATGAATATGGAGGATCCCAAAGAGCTAGAAGCCCTCGGCCAAAAGCTGGCCTTGCTCTATCAGTTGCGCCCCCCCAAGACAATCCCTCAGGCACTGGATCTGGGCAAAGCACTGTTTGATGTGGTCAAAGCCAAGCCCAGCCGCGATCTGCTGCCCCCCTGTCAACAGGTGATTCTCAAAGATGAGCAGGTGGACTTGACCCAGTTGCCACTACTGCGGGTATACGGGGGGGATGCGGGCAAAGTGTTGACCCTGGGGCTGATGATCACCAAGGATCCGGACAATGGCATCCCCAATGTGGGAGTGTATCGGTTGCAACTTCAATCCCGCAATACCATGACGGTGCAATGGCTCTCCGTCCGGGGGGCGACTCGGCACCTACGCAAAGCCGCCGAACGGGGTCAAAAGTTAGAGGTGGCGGTGGCGGTGGGGATGGATCCGCTGTTGATCTTGGCGGCGGCCACGCCCCTACCCATTGATCTGTCGGAATGGCTGTTTGCCGGACTCTATGCCGGATCCGGGATCCACTTGGCCAAGTGTAAAACCTTAGATCTGGAGATCCCGGCCCAGTCGGAGTTTGTCTTGGAAGGAACCATCACCCCCGGCGAAACTGCTCCGGACGGCCCTGCCGGAGATCACATTGGCTACTATGGCCCCCGCAATGAGGCGGCTCCCCTGATTCGGTTTCATGCCCTCACCCACCGCCGGGATCCTGTCTATATGACCGCCTTTAGTGGCAAGCCCCCCAAAGAGGACGCCATGATGGCCCTGGCCCTCAACCGGGTCTACACCCCGATCCTGAGACAACAGGTGCCGGAGATTGTGGATTTCTTTTTGCCGATGGAAGGGCTGAGCTATAAGGTGGCGGTGCTTTCTATTGACAAATCCTATCCAGGGCAAGCCCGGCGGGCGGCATTGGCCTTTTGGAGCGCGTTGCCGCAATTTACCTACACCAAGTTTGTGATTGTGGTGGACAAAGCCATCAATATCCGGGATCCGCGTCAGGTGGTCTGGGCCATCACCTCCAAGGTGGATCCGGTGCGGGATGTGTTTATTTTGCCGGAAAACCCGTTTGATGCCCTCGATTTTGCCACCACCCAGCGGGGACTGGGGGGCAAGATGGGGGTGGATGCCACCACCAAAATTGTGCCTGAAACCGATGCTGTCTGGCGGGATCCCCTCGAACCGGATCCGGCTACGGCTGAGTTGGTCTCTCGCCGCTGGCGGGAGTATGGCCTTGACGCCATCACAGAGGCGGTGGATCCCCAGTTGTTTGGCTATGAGGTGCGCACTTGAGCTTTGGAGCTGGGTCTGTTGTTGGGTGACGGATCTGAGCGGGTTATCCTGAGTCATACACAGTACTCAACCCAGCCTGATGTCAGATCCTTTGCAACCCAGTTTATTTGGCAGTCTTGACCCGGATCCCCCCGCTACCCTCTCCCCCAGCGACTATGACCGGATCCCAACCCGGGCTGAGGTGCCGATCCCACCGGGTACTTATGGGTCGCTCGAGGATCTAAAACAACATTGCCAAGGTTGTACCCGCTGTGGCTTGGCGGCAGGGCGTACCCATGTGGTGGTGGAGCGGGGTAATCCCCAGGCCAAGATTTTGATCATTGGGGAAGGCCCAGGCGAGCAGGAGGATTTGCAGGGATTGCCGTTTGTGGGCCGTTCCGGTCAGCTTTTGGACAAGATCCTGGCCTCGGTCAATTTGGATCCCAATCAAGATGTCTATATCTGCAATATCGTCAAGTGCCGCCCCCCCCAAAACCGGGTGCCCACCACCGAGGAGGCCAATGCCTGTGTGCCCTACCTGCTGGAGCAAATCAGACTGGTGGATCCGCCGATTATTCTGTTTACGGGCGCCACATCGGTCAAATCCCTCACCGGCGAAAAACGGGGGATCAGCAAAATCCGGGGAGAGTGGATCCGCTGGCAAGAGCGGTGGTGTATGCCCATCTTTCACCCGGCCTATCTGCTGCGCAACCCCTCCCGCAATCCCGGCAGCCCCAAAGCCCTGATGTGGCAAGATATTCAAACCATCCGGCGCAAGTATGACGAATTGCTGGATCAAGAGTTTTGAAGAATTCATTCCCCCTCTCAGCCCCCACCTGAGTCAGGTTTGGGGAGCGGATCTGGATCAGATTGCCGAAAATTTTCAAGGTTTTCAAGATACTCACAACCTGAACTGGAATCCCCTCCTATCTCCAGAAGAACGGGATCGGGCCGAACGGATCCAGATGCCTGTGGCACGACGGCGATTTGTGGTGGGACGGGGCCTGTTGAGACGCTGGCTGGGGGCTTATCTGGGACAGGATCCGGCTGATATATCGCTGGTCTACGGATCCTATGGCAAGCCTGATCTGGTTCCAGTAATGGCAGCTCCAGTGGTTTTTAATCTGGCCCACTCTGGATCGGTGCTGGTGATGGCGTTTGGGCTGGGGGATCCGATCGGGGTGGATGTGGAGCAGGTGCGACCTCACCCCCAGATGGAGCGGGTGATTCAGCGGCGATTTAGCCCCCATGAGCAATACCACTGCCAGCAGGCCCCATCGTCTAAAAAATTGCGAACTTTTTTGGAAATCTGGACCGCCAAAGAAGCCTGCCTCAAAGCCCAAGGATTGGGGATCCGTCATCTCAGTCAGGTGGAATGGATCCATAAGCATCTGGCCAAACAGGGATCCCAATCCTGGCATCTCTATGGCTGGGATCCGACCCCTACCACCGTCGCTACCCTTGCCCTCCCGATCCAGCCAGCCCAAACACCTATTCTGGAATGGCGATGGATCCAAGCCAGGGCCGGAGAGCTTGTAATACCCGCTCCAGACTCTGGGCTGGGGTCTCTAGGTCAGTGCGACACTCCACCTCTGGATCCAAGGGTGGCTCATAGGGATCACTGATCCCTGTGAAGTGCTGAATCTCTCCTTTGCGGGCCCGGTGATACAGCCCCTTCACATCCCGCGATTCACAGACCGTCAGGGGGGCGTTGACATAGACCTCCACAAACCCAGAGCGGGGATCCTGCTGGTGCAAGGCCCGCACCTCTTGGCGGATGTCTCGATAGGGCGAAATGGCCGCCGCCAACACAATCACCCCATGCCGACTGAGCAGATGGGACACAAAGCCGATCCGCCGCACATTTTCGTCTCGATCCGCCTTGCTAAACCCCAGCCCCTTACTGAGGTAATTGCGGATCATATCCCCGTCCAGCCGCTCCACAGGATAGCCCCACTGGAGCAGGTGCTGTTCGAGAGCATGGCTGAGGGTGGTTTTTCCGGCCCCGCTCAATCCTGTGAACCAAACCGTTACCCCTGGCATGGACTTGCTGTCTCTACCTATGTCAGGCGGCACTAGGCAACATTCGATGAAGCATCAGAAGCATTAGCTGCATTACTGGATCCAGTGATTTGGGCCAAACGGCGGGAGAGTCGGGCCTTGCGGCGGGCAGCGGTGTTTTTGTGTAGGATCCCTTTGCTCACTGCTTTATCGATGCGGCTAAAGGCGCGGCTAACCGCTTGCTGCACCTGTTCTAGCGGGGTAGCAGACTGATCCACCGCATGGGCATCCGCTAATGTAAAAACCTTTTTGATCAGAGTGTTAACCGCCGATTTGACAGACTTGTTGCGGAGACGATTCCGTTCGGCAATTTTGACGCGCTTGATGGCAGATTTAATCCGAGGCATGACAGGCTTAGGGTAAGGTCGTAATAACAGCACCCTATTCTAACGCGATCTTTCCTGAGCGATGCCACCCACTTCGGATCCGATTCGTCAACAAGCCTTGGCCGCCCTCACCGCTGAGCTAGTGGCCCAAGGACATCCCCAGACCTATGCCCCCTACATGGCCACCGCCATCATTTTTCAGGCGGATTTGGATCTGTGTACCGCACAACTGGCCCGCCTCCTGAGCTGGCTCAAAGAAACTTACCCAGATCACTATCCTGAGGCCCTGGATCTGATGGAGTCCACCCGCACCGAGTTTGAACAGCGGGTTCAGAATGGTTAGTTTTGTAAGAAAGGTTAGAGATGCCGTTCAGTCCTATTTAGACCAATGCTGTTAGCTCAATGCTATTGACCATAACCACGACCCATCCACCTGCCACAGAGCTGGGATACCTTCTCGCCAAGCACCCCGATAAGTGCCAGACCTTCTCACTCGCCTATGGGAAGGCTCATGTTTTTTACCCAGAGGTGACTGAAGATCGCTGCACGGCAGCCCTTCTGCTGGACTTGGATCCGGTGGGGCTGGTTCGAGGTCGTAGCGGGCAAGATTCGGAAGGGATCCTGGCCCACTACATCAACGATCGACCCTACGCCGCGTCATCATTCCTCAGCGTGGCTATCGCTCAAGTCTTTGGATCCGCCATCAAGGGGGTATCAAAAGAGCGGCAGGAGTTGGCGGACACCCCACTGCCCTTCGAGGTGTGCCTATCAGCAGTTTCAAGTGGCGGCGGTGAGCCATTCCTTCGGGGACTGTTTGCCCCTCTCGGATATAAAGTAGAAGCGAATCGGATCCCTCTCGACGAGGCGTTCCCGGAATGGGGCGAAGGTTACTGCTTTGAGCTGCATCTCCAAGGGGTCGTGCGTCTCGCCGATTTGCTCAGCCATCTCTACGTGCTAATCCCGGTTCTCGACAACCAAAAGCACTACTGGGTCGGTGACGATGAGGTTGACAAATTGCTCGAAAAGGGGGGTGACTGGCTGATAGCTCACCCGATGCGTGAGCAGATCACGCGCCGCTACCTCAAGCATCAGCAGAGCCTATTTCGCGACGCGCTCGAGCGGCTGATGGCGGGGGATGATCCGGATCCTGATCAACACGAGATTGAAAAGCAGCAGCAGGAAGAAGCTCTCGAAGGCCCGATCAGTCTGAATGACCAGCGGCTTGATGCGGTTATTGCTGCCTTGCGAGAGGCCGGTGCCACCCGCGTCCTGGATCTGGGCTGTGGCGAGGGCAAGCTGATTGGATCCCTGCTCAAGGAGCCGTTCATCACCCAGGTGGCAGGGGTTGATGTCTCAATGCCTGCGCTCGAACGCGCCCGCGACCGGCTGAAGCTGGATCGGATGCCGGAGATGCAGCGCAAGAAAGTGGATCTCTTCCAAGGATCGCTGACCTATCGGGATAGCCGCTTTGCGAACTGGGATGCGGCCTGCGCCATTGAGGTGATTGAGCACATCGACATCTCGCGCCTGGGATCCTTTGAGCGGGTGCTGTTCGAGTTCGCCAAGCCATCCACCGTGGTCGTTACAACACCAAACGTAGAATACAACGTCCGCTTCGAGACCCTGCCCACCGGTCAGCTCCGGCATCGGGATCACAGGTTCGAGTGGACACGTCAGGAGTTTCAATCTTGGTGCACTGGGGTGGCCGACCGTTATGGCTACGGGGTGCGCTTCTTGCCGATCGGGGCCAAGGACGGGGTGGTGGGATCCCCAACCCAGATGGGGGTATTTCAGCGATGAAAATTGAACTGCCAGAGCTGTCATTAGTTGCGCTCATCGGTATATCCGGTAGCGGAAAATCCACATTTGCCCAGACCCACTTCAAGCCAACCGAAGTCCTCTCGTCTGACCACTACCGCGGACTGGTCTCCGATGACGAAAACGACCAGGGCGCAACCAAAGATGCGTTCGATGTCCTCTACTACATTGCGGCCAAGCGTCTCGCGGCAGGACGCCTGACCGTGATCGACGCCACCAATGTTCAGGCAGAGGCGCGCAAGCCAATCGTGAACCTGGCCCGTGAGCATGATGTACTGCCAGTGGCCATCGTTCTAAACATCCCAGAAAAGCTGTGCAGCGAGCGCAATCAAGACCGAGCAGATCGTCAGTTCGGTTCACACGTCACTCGCCAACAGTCTCAGCAGCTCCGCAAGTCACTCCGGTTGCTCAAGCGGGAGGGCTTTCGGTACATTGCGATCCTCAATTCACCGGAGGAAGTCGCCGCTGCCGAGGTAATACGCAAACCCCTCTGGAACAACAAGCGACAGGATCCTGGGCCATTCGACATCATCGGTGACATTCATGGCTGCTTCGACGAGGCTGTCGCCCTGCTGCGCAAACTCGGCTATGAGGTGCAGGACGACGAAGTGGCACCTATGGCGAGGCACCCGGAGGGGCGGCGAGGGTTCTTTGTGGGTGATCTGGTGGATCGTGGCCCTAAGTCCCCGGCTGTACTGCGCCTCGTGATGGCGATGGTACGGGAGGGAACTGCGCTCTGCGTGCCAGGGAATCACGACATCAAGCTAAAGAAGAAACTGGATGGCCGCGACGTGCGGATCACCCACGGCCTTGCAGAGACCCTGGAGCAACTGGAGCATGAGCCAGCGGAGTTCATCGAGACCGTAAAGACCTTCATCGATGGCCTTGTGAGCCACTACGTGCTGGACGACGGCAAGCTGGTGGTGGCCCATGCCGGAATGAAGGAGTCCTTTCAGGGGCGCGCGTCGGCTCGCGTTCGAGAATTTGCGCTCTACGGCGAAACGACGGGCGAGACGGATGAATATGGCCTTCCCGTTCGCTACAACTGGGCCGTTGACTACCGGGGACAAGCTCGCGTTGTTTACGGGCATACCCCGGTACCGAAGGCAGAGTGGCTGAACAAAACCATCTGTATCGACACGGGCTGCGTCTTCGGTGGATCCCTGACAGCACTTCGCTACCCCGAGAACGAGTTGGTTTCCGTCCCTGCCGCCAGGATGTACTACGAACCTGTGAATCCGCTCGATGGATCCTTATCAAAAGGGTCAGCCCGACCGGGCAACGATGTCCTCGATATCGGGGATGTCCAGGGCAAGCGCATTGTCTCCACCCGCATCCTCACCACCGTGACCGTGCGAGAAGAAAACGCGGCTGCGGCCCTGGAGATCATGAGCCGTTTTGCCACCGATCCCCGTTGGCTGATCTACCTGCCACCCACAATGTCGCCCTCAGACACCTGCAAAAATGGCCCCATGCTTGAGCACCCTGAGGAGAGCTTCCAATACTTCCGGGCCAACGGCGTCCCGAAAGTCGTTTGTCAGGAGAAGCACATGGGATCCCGGGCCGTTGCCGTTGTCTGTCGGGATGAGAGTGTGGCTGCCCAGCGTTTTGGGATCCGAGGTCATGACATCGGTGCCCTTTACACCCGCACAGGACGGCCTTTCTTTGACGATCCCGCGATCGAGTCCAGCTTTCTTCACCGTCTCCAGGCGGCCCTGACCCAAGCCGATTTTTGGACGAAGTTCGAGTCGGACTGGTTCTGTCTCGATGGCGAACTGATGCCGTGGTCTGCAAAAGCGCAGGAACTGCTGCGCTCCCAGTATGCACCTGTCGGGGCAGCGGCACGGGCCAGCATGACCGCTGCTCTAGCGGCACTCCGGCTCGCAGCCTCCCGTACCGAGGCAGTGAGCGACCTGATCGACCGCTATTTGGCTCGTCAGGACTGCGTTGAAAAGTACACGAATGCCTACCGTCGTTACTGTTGGTCGGTCTTGGGCATTGACGACCTTAAGTTTGCCCCGTTTCATCTACTTGCATCTGAGGGAAGGGTGCATACTGATCGTGACCACGTCTGGCATATGGAAACCCTCGCTGATCTCTGTGCAGCGGACGAGGGCCTCCTTCACAGTACAGCATTCAAGGTGATTGACCTCACGAGCGCAGAGAGCCAAGCCAGCGGCGTTGCTTGGTGGCAAGAACTCACCGATGGCGGCGGCGAGGGGATGGTGGTCAAGCCGATGGAGTGGCTCATGCACGGCAAGAAGGGCTTGGTTCAGCCTGCAGTGAAGTGTCGTGGCAGAGAATATCTGCGCATCATCTACGGCCCCGAATACACCCTAGATGAGCATCTCCATCGGCTGCGCGCCCGAAGCCTGGGGCCGAAACGGTCTTTGGCCCTCCGGGAGTTTGCTCTCGGACTGGAGGCGTTGCACCGCTTTGTGGAGCAGGATCCCCTATATCGAGTCCATGAATGTGTGTTCGGGGTGCTTGCCTTGGAAAGTGAGCCTGTGGATCCGAGACTATAGGATCCAAGGCAGTATCCTGAGGCCCTGGATCTGATGGAGTCCACCCGCACCGAGTTTGAACAGCGGGTTCAGAACGGTTAGTTCGCTAAAGTTGAAGACGCACCCTCAGCCTCCAGGATCCGAATCACGTCCTCATGATTGCCCCGAATCGCTTGATCCAAAGCAGTTTCCTCATAACAGTAGGTGGCTATACCCAAAAAGTAACGATGCACGTAAGCGGATTTGAGAGCTTGAGCTGGGGGCATTTCAGAAAATTCTGGCAAAGCCAAAATATCCGTTATTTTCACCTTGGATCCCTCTTGAAACAGATCAAAGACATGTTGATGGGTGAGATCAATATCCGCCCCAGCCTCTAGCAAAAGTCTGACCATGTCAGCGTCTCCATTCCGAGCCGCATAGTGCAGGGGCGGCAGGATCCCTTCGTGAAAAAAACAGCCAGAGCTAGGATTAAATGCGTAGTTAATATCGGCAGCTCGGCTCAAGGCGGTCTGGGCTAGGTCGAGATCCCCCAATCCTGCCGCCAGGGTTAACGTTCGCCCCGGATCGGCTCCTGCCTCCAGCAATTGAGCCATGATGTGGCTATGGCCCGACCGGAATGTTGTGTATAGTGCGACAGTCGGATCCGCCCCATACTCCAGGGCTAGATCAACCACCTCCGGCAGGTTTTCTTGGATCGCTCTAGGGAGGGGAGGTCTGGCCCCAGCCTCTAAGAGATCCCTGACCCACTCCAGGTCTGTGAGCTTTGCCGTGGGGAGATTGAGATCAATAACAACATTGTGGGCGATCAATTTATCTAGGGCGGTGCGGTCATCGCGCTCAAAGACAGCATCCACCAAAGGACTCATTAGGGAACTCTCTGTCAAGAATCCCTCCTCCAGCAAGGCCCACAGAATCGGCTCCTGTTGCTCAACAACATCAGCAATCAGGCAGCGATTGCGGCATAGGTGTGTCTTATGAAAGGGTCTTGAGGGCAATGGCCAATCGTGGCGGGCATCCTTCAATTTTGTTTCGATCTGCTCAATATCGGCCCCTTGTCGGGCTAACCAGCGGATCAGATCCACATCCCCGGTCTCGATAGCTCGATCTAGGGTGGTGAGGGTGCTTTGTCGGTGGTTGTCCACGGTTGCCCCCGCCTGGAGCAAGTGGAGAGCCACCTCCCGGTGTCCACCATCCAAGGCCCGCACTAGTGCTGATCCACAGGCATTGGCTCGATCAATATCGGCCCCCTCAGCCACCAAAAGCTCGACCATTTCCAGATCTCCCAAGATGGAGGCGGCCTGAAGAGGGGTTGTGCCATCTCTTCTATCGGTCACATCCACAGCGGATCCCTGGGAGATCAGCACCCTCACCCGGTCGATATCCTGCCCCCAAACAGCCGACAGCAGATCATCTGAGCGGGTTTCAAGGCAGTCCTCAGCCTGAGCCAGTCCAGAAAATATCCAGCGAGATCCCAGACTGACAGCCAACAACAGGGATCCGAGTAACTGACCAGAGTATCGTAGTGCCATCGCTAACATCATCTCCGGGCTGGGGGAAAGAACTGACCGGGGGGGGCAAAGGATTCGGGAGGGACACCCTCCAGTACACGGGTCATAAACCGCTTCCAGACGGGAGCCACCGCCACTCCGCCTGCTGTGCCCCGATACATGGGACTGTTGTCATCATTGCCAATCCAGACAGCGGTGGAGAGCTGGGGCACATAGCCGATAAACCAGGCATCCCGAAAATCTGAGGTGGTGCCCGTTTTGCCCGCCACCGGACGGCCATCATCCAAAATCGCCGCTCGCCCCGTGCCCGATTGCACCGCCTGCTGCAGGATCGCGGTGGTGGTGGCCGTCGCCCACGGATCAAAAACCTGTTCAGGTTGCGGATCCGCTTGGTGCAGGATCTGGCCATTGCGGTCGATCACCTGCAAAAACAGCTCCGGCTCAACTCGATAGCCCCCATTGGCAAACGCCGCAAAACTAGCGGACATCTCCAGCGGGGTGATGCTGGCAGATCCCAGCGACGTGGCCAAGTTGGGGTGCATATAGGCTGAGATCCCGGCAGTTTGAGCAACAGCAATCACATTGGTGATCCCTACATCATCCGCTAGCTTGACCGTGGGCACATTGCGAGACAGAGCCAAGGCTTGGGCAAAGCTGATCGGACCATAAAAGGTATTGTCGTAATTACGAGGGCTGTAGGGAATCGGGGAGCTGGGATAGGTGACCGGGGTATCCTGCAAAACCGACCGAGGGGAGTACCGGCCCGAGGCCAAGGCGGTGTAGTAGACAAAAGGCTTAAAGGTGGATCCGGTCTGACGAAGGGCTTGGGTGGCGCGATTAAACTGTCCGCGCTGGGCATTGACCCCCCCCACCAATACTTTGATAAAGCCAGTTCGAGGATCCACGGCGGCCAGAGCCATCTGGGAGGCACCCCGGCTGGCCAGATTGGGGGCCTCCTCATTGACCACCTGCTGGCCAATCTGCTGCAGCCGCAGATCGATGGTGGTCTGCACCCGCAAGCCCCCCCGCAAAATCGCCTCTTCCCCATAGCGTTGGCGCAATTCTGCCTCAATCGCATCTGTGATCGGGGGAGCATTGGTGCGAAAAGAGGTGATCTCCCCTAAGGTCAGTTCTGCTTGGGCGGCAGCATTGGCCTCCTCCGCCGAGACCCAACCCAGCTCCACTAACCGATCCAGCACAATCCGTTGTCGCCGTTTGGCCACCTCGTAATTACGAAAGGGGCTAAAGGTCTCCGGGGCCGGCAGGATCCCGGACAACATCGCCGCTTGAGCTAGGGTCAGATCAGCCGCAGACGTGTTGAAATAACTGCGAGAGGCGGTTTCGATTCCGTAGAGATTGTGTCCCCAATAGACCTGATTGAGGTACATCTCCAAAATCTCATCCTTTTCAAACACCTGCTCCACCCGCACCGCCAAGACCGCCTCAGCCAATTTGCGGCTAATGGCCCGATCGGGGGTCAAAAACAGATTCTTGACCAATTGCATGGTGAGGGTGGATCCGCCGCCTGCCGAACCCAATCCCCCCTCCAAACTGCCCATGACCGCACGGGCCAAGCCAACTGGGTTGATGCCGCGATGGGTATAAAAGTGGCTGTCTTCTGTCGCCAACAAAGCCAGCTTCATCTGGGCAGACACTTCTTGGAGCGGGATCACCTCGCGATTAGCCTCGCCGTGCAGTCTGGTGATCAACTCCCCTCTGACATCAAAAATATGAGTGGTGGCGGTGGGGGTGTAATTGCGAAGCTGGTAGACATCCGGCAGATTGCGAAAGCTGATGGCTAGGCCCACCAACCCGGCTGCCGTGGCGGTGGTGCCCAACAAAATTGATCCCATGACAAAATTGCTGACATGGGTGAGTAGCGAAAACGGTGCCCCCGGACTGGTGGCATAACGGCGGGACTGAGCTGAAGGGTGAACCTGATCAGCTTCACGGACTTGGCGGGATCCAGACTGGTTTTTTCGACTGATGACCACACCCATCACCCCATCTTTGAACGCATTTTCTCAGCTCTTGTCATCACTGCTCTGGCTCCGCTGCTC
>CAZODP010000084.1:12723-14023 GCA_964578595.1 uncultured bacterium
CTGCTCTGGCTCCGCTGCTCAGGCCAGAGTCAAGACAACACTTTGGCTGGATCCCAAGCTCCATCCAAGGCAAATCCAATTATAGGCGACGCTACTTGAGGGATCCGGGGGCTAACCTGCCCAAAAAGATTGGATAAAGGTTGCTGCGGTGGTGCGTTGAAAAACGGTTGGTTGCGTCTGATCCAGGATCCACCCCTTCACTGCCATCGGATCCTGCCACAGAGCCAGGTGTGACACATGAGGATCCGCATAAAAAAACCGATCACCCCCCATCAGGATGCCGTTGGCATGGGTGATCCAATCATGACTGAGCCGCCCCGTTTGGGGTGCTTTGAGGTCATCATTTTTGGAACGCTGGGGCAGTGGCACACACCAGCCATCCACCGCCAGACAATGACTCACCTGGCCCGATCTCAACTGACAGAGCACCGCTGCCCCCACCACCCCAGCACTAAAAGCAATGATCTGTAATGACTCTGTCACTCTTTGCGCGGACAACCAGCGATGGATCCCGACTCCATCCCAAGTGGGGCCAGGATAGTCCAGGTAGCTCAAAGCACAGGCATCCAAAAAGTCCCGAAAACCCTGCTCAGCAGTCTGGGCCTGTTCAGATGGATCCGCTCCCCCCAAAACCAACAGCACACTTTTCATCCTGGGCTCAGTTTATTTCTCAATGGTTATACATATCTCTTCACTAAAAATCCTCCCCAACTAAAGAATCGTTGAGGAGGACTAGGATCCGGATCTAGGTGGGTGATAGGTTGGCACTCAACCGGTAGAAGGGCTTGTTCGGCAGGCTTTGGGATCAAGGCTTTGGACTCGAAACAGGTGATTTTACATCTGCATTTTAAGACTTTCTTTAGGATCTGAATCGCAATGAATAACCTCAATAACAATCAATTTGATCAGGGTGGCCGCAACTGGGTGGGTCGCAGTGTTTCGGCAGGGGTCGGGGCTACCATCGCCGGATCCGTCTCTGCGGCCAATGGTCAATCGCCAGCGGTAACCCTGATGGTGGTCGTCTGTGCCACAGTGCTGACTCTGGTGTGCGATGAGTGTGGACTGATCTAACTGGTTTACAGCCTCTTTCATTATAAGTTGGTACAGTAGTAGCATTTGACGAATCAGTCTGTTAGCGAAAGAGGCTGTAAAAGAGACCCAGTTTCTCGATATCGCTGGCTGCAAGAGCTTTTGAATAAAACTCAAGACTACCCCAAACCGCTGAGCCAGACCTCTTTGGAGAATCTCTTCTCTTTCGTGAATATCAATAATTTTCTAGCGCAGGTCAAGTGAATAAGGT
>CAZODP010000085.1:0-13594 GCA_964578595.1 uncultured bacterium
TTCGATCTTGAGGCGACCCGGATCCCCAAAAGCATTCATTCCCTTGATCTTCCGTTGATCTCTGGCCGTAGACTAGATATCTCAATGCCCCCAATTTCAAGACCCTACCCCTAGACAAAGGATCCTGCCCTATGCGCCCCCAATTGTGGATCGATGGCAACTGGGTTGATAGCCTTGATTCCCTGCCTCGGTTGCCCATCATCAATCCTGCCACCGGATCCCGGCTGACGGAGGTGATCGATGCCGGCCCCAGAGATGTGGATCGAGCTGTCAAAGCCGCAGTTGGGGCCTTTGAGGATGGCCGCTGGTCTGATCTCGTGCCTGCCGAGCGCAGCAGAGCACTCTGGAAACTAGCGGATCTCCTGGAGTCTCGCCAAGACGCATTCGCCAGGGTGGAGTCCGAAAATACCGGCAAACCCTACGAAACGGTCAGTCTAGGGGGAGACCTGCCGTTTACGGTGGATAATCTGCGCTTTTTTGCTGCCGCCGTCCGCCAAACCCCAGGATCCGGTCTGGGCAACTATGTCAAGGGGTTTACCTCCCTGATTCGGCGGGATCCGGTGGGGGTCTGTGCCCAGATCACCCCCTGGAATTTTCCACTGATGATGGCAGTGTGGAAGATGGCCCCAGCTCTGGCGGCGGGCTGCACCGTGGTGCTCAAACCAGCCCCCATCACCCCCCTGACCACCCTGATGCTGGCCGAACTGACCGCAGAGGCCGGGATCCCGCCCGGAGTGGTCAATATCATCACCGGCGGCAAGGATACAGGACAAGCTCTGGTGGAGCATCCCGCCATTCGGATGGTGAGTCTGACCGGATCCACCGCCACCGGCAAAGCCATCATGCAGACCGCTGCCCACCACTTAAAACGGGTTCACCTGGAACTGGGGGGCAAGGCTCCCTTTGTGGTGCTGGAGGATGCCGACCTAGAGACGGTTGCCGAAGAAGCTGCTGCTGCCGCCACCTTTAATAGTGGCCAAGACTGCACTGCCGCCACCCGCATCTATGTGCCCCAGGCCCAGCTCAGGGTCTTTACTGAAGCGGTGGTGGAGCAGATGCGAGCGATTCGGGTGGGATCCCCGTTTGATCCGGCGGTGGAGATGGGGCCGATGGTGTCAGAGGTGCATCGAGATCGGGTTAAGGGCTATGTGGATCGGGCGGTGGCGGATGGAGCTAAACTCCTGACGGGGGGCGGAATAGGGTTTGAGCAGGGGTATTTTTTTGAGCCGACTGTGATCGCAGAGGCTGAACACAATTCAGAGATCGTCCAGCAAGAGGTTTTTGGCCCGGTGATCACGGTGCATGGCTATCAAACTGAAGCCGAGGCGTTACAGCTCAGCAATGATGTGGTCTATGGTTTAGCGGCCTCCGTCTGGACCCAAGATTTGGATCGCGCTATGCACTTTGCCGAAAAACTGACCTTTGGCACCGTTTGGGTCAATACCCATCTGACCCTGGCCTCTGAGGCTCCCCATGGGGGCTTCAAGCAATCTGGCTTTGGCAAGGATCTGTCGCTGGAGGCCATGACCGATTATTGGGTGTCAAAACATGTGATGATTGCTCATCCATAAACTTGTGCCTGATCAACGTTGGACTGATAACTGGCTAAGCTGATGCCGAGGATCCTATAGGGGTGGGCTGTGAGGGATGAGGCACGTTTGCCGATTGGGGTGTTTGACAGTGGGCTAGGCGGATTGACGGTGTGGCGGGTGCTGCAACGGATCCTGCCCCATGAGTCGTATATCTATGTGGGGGATACCGCCCATCTGCCCTATGGGGAACGGAGTCGAGAGGAGATTTTGGGCTACGTGCGCCAGATTACAGCCTGGTTACGCGCTCAGCCGGTCAAGCTGATTGTGATGGCCTGCAACACCTCTTCTGCCCTGGTGCTGGATCAAATTCGCACCGAGCTGGATATCCCTATCCTGGGGCTGATATTGCCCGCTGCCCAGGCGGCTGTGGCCAGCGGATCCCGGATTGGCATCCTCGCCACCCCTGCCACGGCCCAGAGCGGATCCTATCGCCATGCCATTCAAGAATGTGATCCCTCTGTGTTGTGTTGGGAGCAGGGCTGCCCGGAGTTTGTGCCCCTGATTGAGACAGATCCCTGGCCTGTGGAGCGATTGCAGCAGGTGGCCCAAGCCTATCTGGATCCCTTGCTCCAGCGGGATATCGACACCCTGGTCTACGGCTGCACCCACTACCCTCTTTTGGAACCCCTACTGAAGCCTTGGCTGCCCGATGGGATCACGCTTTTGGATCCTGCTCTGGCGGTCACACGGGCGGTGGTGCGAGAACTGGATCTGTGGGGACTCAGGGCCACCCCCAAAACCCAGGATGTTGGGAATTCTTTGGCTCTGACCCGGTTTTATGTGAGTGGGGATCCGGGGGCTTTTGCCCAGCGGGCAGCTCGATGGCTACCTAGCGTCCCTAAGGTGAGATCTCTGGACTGGAAGGACTTGCCCCTGCTTTGGGAGGGTTGTGGGCTGTGAGCAGTTTGCCCCATCGCTGCGGATCCGGCCAGATTAGCCTCTGGGTTGGGCTGATGGGTTGAGATCAGTTGCGTAGCCCAAGTCAGTCTAAGTCTCCATCTCCCGGCGGAGAGCCTCTAGCTCAGCATCCACCTCAGCGGGCATCGGGGCGGAAACAGGATTGGATCCGGATTCCAAAGCGGCTTGAGGCTTGCTGCTGGCGGGGAGCATCGAGGCTCTGAGCATGGCCAGCTCGGAATCCACATCGGATCCGCCCACTTCTAGGGCCAAAAACTGATTTTCGAGATTGTCGGTGGTCAGCTCAGCGATGGCCGCCGATTGGGATTCGAGGGTATTGACTTTTTCTTCCATCCGCTCAAAGGCGGCAAAAGAAGAGGTGGTGTTGACTTTGCCGATCACTTGGTTGATCTGCTCTGAGGCTTTGGCGGAGCGTGCCCGCGCAATCAACATATCTTTGCGGGTCTTGGCCTCCGAGATTTTGCTTTCCAACTTGGTCAGGTTGGTGCGCAAGACCGTGACTTGATTGGACTGATCATCCACCTGCCGCTTAAAGCTCTGGGCGGTTTCGGCATACTGTTTTTTGCGCACAAGGGCTTCGCGGGCCAGGTCTTCATTGTTGTTGCGGATGGCCAGTTCAGCCCGCCGCTGCCACTCATCCACATTGCGCTGAGCCTGCTCGTATTGCCGCTCCATCCGCTTTTGGCTGGCCAGGGCTGTGGCCACCGCCTGCCGCAGTTGCACCAAATCCTCCTGCATATCCTCAATGGTCTGGTTGAGGATCTTTTCAGGATCCTCGGCAGCTGTGACGATCGAGTTGACATTTGAACGGACGATGCGATTGATACGGTCAAACAGTCCCATCGGTAGAATCTCCTTGTGAATCTCCCTATTGGCTGGCCCCACACTGGTCTGGTTTTCCAGATGGGTTGGGTTAGCCTCATCGAGTTGGCTGGCCTCACAGATCCCAAGAGTCTGGATAGCTCAGGATCCTCCCACAGTATAGAGGACAGACCTGCCCTCAGTAGATCCAGTTTTTGGGACTGTCCTGTTGATGATGAATAGCCAAAACTAGGCCAAAAGAACCAAAAAAAGATCCCCCACTGCTGAGGGATCCCCATGAAATGATTCAGTTTTTGATTCAGTCTTGACCTCAGGCTAGCAAACTCCCGCCAGAGCGTGCGGGTTTACTTGCCTGATTCTTTCATTTTTTCAGCTTTGGCCTTGGCCTGCTCAATGTCACCCACCAGATAGAAGGCCTGTTCTGGCAGGGCATCTAGCTCGCCGGAGAGGATCTGCTGAAAACCCTTGATGGTGTCTTCGAGCTTGACGTACTGGCCCGGGCTGCCGGTAAAGACCTCCGCCACAAAGAAGGGCTGTGACAAAAATCGCTCGATCTTGCGGGCGCGAGCCACCGTCAGACGATCTTCTTCAGACAGCTCATCCAGGCCCAAGATGGCGATGATATCCTGCAGTTCTTTGTAGCGTTGCAGGGTTTGCTTGACCGCTTGAGCGGTGTCGTAGTGCTCATCCCCCAAGATATCCGCTTGCAACATGGTCGAAGCCGAACCCAACGGATCCACCGCCGGATAGATCCCCTTGGCGGCCAAACTGCGGGACAACACAATGGTTGAGTCCAGGTGAGCAAAGGTGGTGGCAGGGGCCGGATCGGTCAGGTCATCGGCGGGCACATAGACCGCTTGCACCGAGGTGATGGATCCCTGTTTGGTGGAGGTGATCCGCTCCTGTAGGTTGCCCATCTCGGTGGCCAGAGTGGGTTGATAGCCTACGGCAGAAGGCATCCGTCCCAACAGAGCTGACACTTCGGATCCCGCCTGCACAAACCGGAAGATGTTGTCGATAAACAGCAGCACATCCTGCTTGTTGGTATCCCGGAAGTATTCTGCCATGGTCAAAGCCGTTAGCCCCACCCGCATCCGGGCACCCGGTGGCTCATTCATCTGGCCGTAGACCAAGGCCACTTTGTCCAGCACCCCGGAGTCTTTCATCTCGTTGTATAGGTCGTTCCCTTCACGGGTGCGCTCCCCCACCCCAGCAAACACCGACAGGCCCGAGTGCTCCTCGGCGATGTTGTGGATCAGCTCTTGGATCAGCACGGTTTTACCCACACCGGCACCCCCAAACAGACCCACCTTACCCCCCTTGCGGAAAGGAGCCAGCAGATCAATCACCTTGATCCCGGTTTCAAATGGCTCTGGCTTGGTGGTCAAATCCACAAATGCGGGCGCATCCCGGTGGATCGAGGCATAGTCTTGGGCCTCCACGGCTGCCCCTTGGTCGACGGGATCCCCCAGCACATTAAAGATCCGTCCCAGAGTGGGCTGACCCACAGGTACCGTGATGGCCGCGCCGGTATCCACCACTTCCATGCCCCGCACCAGGCCATCGGTGGAGGACATGGCCACGGCGCGGACTTTGTTATCGCCGAGCAACTGCTGGACCTCAAAGGTGATTTTTAGATCAAGGCCAGACTCAGTGGTGGCTTCCACCTTGAGGGCATTGTAGATTTCGGGCAACTTGCCACTGGGAAACTCGGCATCGATCACAGGCCCGATCACCTGTCTGATATAGCCAACATTAGCGGCTGCTGTGGTTGTGACCATCGTGTTGTCAGCTCCTTGGTGTCTGTTTAGTATCTGCATTTGGCGGGATTGTGCTGCGCTGGCCTAGGGTCAGGTGCAGAAATGAAGACTTTGTTACAACTAACGTTATCACCGAATGTAACGCTTTTTGAGGAGCTGATCAGGACTGTCTGGGCCGGATCCAAAGATACTGTAAACCTGCTGGTATCCTGTCCGTTACCCACCTAAGATCGGGGTATGGGTGCCACTGATGGGCATGGGTTGGGTATGGCTGGTGCTCTCAGCTCTGATAACGCCAGGGAATCTGTCGCCATGGGTTCACCCTGGGTTCGCCATCAGCAACCAACCGTTTAATCGCCAGGTTCAATCGTCATCAGTTTAGGCCCTGTCTTAGGATCCAAATCAGGAGGTAGCTATGACCCAGCGACAAAAGTTCAACAGCTTTGAGGAGATGATCTCTGGATCCAAGACCCCGATCTTGGTGGATTTTTATGCTTCGTGGTGTGGCCCCTGCCGCTTGATGGCAGACGTCTTGGAGGAGGTCAAGCACAGCATTGGGGATCAGGTTTCTATCATCAAGGTTGATACCGAAAAATACCCCCGGATTGCGACTGAGTGGCAGATTCATGCCCTACCCACCCTAATTTTGTTCAAAAACGGCCAGCCCATTGACCGGATTGAGGGGGTGCTGCGGCCTGCGGATCTGCTGGATCGACTGCGACGGGCCAGTGCCTAGACCGGGTATTTCCACACAACTGACCCGATTTCCAAAAAATCAGGATCCCCAGATTAGCCAGGGATCCTGAGCATGTTAGTTGATCACGCGATGACCCGACAAGACTGGGCAGGGATCCGGACTACTTGACAGCGACCTTGGCCCCTGCGTCCTCGAGCTTTTTCTTGATCTCGGCGGCATCGTCTTTGGTGGTGGCTTCTTTGACTGCTTTGGGAGCCGCTTCCACCATATCTTTGGCATCCTTCAGACCCAGGCCAGTAATCTCACGCACCACCTTGAGAATGGCAATCTTCTTGTCGGCGGGTACTTCTTCAAGGACAACATCAAACTCGGTCTTCTCCTCCACAGGCTCAGCCGCCGCTGCTGGGGCCGCCGCCATCATCGGGGCTGCCATCATCATGCCGCCTGCGGGAGCCGCAGCACTAACTCCAAAGGCTTCTTCGATGGCCTTGACCAACTCAGAGGCTTCTAGCAGGGTGAGGGCTTTCAGATCTTCGAGGATTTTTTCGACGCGCTCAGACATTTGGAACTCCTAGTCAATAGATAGTGAACGTGAACAGTCAATCAACTCAGTGGACGGTGATAGGCAACGGCTGCCCACAAAAAGACGTGCAAACCAGGTGAGATAACTTGAGAGTGACTTGGGTAAAAAAGATCAAGCCAGATCAAGCCGCTTCGTCCTGCTTGCTGGCGATGGCCTGCAAGACACGCCCCAGCGAGGCAGGCACCTCGTTGATGCCAGTGACCAGTTGGGTGGGTACCCCATTGAGGCTGACCGCCAGCTTGGTGGCAACCGACTGGATCGCCCCCGCCGCTTGAGCCAGCAAAATCTCTTTGGGGGGCAGATCGGCAATGGCCTTGGCCTGATCCAGATTGAGGGCCTGACCATCGATGGCTGCGCCCCGAAACTCGGTCTTTTTGCTCTTTTTCTGAAAATCCTGGTAGGTTTTGACCGCTTTGGCGATGTCCCCCCGGATCATCACAAAAGCAGACGGCCCCGCCAGAAAGGTCGGGATCCCTGCCCATGTGGGCCGATCCGCAATAGCACGGCGCATCAGGGTGTTTTTGACCACCATGCAGACCGAGTCTGACTGCCGCAATTCTGTGCGAAAGTCATTGAACTCAAACACAGTCAGCCCCTTGTAGTCGATGATCAGCACCATTTGGCTGGCATCGAGCAAGGATTGAACGTCATCTATAATTTCAGCTTTGCGGGCTAGCGTTTGCTTGCCCATAAGCTCACCTCCTTAGGATCCTTGGATAATTCATAACGATGGGTTGAGGGTGGGTGGCTCAACCTGCAACTGGGGATCCTTGCTTTTGCCCATCAATTCTGAGTTGTCCTAAAAACAACAGCCCCGGCAGGGGAGCCGAGACTGTCAGAGGTGTTGAAAAACCTGAGGGATCCCATAAAACCATCCCAAAGATCCCAAAAAGGATCCGGATGCCGGGGTTCAGCTTTCCAACCTCGGCAGGATTTAAGCCCAAGGGCACCTGCTGTCTACGGCTAGATTGTGTGGCGCAAGTCAGATGATTCGTAAATCCGAAACTCCTGGAGGATCCAGTCGGTTGACACCTTGAGCACTGGCATTGAGCAATGAAACACTTGAATTAAATTTCAAGCTATCAAGCAGCTTCTAATTTTAGATCCCGCAGGCCACTGATGTCCACCTCAATCGAAGGCCCCATGGTTGCCGCCACATACATGGTGCGCCAGTACTTGCCTTTGGCTCCGGAGGGACGGTTGCGATCCACCGACTCTTGCAGGGCCTTGAGATTGTCGAGCAGGGCCTCCACCTCAAAGCTGCACTTGCCAAACAGCACATGGACGATGCCGGTGCGATCCGCCCGGAACTCCAGTTTACCGGCCTTAAACTCGCGCACCGCGCTGGCCAAGTCGAAGGTGACCGTACCCCCTTTGGGGGAGGGCATCAGACCCCGTGGCCCCAGCAGTCGGCCCAGCTTGGCCACCTGAGGCATCATATCGGGGGTGGCGATCAATAGATCAAAGTCCATCATCCCCTGACTAATCTCGGTGATCAGCTCCTCGGATCCCACCAGATCAGCCCCAGCCGCTTGGGCTTCATTGACCTTCTCCCCTCGGGCAATCACCCCCACTCGCACCGTTTGGCCGGTGCCACGGGGCAACACCACGGTTGTGCGCAGTTGTTGATCGGCATATTTGGGATCAATGCCCAGCCGGATATGCACTTCTGCCGCTTCGTCAAACTTGGCGGTGGCGGTTGCTTTCATCAAAGCTAGAGCCTCGGCAGCGGAGTAGGGGCGTGCCTCCACTTTGGCCAGTAGCTCTCGCATCCGTTTAGACAATTTTTTAGCCATCAGAATCTCCTTGGGGTCTTAGCGAGCACAGCTCTTCCCCGAATGGGTGAACAAAATGGATCAGGTACTTGATCCGGTGCAAATCTGTGAACTAGCCCATCAGACTAACTTAGTCCGCCACCAAAACACCCATGCTGCGGGCAGTGCCAGCGATGATCTTCATGGCCGCATCGATGTCATTGGCGTTGAGATCCGGCATTTTTTCTTGGGCAATCTGGCGCAGTTGATCCTGGGTGAGGGTGCCCACTTTGACCTTGTGAGGCTCACCGGATCCGCTTTCCAGACCCAGGGCTTTTTTGATCAACACTGAGGCGGGTGGCGTCTTGAGGATAAACGTGAAGCTGCGGTCTTCAAAGACCGAAATCTCCACCGGCACCACCATGCCGGGCTTATCAGCAGTTTTGGCATTGTATTCTTTGCAAAAAGCCATGATGTTGACCCCGTGCTGACCCAGGGCAGGACCAATGGGGGGAGCAGGGGTGGCTTTGCCAGCTTGGATGGCGAGTTTAATCACCTTAACCAGTTTTTTGGGCATGACGAAACGTTATCCTTAACAACCAATTTCAAAGACTAGACCATGACTACAGGCGACTACAGGCAACGGGAAAACTCACTTGTGAGGGATCCCAGGTAGCATTAAGCCAGAAGAACCAAAAGAACCAGATCACAGGGACAACAAGGTGAGCGGCAGCAGGATCCACAATTGCAGCACCCTATGCTAGCACAAATCTTTTTGAGAAGTGGGGTCACTGACTCCGGGTACTTTTCCTCGACGTGGCACAATGAAAGCAATTCAGTCAAAGCCATTCGACGTCCAGTTGCTCATCCAGGTTTTTCTAAGTCTGTTTTGATCAGGCTACTTACAGGGACGTTTGTTGAGGTCTATGGTCACCGGATCCGATTTTGATCATACTCGTGGCACTGTGTCTGTTCCGCTTGAGGGGGCAGATGGGATCCCTACACCCGATTCGGCTCAACTTCATTCATCTGAGGCGTTAACTGGCGAGTCAACCTCTACTTTTGAGGCATCACCAGATCACACTCTGGGCCAGATGCAGCCGGTGGATCCTCACCCTTGGTGGCGGGGGATGTGGCGGGCATGGCGCAAGTTTATTCTCAATCTGGGGTTAGAAACGCGGCTGCTGTTTGTGGCCACCTTGGTCTTTTCGGTGATCTTGAGCAGCTTTACCTTTTGGGCGATCAGCACGGTGCAACAGGATGCCCAACTCAATGACACGCGGTTTGGCAGGGATCTGGGGCTGCTGTTGTCAGCCAATGTGGCCCCGTTGGTGGCGGCGGGGGATGTGACTCAGGTGGCTCAGCTCACCCGGCAGTACTATGCCAGCACCACCAGCATTCGCTACATCCTCTATGCGGATCCCAATGGCCAAATCTACTATGGGATCCCGTTTTCTAATCAAGAGGTCAAGACCTCCCTCAACCTGACCCGGCGGATCCAATTGCCTGATAACCGACCTCCTGCGGAGGGGGATGCTCTGGTGCGGACCCACGCCAGTCCTGCGGGTCGGGTAACGGATATTTTTGTGGGTATTTACGACAATGGGCAATTTTTGGGCACCTTGGGACTGGGGATCAATCCGAATCCCACCCAACTGAAATCCTCGCAATTGGCCCGGGAGGTGTCGATTGGGGTGTTTATGTCGGTGTGGGTGCTGGCCATCTTGGGGGGGGTGGTCAATGCTTTTACCATCACTCGTCCGATCAAGGATTTGGTATCTGGGGTCAAGGGCATCGCTGAGGGCAATTTTAAGCAGCGGATCACTCTGCAATTTGGGGGGGAATTTGCTCAATTAATTGACAATTTCAACGATATGGCTGAGCGGTTGCAACGCTATGAAGAGCAGAATATTGAGGAGATCACGGCGGCCAAAGCCCGTCTTGAGATTCTGGTTTCTACCATTATCGATGCGGCCATTTTGCTGGATGCGGATTTCCGGATCCTGTTGGCCAATCCGGCAGCCCTGAAGATGTTTGGCTGGACTCCAGCAACTGTTTTGAAGCAGGGGATCCTGGGGCATTTGCCGGAGGAATTGCGCACCCAGATCGCTCGTCCGTTGCATCAGATGGCTTCGGGCGAGATGGATACGTTTGAGTTTCGTTTTACGTTGCCAGAGCCGGCGGCGCGAGTGATTCGGATCAATTTGTCAACCGTCTTCGATCAGCGGCGACAAAACCTGAAGGGCATTGTGATCACCGTGCAAGACATCACCCGCGAGGTGGAACTCAATGAAGCTAAAGGGCAATTTATCAGCAATATCAGCCACGAATTGCGCACCCCTTTGTGCAATATCAAATCATTTATTGAGGTGTTGCATGAGTATGGGGATCAGTTGGATCCGGCGGAGCGCAGTGATTATTTGGATATCGCCAATCGAGAAACGGACCGGCTGACTCGACTGGTGAATGATGTTTTGGATCTATCGCGGCTGGAATCCGGACGGCAGTATCGATTTGAAAGTATTGATGTGCCGGCTTTGGTGGAGCACACCATGCGCAATTATCAGCTTCATGCCCGTGACAAAGGAATTGAGCTGCGCAAACGGATGGATGATGAGTTGCCCTTGGTCTGGGGTAATTATGATCTGCTGTTGCAGGTGCTGACCAATCTGGTGGGTAATGCCCTCAAGTTCACCCCAGAGGGGGGCAGCGTCAATCTTCATGCCCATGCGGTCAAAAAAGGGGATGGATCCCTACAGGCGGTGCGGATGGCGGTGGCGGATACAGGCATTGGCATCGCCCCAGAGGATCACGATCGGATCTTTGGCCGGTTTGAGCGGGTGGAAAATCGGGTACACACTCTGGAGGGCACAGGGCTGGGGCTGGCAATTGTGCGCAATATCCTCGAAAAGCACCATACCCAAGTGCGGCTGGATAGTGTCTCTGGCCAGGGATCCACGTTTTGGTTTGACCTGCATCTCTATGATGTGGGAACCTCCGGCCTGGAGACTGGGGATCCGGGAGCTTGGGCACCCGATTTGGAGACTGCCGCCTGTCATCTCAAGGACAAACCTCTGGATTCGCTGTGGGCTGAGTCTCTGGGGGTGGACGCTTGACCCCGATCTTAACTGTGTCGGCTGATGGCTGAGCGGGTGATCCTGGCGGCAATGGCCGGATCCCAGCGGGTGATTGGGCGATCGGGTCAGTTGCCCTGGCCCCCGATCCCAGAGGATATGGAACGGTTCAAGACCCTGACCTGGGGGCATCCGGTTTTGATGGGGGGGCGCACCTGGCGGGAGGATTTGGGCCGGATCCCACTGCCGGGTCGTCAAAATATCATCATCTCCTCTCAACCTGAAAGCGATTTAGCCCAAAGTAACCTGACCCAAAGCGATGCCCAGATCAATCGGGATCCTGCTGTTGTTGTTTTTGACAGTATTGCCAAAGCTCTGGATGTCTGGAGCGGGATCCCGAAGCTGTTTATTATCGGCGGGGCAACCATCTACACCCAGACCCTGCCACTAGCAGACACGTTGGAGTTGACTCTGATCGATAGCACCTACGAGGGGGATACGTTTTTCCCGGCCTACGAACACCTGATTGGGACTGAGTTTGTGGAAACAGAACGAGTTGAGCGACCGGGCTATCAGTTTGTCACCTATCGTCGGATCCTTTGAGGTTTTTAAGGTGAGGTTTTTAAGGCTGTTTGAGATTCGTTGAAAAAGAGACCTAGAGCTAGGGCTTGACTATGGGGGCACCCGTTGTTTTGACCTCTAACTTGAGTTTGAATTGCTGCTCGAAGACGTCTTTTTTTTGGGCTAAGCTCCATAATTCTAGGGCGCAATCATCCTCAGGATCCGTCGGTTCAAGCTGGAGGATCATGGCTTTGGGGGCTGCTGCATCCGGCTCAAAATCGCAGGTGAGTGAGCGGATCCCTTGGCTGCGGCGACGGTCGAGGGCCGAGGCCAGCCTCAGCAAAGCACTGAGTTCAAGTACAATTTTGCGGTGGGTATCGGTGGGCAGTTGCTGAAAGTTTTCGTGTTTCTTTTTGGGGGCAGATTTGCGGTGATACCGGGCTAGATTGGCGATGATCTCCACTTCTTCTTCGTTGTAGCCCAATAGCTCCCCGTGTCGGATCAGATAGTAGGAATGTTTGTGGTGGGATCCGTGGCTGACAAAGTGTCCGCTGTTGTGCAAAATGGCTGCTGCCCAGAGCAGTTCCCGTTCAGCGGATCCCCAGGTGTGCAGGATCCCTTGGGTCTGGTCAAACAGGCTGAGGGCAAACTCCGCCACCTGCTGCGTGTAGGGCATCTCCACCTGATATTTGTGGGCTAATTTGAGCACTTGGCGCTGGCGCACGGAGCCTTGGTAGCGCAGGCGATCTTCGATCAAGCCTTGGGTCAACATCCAGTCGACAATCAGCCCCTCCCGCAGAGCACGGCTACAAAAGGTGATCTGATCGGCCTCCAAAAGGGCCATCACCTCCTGTAAAATTGTGGCCCCGGCGATCACGATCTCGGCCCGACGCTCCACCAAACCGGGGATCCGGAGCCGCTCTCTGAGGGGCATCTCTCGGGTCAGATTCAAAAACTCGGTGACTGATTGGTGGGATAGCTGGTAGCCGTGCAGTTGGCTGGGGGATTGATCCAATTGGCGGGCGGCTTGGGCCACTAGGGTTTCTATGGTGCCAGAAGTGCCGATCATCTGCACCGGATCCCCTTTGAGGGCTTTTTTGATCCGATCGATCGGCCCCTCCACCATGCCCCGCACATAGGCTTGCAAGGTGGCTAGCTCGCTGGCAGAGGGAGGATCCGAGGTCAAAAACTGCTGGGTCAGCCGCACTGCCCCGATTTTGATGCTGCGCAAAAAGTCTGGCTCGCGGCCATCCCCCAAGACCAACTCCGTGGATCCACCGCCAATATCGATCACCACATGGGGCTTTTGATGGAGTTCCATGGCCGAGAGCACCCCCAGATAGATCCGACGGGCCTCCTCGGTGCCGGAAATCAGATCCACCGTCAGTCCCAATCCCTCCTGGATCCGGTGCAAAAAGTCGTAGCCGTTGGGGGCCTCCCGCACTGCACTGGTGGCCACCGCAATCACCGAGGCGGCCTGATGAGATCTTGCAATCGCCAAAAACCGATCTAACGTTTCGTATCCCCGCTGCATGGCGGACTCCGCTAGCGCGCCCGTCTGGTTGCAATACTCCCCCAATCTCACGGTTTCTTTGACCCGATCCACAATCCGAAAGCTGGGGATTTGGCTATCGATGCGCACAATCACCATATGAATCGAATTGGTGCCCACATCAATGGCGGCGATAACCGGATCCTGGGGTGGGGCAGACAGCCTTGGCGCAACAGAAAAAGTCTCAAGCATGGGAGGGGCTAACCAGTGGAGCGATGACGTGTTTTTAGGATACCGACTATCTCCTGATCGCGGGGGATCCATCCTTTGTATTGCCCCCC
>CAZODP010000086.1:0-13548 GCA_964578595.1 uncultured bacterium
GAGGCTTTCACCGCTCAGTTTGCCCAAGACCACCCTGACCTGCCGATTTGGGTCTCCACAGGGGCTCCGACTGCTGTGGCCCGTCCTCTCTTTGCCGCTGCTGGCATTGCCCCCCCTCGTCTGAGATTGGATTATCGGGCAGTTGATACCGTGACCAATTTCAGCAGCTTGGTGCAAGATTTTCAGGCGGAGCATATCCGTCATGTCTACGTGATCACCTCGGATTTTCATATGCCCCGTGCCCGTCTGATTGCTTCTGTAGTGTTGGGCAGTCAAGGTATCGCTTTTACCCCCATACCGATTCCCCCCAGTCAGCTTTCAGATCCGGGATCCCGAGAATCACTGCCGCATCTCACCCGCGATCTGCTACGGGCTTACCTGTGGTGGTTTACTGGCCGGACAGGAGCACGGGTGACCCTGTGGGTGCATCCCGAACGCCGCAGTTTTCGGCAAGAGATCTCTTTGTTGGCTCAGAGCTGATCTTATGACAATGCGACTGGATCAGTACTCTCAGGGATCCTATACTCCTGGCGCTTCGCTACTGCGGCAGATGCTTTGGTATGGCCTGGGATCCCGGCTGGTGCAAACGGGGTTGATTCCCTTTTCTGGATGCAAGGTTTGGGTGCTGCGGCTATTTGGCAGCAAAATTGGCGATGGGGTGCGGATCAAACCGGGAGTGCGCATCAAGTTTCCGTGGCGATTAAAGGTCGGGAACTTTGTCTGGATTGGAGAAGATGCCTGGCTGGATAATTTGGCTGAGATCACCCTCGACGATCATGTTTGCCTCTCTCAGGGGGTCTATCTCTGTACGGGCAACCATGATTGGAGTCAGCCTCAATTTACCCTTCGAACCGCCCCGATTCGAGTCCAAGCGGGATCCTGGATTGGGGCTAGAGCGGTGGTGGGGCCAGGGGTAACGGTGGGATCCGGGGCTGTTCTAACGCTGGGCAGTGTGGCGAATCGTGATTTGGATCCCATGACCATTTATGTGGGTAATCCGGCCCAACCGATCAAACCGCGCACCCTTGCGGATCCCTCTATACATTGATCTTATTTCGGGGCGGAGTTGTGGGATCCGCCTCAGTCACTCCAGATTGCAAGGGATCTGTATCAGGCCGCTCAGGATTGAGACAATGCTGAAAAACCCGAAGATATTGCTCAGCAATTTTTTCAGGGGTAAACCAACGTTCTAGATAAGCCCGCCCTCGCGCTCCCATCTGCTGGGCCGACTCGGGATCCTGTTGTAAATCTCGGATGAACTGACTGAGGGACTCGGCGGCATGGTTGGCAAAGCTACGGCCAAATCCTCCGTCGAGCACCATCTCGCTTAGATAGGCTTCTTCGGAGCAAATCACCGCAATGGGTTTGCCAGTAGCTAGGTGGCCATAGAGTTTACTGGGGGCGATCATCCGCTCCATTCCAGATTTGACGCTGACCAAAGCGAGATCGCAGGCTGCTAGAGACAGGGGTAGGGTTTCTTTGGCTTGATAGGGTAAAAAGCGACAGTTGCTGAGCTGATGGGTCTCAACCCACTTCAAGCAATGCTCCCGCTGAGCACCATTCCCAATGAATAAAAACTGAATAGTGGGCTGATCCCGCAGCAGTAGAGCGGTTTCCAGAATCGTGTCCATATCGTGGCAGCGGCCCATATTGCCCGAATACAGCACCGTAAAGGGATCCACCAAGCCATGGTTATGGGCAAACGGATTATCAGCTTTGGCCAGAGGCTTAATGTGGTCAGGATCCGCCCAGCTGTGGATGACATGGATTTTGGACTTCAGAGCAGGGACTTGAGCCTCAATATGGGTTCTCATCGAGGAGCTAAGCGCGATGATCCCGGCGGATCGTTTCCAGACTTGAACATTCAGCCAGCTCCACAGCCGTGCCAGCCAGTGATGAGCCGGAATCACCCCCAACTCTACCGCGACATCAGGATACAAGTCGTAGATCAAACAGACATAAGGGATCCGCAGCAACAGGTGGGCCACAAACCCAATGAATAGCAGATAGGGGGGCGATGTGGTCAGCACAATCAGATCGGTGCGGTTGGCAGGGCGTAATAGATGAACACCCGCCCGCACACAGTAGAGCAATCCACTCACCACCTTGCCTCGGATCCTTTGGGGCCACAATCGAGTAGCTCGGGTACGCCGAATTGTCAGGGATCCCTGTTCTTCGCGACGGGGGGCTGAGGGATCAGTAAAAGCATATCCAGGTTGGCTGGTAAATATTCGTACTTTGCACCCCTTCTGACCCAGCTGCTGAGCCAACTCATCCAAAAGTTGTCCGGTTGCCGCAAAATCTGGCGGGAAAAACTGATTACAAATCAGTAGGCGTCTAAGTACTGAAGGTCTAGAGTTGAGATGATGCTCAGGCATGAGATCAGTGGAGTAAGGAAACGGGGGAATAGACACCCCAATTCAACAGAGGCTTCGGAGAAACTCCGCACCCAATCGATACTAAAAACATCATCAACAACACCCAAATTTAACCACAGCTACTAGAATTGAATCCTTATTACTGAGGCATGGTTCTAAGATACCCCAAAAATTACAGTTTGGCGACCTTTGATGCGTTTTTTCTTGAAGAGTTTTCTTGAAACCTTGCCCCAGCAAAACAAAACCTGTATTATTTAGTTCATTGTCGTTAGCTGTCTTTACAGCGTTTTCCACTCAGACAAGATACATCTAGTTCATGTCTAGTAAGGATCTTGGCTTAGGTCTGTACCTCACGAGACTTAGAAACGCTGTATCATAAAGTCTTCTATTTGGTGGATAGGCCATTGCGAGGGAATTTCATGCTTAACCCAATTCTGACTTCCAAATTTTAGATTAGATTCTGAGCTGTATTAGGATCCCTATGTTTTTTCACTCCAAGTAGAAAACTCAAGTTTTCCAAGAGTTTTTCTCGAGCAGGCTGTATCTTGATTGGATTTCTAACTGACAGACACAGATCCACTCCTGCTAGCTGTGCGGCCTAAGCTATCTGAAACAGTCACAGTGTAGCTATAAGTGCCCGCAGGTAAGGATGCTGGAATCATCTGGCTTGAGTTACAGGTGGTAGAACCGACAGAGCATCCCAAAAAGCTGGGTGAGATTGATTCATTAATAGATACTTCAGACCCGACAAAAGAGACTTGAATCGATTGCAAACCAGCAGGGGTTGATATCGAGAGGCTAATGGTCACAGACTGGCCAGCAGCAATGCTCTGAGGGACAGAGACACTCAAGATTGGCCCAGCAGCAGGAGTTGGAGCGGGCGTAGGTACTGGAGCAAAGCTAGTGGTAGGATTACTCCCGCCACCACACCCCAGCATGACGTAAGAGGCCAAGAGGAGGATGGAGGATTTTGTAATGACGCGCATATTGAGTTTCATCATTGCATCTTCCTACAGTCTGTTCATCCATCAAGGGATACAGTCATCAAGGGATACAGTGCAAAGACATGACCCCTCTTTGAGCAGGAGTTTGAGCTTCTCAAGTGGTACCTATTTTACCTAAGTAGACTGTAGAGCTAATTCATTAAGTCGCTGGATCCCTCTTGTGGCGAGGCTTTCGGAAAAATGATGTTGTTGAGGCATATCTAGCAGAACCCTTGCCCCGTAGGACATTTAGGCTCCTTAAGGTTTGCTGTATAAATTAGCTCTTAATTGACTATCACAGTGCCACTTTCACCATCTGTGCGACCCAATAAATCTGCCACAGTAATTCTGTAAGTATAGGTTCCTGTAGACAATGGAATTGGAATGGTCTGGCTAGAGTTACAATTAGTGGCACCAACTGAACAGCCAAGGAGAGTGGGATCGATAGATTCATTAAGTGATAATCCTGGCCCCATAAAAGAGACTTGAATGGACTGTAAACCAGCGGGAGCTGATATCGATAGGGTTAGGGTAACTAATTGGCCCGTACCAACAGTTCTGGGAACGGAAAGGCTAAGTGTTGGCCCAGAGACAGTGGTAGGAGGAGAGGATGGGGCTGGAGCGGGATCCACTGATGTTGTTGTGGAGCCACTGCTTCCTCCGCATCCTACGATGAGGCAAGCAGTCAATACCAACCATACAAGCCTGGATGCTTTCTGCATAACAGATCTCACGATAATATGCCTGTTAGATTACAGTTCAGGATAGGGGTAAGACAATACGCGGACAGGTAAATGTCTTTTGGATAGATGGGATGTTTTTGCACTTCCGAAGAAAACCTAAAGATGCACCATACCCTGAACTGCTTGACAGTTGATTGAACTCAATCTATTGTACCCTTTAACAATCGTAGTAGAATTGTGTTCTCAATCACTTCCTGGCTCGATAAAAGCCTAATGTTCAACATCCTTTTGTTCAACATTAGGAATCCCTTGTAATTCTCCATTTAGTTGCTGCACGATATCGAGAGTAGGGGCTTTTGTCATCGCAGCTTGCATCGTCGCAATACCTCGATCTGTTTGGCCGTACACAGCATAGGCAATGGCCAGATTTCGTAAGGCTTGCCAATAATTGGGATCCAAGCGAGTTGCCTCTTCCCATGCTTGGATGGCATCGGGCAGTTGCCCCTGTTCAAACAGGATGGCTGCCACAGTATTGTGAGCTTGAGCTAGCATGGGATCTTCTAGCACAGCCACTTGGGCTTGTTGTAGGGCTTCTGGGATCCGCCCTTGGGCCAGGTAGAGATCGGCCAGATTGGCATTGACCACCGCCATAGTGGATGGATCAGCAACCGATTGCCCCAGTGCCAATTCTAAGAAGGCTACTGCCTGCACGAGGTCTTGCTGCTCTCCCACCAGGATCCCAGCATCGTTGAGAAGTCCAGGATTGATCGGGACTGAGGGATCCGCTTCGGCTAGAGCCAAGGCCCGTCGCAGAGCCTGATCTGCGAGATCCATACGATTAAGGTGATAGGCGATCCGGGCCAAGATTAAGAAATCATCTTCCTCCATCCAGGTATCCGGTAACCGTTCCAACAGCAGGGCTGCATCTTGATAATTCCCTAGTAGTGCTAACGATCGACCTGCTTCGGCACTGTAAAGCCCCACTTGGGTTTCTAACCGTGCCGCCCGCTGGAAAAACTCGCTAGCCCGCTGAGGATCCCCCATTTGCCAGTGGGCCACCGCCAGCCGATAGTGGCCCAAAGCATTGGGATCCCTCTGCACATAAGCGTTATAAGCTTGGGCTGCCTTTCCCCACTGGCCCAGATTTTCCAGAGCAATACCCCGATATAGGGGCACTGTGATCTCATTGGGCAGTCGCTCTTCGGCTTGGGTGAGAATCTCTAAAGCTTCTTGCCATCGTTGTTCCACTAGCAGGGCTAGCCCCAAATTGATGTAGACCGCATCTAAGCTGGGATCCAACTCTAAAGCCCGTTGATAAGCCCGAATGGAACCAGCCACATCCCCATATCGCCGCAGTGCTACGCCCCAGTTGTTGTAAAGGCCAGAGTTGCTGGGTTCTAGTTCCACCGCCTGCCGGTAGAGATCCGCAGCCCTAGCCCAGTCTTGGGCTTCTGTGGCCACAATGGCCTCCATCACCAAGGCCACAATATCTTGAAGGGATGGAGGGATGACGGGATCCCTGACTGCGGCTGGCGCTTGGGCCTGAGCTGGGCTGAGGAGGCCTTTCCCAAAGAAGAACAGCCCGCCGATCAAAAGCAGGGAAGCGACTCTTGGTATCAGGTGATGTCCTTGTCTGGGTAAACCACCCTGACTGAGTTGAGAAGATGGGGTCTGCTTAACCATCGCTTAAGGCTCCATGAGCTGGGTTTCACGAATTGAACGGGCAGTGTTGCCAGGGATCCCGTTTAAGACGCTGAATCTCACCCCCACCTGATTCTGCCCATCGGGTAGACCCAACAAGCCCTGTTGTCCGTAGCTGCCGGAAGCATTACTGACAAATAAGTCCAGAGCATAGAGGGAATTATCAGTCTCAAACAGTTGTCTGACCCCCAATGTATAGAGAGAAACATTCCCCTCGAGAGGTCGGGATCGCTCCCCTACTAGCCCGGACAATAGCTGATTTTCGCCCTCTAGCACTGGGGTGTAGGATCCCAAGATCTGGGTGCTTTCTCCCACATTCCACCGACCATCCAGGGTGACCCCTAAGGTATTGCCTCGGCCTGAGGCTTCTGTGGGCACCAAAAACTTGGGGGTGACCCCAACGCTGTAGTCTTCTGAGCGAGCGCGGTATCCCAGGGCCAAATCGCCGTACAAAGCCACATCGGTCGCCCCATCTGTGCCCTCAAACCCCAAGGCCCCTGCGGAGATTGCGGCAGTCACCCCAGGTCTGCCCCGATCCCCCACCAATGCCAACCGTCCCAGAAATCCCAGCTCCACCGGAAACGTATCGTTGCCCACAACATCTCGATACCCCACTAGCTCCAAATCATCCAACACACCAACACGGACAGTTTGAGTAAATCGATCCTGACTACCAGCCGCTAGCTCGTAGAGCACACCACCCAAGGGCAATGTGGTGCTAGGCATCCCGTTCAGCCCTGATAGAAAGGAGGGAGCCTCAGGATAGGTATTTCGTTGAGCAATGGTGTATTCCCCAATCAAATCAGGCAGGTAAATGAAGTCCAACCCTACACCCGAATCGCCCCCCGGTTGCCCCAAGATGTTGGCGGGCGAGGCGGTGAGCGGGCCAAAGCGATTGGTGTAGTAAAAATTGACCCCGAGACGGCTATTGGGTGTCCAGCGCACCCCGGTATTCCAAACTGAGCGGGTCACAAAGAGGGAATCATCTCCCCCAACATCTAAGGTGTTGGATCCGGACAAGATGGGGGTGATATCTGCCGAAAATTGGATGACGGGGCTGATGTCGTAGTCCAGCCCTAATCCTAGACCCACAATGGTGCCAAGATACTTGAGGCTTTCTCCATCAAAGCCAATGCCTGCATCCGCCAGATCAGCACTGTTGCCCCGCACGATGGAGACAGGGATCCGATCGGGGAAAACGCTAACTTGAGGGTTGGCGTGCAGGCGAATCCTAGGGCTCCACTGATAGGTGATCGGTGCGGCAACGCTGTAGTAAACTGAACTATCTTCCGCCAGCAGGGCATTATTGACACTGATGTCAGTGGTAAGGATGATCTTGCGGGAGCTAGAACTGTTACTGAGAGCCTGGTTGATGGAGTTGCCCGGCACTGTGTTGGCAGCAAATTGAGCCCCCAGAACCAAGGCAGAGCTGAGTCGCTCGCCCTCGAACATCTGCCACTTGAGCTGGGCCGGGATCCCTTGATAGATGACAGAAACGCCCGTGTTGTCCCCAATTAGATTGGCAAAGATGGTGTCATCCTTGCCCTCTGCCCCGATGCTAAATTGCAGCTGATTGGTGATGCCATAATCGAGGCCCACCCGAATGTCATTGCTCCGATTGGTGTCTCCCCCCAACACAGTCCGGAAATCTTGGGGGTTGCCAAACGAGTTGCCCCCCGCCGTTAAAACCAACTCTCCCCGTTGCAGCGGATCGGCGGTCTCAAACCCAAATAGACGGGTCATGGGCCGTTCGAGAGGCGAGAGATAGCGATCTACCGAAGGGGTAGCGGCCACAGGCTCAGGAGGTCTCAATGTAGGAAAAGGTACTAAAGAATGCCGTTGCAGAGGACGTACGATATCCTGGTCATTCAACTGACCCAAAAAGGGCTGGGGTTGCAACAGTTGATCCCGGATCTCGGGGGTATTGAAGTTGGCAGAGGGTAAATCTGACAGGGGCGGGGCAGAAAAAACGGGATCCCGTAAAACGTCGGGTAACTGGTTTTGCTCCAAGGTGGGGGACAGGATCTCGATCTCTGTCGGGGTACTCTGTCCTTGGCTGATGGGCAACGCTTGATTCAGGGAGGAGGGCTGTTGCGCTGTCTCAGCCGCCCCAACAGAGGGATCCCCAGCCTCAAATTCAAATGACCTGCTCTGCTGCTGGCGAACTTGATTTAGCAGTTGATCCAGCCGTTCTCGTTGCCACTCTAGACCGGAGGTGCTAGATGAGTTTCCCCCTGTGGTTTCTACCGGAGATGGGGGCGGTGGTAGAACTTGGGCTAGTGTGGTTGTTGGCTCCTGAAGCTGTATGGGTAATAGCGACGGGATGAGTGGGCTGGTCGGACTATCGGTGGTTTGGTCAAGTGGTAGAGCTTGTGCCAGCAAGGTGTGACCCAGTCCGCTGGAATAGATCTTGCCTGGCTGGGTAGTGGGATCCTCCGAGATCACAGCAGCGGGGACATTCTGCTGTCGAATATCTGCTAGGAGTTGCTCCAGTCGTTCCTGCTCCACTTGTATCGCAGAGGGCAGAGGCGGGATCCCGACAGGATCAGTCTCGGATCTGGGGGCGATTTGACTCTCTGGAGGGGCGGCCAAAGGCACTGGATTGGAGGGGAGCGGTTCTTGGGCTGGAGAGAGGTCTACCAAAACCTCCCGTTTGCGAATGATACCCAACAGCTGCTCTAACCGTTCTCGTTCCCGTTGCTCAGCCTGAGCAGGGATCGGGGTTGAGGGGGCTGACTCTGCCATCAATTGGTCTAGCTGATCGAGCAAAGCATCTAGCGGTTGGTCGTTGTTCAGAACCTCCACAGACGGGGGTAACTGTCCCGATGATCCTTCCTGCCCAACAAGGGATCCCCGGCGAATGGCCTCAGATGATCTCAGATCAGAATTTTCAAGACTGGCCCATATCGGCTGCGTCGCTAGTACACTCGTGGCGTGTCCCGATGCCCACTCAACTGCCTGGGCAGGATCGCCGAATCCCAACCACAGGGATCCCGCCATTCCCATCCGCAGGGTGTTGGGAGACAACCACGCGTATCTGAAGCGGCTCAAATGGTGATGCCTCCATAGTGCTTGAAAAGAGGTCATGGGAGCTGAAATTCTTACTAGTTTGGAGTATACCTGATAGACAACGAATGGATCGGAGGCACCAAGAAAAGGCCAAAGCAGAGAACAATTCTGAAGTAAACACTACTTGTGTGTGCTCAATTTATTTAGACACTACATATAGTGTCAGAGATAAACATTTACTACTAAAAACTTCAGGCACTTGCTCCCAACGCGATTGATGCCGATTGTCAAATCCTGAAGTTGGGGGATGAAATGCAGAGCTATAGGAAGTCTTTGTCACCTATGGTGATGGGTGGGCTAGCCTTAAAAGGGAATTTCGTGTCTTGGATCCCTTAATTGGCGTGCAAAGAGTACAGGCATAATGACATGGTTGTTTTTCGGCAATTCTTCTGATTTGCTCTTAAACGCTCAAAATCTTAGAACGACGAGATAGCAGTGGAGTCTATCTTTGGATAGGATTCAATACGTTGCCAAGACCCAGTACTGTAGGTGGTGTGGGGTGCTTTTTCAATTTCAACCCAGAAAAATGGGCCAGCAGCCCGCTGAACTCTTGATAGCGGCTTTGCTGGTACTGATGTCGGGATCCCAGCCTGTCCAAGCTCAGATCATTCAGGCTCCCCCTAATCAGCTTCCTTCGACTCAACCTGCTCCCCAGCAACCCCAAACGGGTATGCCTGTGACCTTGCCCCGCCAAGACATGGCAACCCCATCCCCCCGGACTCTTTATGTCTTGGGGCCAGGGGATCGGGTCAAAATTGATGTTTTTAATGTGGAAGAGTTTAGCAGCGAACAGCAGGTACTGTTGGATGGATCCCTGACGGTGCCGTTAGTGGGATCCCTGACGGTGGCGGGAAAATCGCTAGAGCAGGTGGCTGATGAGCTGACCTTTCAATTATCGGCTTTTCTAGAGCGGCCCCTTGTCAATGTTAGCCTGATTGCTGCTCGACCGCTGCGGATTGCGGTGGTGGGGGAAGTGAATCGGCCCGGTGCCTATACCTTGACGGTGGGCAGTGGTGCGGTGCAACTGGGTGAAACCGGAGCCAGCACTCCCTCCTCTTTGCAGGTGCCTATTCCATCTGTTACCCAAATCCTTCAGGGGGCGGGGGGCATTACCGAGTTAGCAGATCTGCGCCGGATCCAAGTGCGGCGGCCTCAGACAGGGGGATCACCTCAGACCTTTACAGTCAATCTTTGGACTTTGATCCAGACGGGTGATCTGGCTCAAGACTTGCTCTTGTTTGACGGGGATTCGATTTTTGTGCCCACTGCGGCAGCTTTGGATACTGCCGAAGCAAGCCAACTGGCATCCGCGAACCTTTCTCCGGTTGAGATCTCGGTCAATATCGTCGGAGAGGTGGCTCGACCCGGCACTGTGCGGTTGCCTCCCAATACGCCTATGAATCAGGCCATCTTGGCGGCGGGAGGATTCAATCGGCGGGCCGATGATCTGGCGGTAGAGTTGATCCGGCTCAATCCCAATGGCACCGTGACCCGGCGCGAGTTTGCGGTGGATCTGGCCCAAAATCTAAATGAAGCTACTAACCCAGCCTTGAGAAACACCGATATCGTGGTGGTCAACCCGTCTGTCTTGGCCCAGACCTCTGATGTTTTGGATCAGATCCTGGGGCCACTCACTGGTTTAAGTGTGTTGCAACGGCTGTTTGATTAGGTATCGAACGAGCTGACTTGACTCTGTCTGGCTACTCTGTCCCTCTAAGCACCCCAACTATGCAATCTCCACGAGCCTACCCTCCCAACAGTCTGGATCCGATCTCTTCTGATCAGATGCTCAGTGGCTATGTCAACCAAGAGGTGGATATCCTGCGGGCGGTGCAACGGCGATGGTTGCCTGCCCTAGTGGTGGCGGGATCCATGTTTGCGGTGGTGTTTACCTATACCAATGCCCAAACGCCGCGATACCAGGCAGAGACCCTGATCTTGGTGGATCAGCAGGCCACGATTCCAGTGGTGGATTCAGCTCAGCCCACCACCCTGACGCGGGATCTGTCCACCGAGATCCAGATTCTGCGCAGTCGTCCGTTGGTAGAAGATGCGATGGCGAAACTGCCGGAGCCGTTTCAAGAAACCTTTGCCGAAACGGTCATCCCCAACCTCACCATTCGCCAGATTGGCAATGCGGATGTCTTGAGCGTGGCTTATGTGGATACCGATCCGGGGCGGATCAAAGCCGTCTTGGATGCTCTGGGGGAAACCTATGTGGACTATAGCCTAGAGAGTCGACGATCCCAGGCTAGTAACGCCATCTCCTTCATTGAGAATCAACTACCCGAAGCCCGAGCCGCCTTGGAACAGTCGAATTCGGCGATTCGACAATTTCGGGAAGCCAACAGCATAGTGGATCCCAATTTGTTTGGCCAGTCAGTGGTGGATATTCGTCAGACCTTGACGGGTCAGATTCAGCAAACTCAAATTGCTATCGAACAAACCCGCCAACGGGAGCAGGTGCTGCTCAGTCAATTGGGCCAGGATCCTGCGGTTGCGATGGAGATGAATACCCTCAGCCAGGACAGCGGCTATCAAACCTTAGCCACTCAGCTCCAGCAAGCGGAGTTGGATCTAGCGTTGGAACGGATTCAGTATCGGGATGATTATCCCTCTGTTCAAGATCTACAGGCTCGCCGGGATCAGATTCTGGCGTTGTTGCAGCAGCGGATCGAACAGGTCTTGGGGCGCGATCTGGCCTCAAATCCTGTGACCGGCGAAGCCTCGTTGCCGCTACCCGTCATGAGTGACTCATTGGTCGGGGATCCCTTGGCTCAATCGGGGACGGTAAGGGTGGGTAGTTCAACAGTTCCCAATGGCCCCATCGGCGATAGTGGCCTAGCCAGCAGCAATCAATTACTTCAGCAAACCTTAACCCAACAGGTGATGCAAGCTCAGGTAGAGCTGGCGGTGCAAAATGCTCAGCTGGCCAGTTTGCGCCAAGTGGAGGGAGAGATCACCCAACAGTTTGACCAGATCCCACAGTTGCAGCAGTCCTATGCGGAGTTGCAGCGGCAGAACCAGATCGAGTCTGAGCTGGTCAACACCTTTCTGTCTCGCCTTCAGGATCTACGTATCACCGAGGCTCAGGAGATCTCCCCTTGGCGGGTTCTCCAACCAGCTTCGATTCCTCAGGTGCCAATCTCCCCCAATCGCCAGCGCAATATCGTCTTAGCTCTGTTTGCGGGTGGGCTGTTGGGGCTTGGCACCGCCTTGCTGTTGGAACGGCTGGATCAGCGCATCAAGGGGGTAGAAGAGGCCAAAGGGCTGACCGGCCTGCCGATGTTGGGAGCTATTCCTAAAGTTGCTATGGATGGCTTGTCGGCTGCTGAAACTAAAGGGCAGGACTACAAACAGATGCCTTTTACAGAGTCCTTCCGGTCAACCGCTCTGAATATGGGCTACTTGGGCAGCAGCGAAGAGATGCGGGTGCTCTGCTTCACCTCTGCTCTCTCAGGAGAGGGGAAATCCACTGTGAGCTTTCATCTAGGCAAAGCGTTGGCCGAATTAGGACATCAGGTGCTATTAGTGGATGCGGATATGCGGAAGCCTAGTCAGCACAAGATGATCCAAGAAACCAATGCGGTTGGTCTCAGCACCGCGCTGGTAGGAGATGTTACTTGGCAAGATGTGACTCATTTGCTGGTAGAAAATCGGCTGCATCTGCTCACCGCCGGCCCCATGCCCCCCAATCCTGTTGCCTTACTGGGATCCTCAACTATGGCGCGGTTGCTGGAGGAGTGGCGGCAGGTCTATCGGTATGTTCTGATCGACACGCCACCTATTGTAGGCATTGCAGATGCCCAGAGCGTCGCCAACCAAGTGGATGGGGTGGTGCTAGTGATGGGTCTGGAACGAGCTACTCGTCCCAGTGTGAGTCGTGCCCTAGAGCTGCTACGGGCGGGGCAAGACCAGCTGGTGGGCATGGTGATCAACCTGATGGATACTCGGCACGATGGCTATAGCTATTACCAGTACTACTATGAGGACTCTTCTACCCAGCAAAAACCAGGTCAGATAGCCGGATCGACTCGTGGTTAATCAACGAGCCCGGTATGCAATGAGCCCGAAGGATCGCTAATGGCCAAACCTCAAGCCGGTTTTTGGCTGGCGGGAGCAGAGAGGATCTTCATCAACTCCCGATGTTTGAGGCAATACTCGACGACTTGAATTTGCTCAGGCGTGGGCATAGCAGCGGGATGAACTTGTTTGACCCAACGGAGGGCTTCACTGAGGGGTACCTTGCGGTAGAGACAAAGATAAGCAATGCACACTAGCGGAGAGCGCTCAATACCAGCCCGACAATGGACATACACCGGCATGTTTTGGGTAAGAGAGCGATGGATGACCTTGGTGGCTCTGACCAGCTGAGTGGGTGGGATCGGCTCAGGATAGTGACTGTCAGGCATAGAAACAAAGCCATGCCAAAACTTTTCGTCAATGCCAGGGGGAAGATGACCCTCTTCGGGATAGGCCAGCGTAACCACCACTTGAATGTTGTGGCGAAGCAACGTATCAAGGTCACGGGGCTGGGGAAAGCGTCCTACCGCTAACTTATTGGGGATCACCCAATCGAGCTGGAGTGATCTGCGGGCCACAGGTTTTTGAGTAAACCAACCTCTCATCGCCACCATGATCTGCCCCCAGAGTGTTCTTAAGGCGTTTTTCACCACTTACACATCCAACATGTTCACTGAAAGAGTTTGAGCCGAGGCTATCGTCACAGAGAAT
>CAZODP010000087.1:0-11390 GCA_964578595.1 uncultured bacterium
GGTTCTCTATGTCTGGATCCAAGTTTTTTTCTGGGTCTTGGCTCGAAGTTTAATCCTCTTAAATTTCTGGTTGGACAGACAAACCCACTATTCCCTACACGGTTTCTACTCAACCCAAAAATCATAGGTTTGCCTCTTCCTTTTTATGCTGCCTGATCAATCATTAGAAATACTGTTGCCATCTGCCCTAGGCATCTTTGGCTCTCTCTCGCTGCTCTGGATCCGGGTTTTGCCTCCCCCCTGGGTTCGATAAAGTTACTCTAATACTTGACTCAATACTTGTTGGTAGAGCTGGATCTTGATTATGCATTGCGTGATCCAGCCTTGTGACTTAATCCCCCTTTCTAATCTTTTTCTATTTTTTATGCTGACCACCACCCCTGATTGGGCAACACTGCCCCAGACTGCTGATGCTGATATTGGCTCGGATCGATCCCACCTACTGCATCCCTTGGATCCTCTCACCGCTGAAGAGATTCGGCAGACCGTGCAGATTGTCAGACAAACCCTAGCCATAGATGAAACCTGGCGATTTGCCATTATTCAATTATCTGAACCTGCTAAAGCCGACGTGCTCCAGTTTCAACCAGGGGATCCGATTGAGCGTAGAGCTTTTGTGGTGCTCTATCACCGCACCGCTCAGGCCACTTATGAGGGGATTGTGTCTCTGGCCCAAACAAGAGTATTAGATTGGAAGCAGGTGCCGGATGCACAGCCGGTTTTGATGACCGACGAGATTTTAGAATGTGATCAACTGATCCGAAAAGATCGCCAATTTATCACTGCTCTGCGCCATCGGGGGATCACCCATTTGGAGCGGGTGATGATCGATTATTGGACAGTCGGATATTTTGGGATCCCTGCTGAACAGGGACGGCGATTGGTGAGAGGCCACTGCTTTTTGCGGGCTGATGATCACGAAAATGGCTATGCTCGCCCGATTGAGGGCTTGATACCCGTGATTGATCTTGATCAAATGCAGGTGTTTGCGATTGAGGATCTGTTTGCCACTGTCGATAATCCCCGTGGGATCCCGCTGCCCCATCAGTCAGGGAACTTTGCCAGTGAATTTTTGCCTGAACCACGTCAGGATCTGAAACCGCTTTTGATCACCCAGCCAGAAGGCACCAGCTTTGAGGTCAAGGGACATGAGGTACGCTGGCAAAACTGGCGATTTCGGGTCAGCTTTAATATCCGCGAAGGTTTGGTTCTTCACACCATTGGCTATGAAGATCGGGGCCAGTTGCGACCTGTGATCTATCGGGCTTCACTGGCAGAAATGGTGGTGCCTTATGGGGATCCTCGCGCCCCTCACTTTCGCAAAAATGCTTTTGACGTTGGGGAATACGCCTTGGGGGGGGAGACCAATTCTTTGGTTTTGGGGTGTGATTGCTTAGGAGAAATCTACTATTTTGACGCGGTTCTCTTTGCCAACGATGGGGATCCCTATGAGTTGCCCCACGCTATCTGTATGCACGAAGAGGATTTTGGGGTGCTGTGGAAACACACCGACTGGCGAACTGAGCGATCTGATCTACGCCGATCTCGACGATTGGTGGTCTCCTTTTTTGCCACAGTTGGCAATTATGACTATGGATTTTTTTGGTACTTTTACCAAGATGGATCCCTACATTTTGAGGTGAAATTGACTGGGATCCTCAATGTCTCAGCCGCCTATCCTGGCCAAAATTATGCTTATGGCACCTATGTGGCCCCGCAATTAATCTCGCCAATTCATCAGCACTTTTTTAATGTTCGGCTCGATATGCAGGTGGATGGCCTGCACAATTCCATCTATGAAGTGCATAGTGAAACCGATCCCATCAGCCCCGAAAATCCTTACGGCAGTGCCTTTCGCGCCCATGCCACCCCCCTCAAAACCGAATCTGCGGCCCAACAACAGGTGGATCCCTTGGCGGGCCGCTACTGGAAGATAACCAATCCTAGCGTCCTGAATCCGTTGGGGGATCCGGTGGCCTATGCCCTGATTCCAGGCGAAAATGTACGGCCTCTCTCTCATCCGGATTCACCGTTGATGAAACGGGCTGGCTTTTTGCAGCAACACCTTTGGGTGACTCCTTTTGATCCGCAGGAACGCTATCCGGCGGGAGAGTATCCTAACCAAAACCCCGGTGGCGATGGCCTCCCCCGCTGGACTCAAGCCAACCGCTCGATTGAAAACACAGATATTGTGCTTTGGTATACATTTGGCTGCACCCATCTGCCTCGCCCCGAAGAATGGCCGATCATGCCAGTGGCCTATCTGGGCTTTGGCCTCAAACCACTAGGCTTTTTTGACCAAAATCCAACCTTGGATCTGCCTCCCTCGATCCCGGCCCCATCCTGCTGTCACTGAGCAACTAGCTCTCCTCCCCGTAGCCCAGCACAATCAAAGCAAAGTCCTCGATAGCCCGCAAATAGGTGAGCAAGTCTTCAGTCACCTCCTCTCTGGACTGGCGGCGACGGGCAATCTCATAGGCTTGCTCAGTCAAATCCGTCACTGAGGTGGGGCCATCCAATAAAGTCTGGATCAAAGGCACCCGCTCGGTCGGAATATCTAGCTTTTTGCTGGGGGATCCGGGCCAGGTGAAGTTCATGGGCTGCTTTTTCTGAACGGCTTTATCCACAAATCCCCTAAAACTGGTGTTGTCTGTGAGTAGGGGATTGAGATGGATGGTGCCTGTCTGCCAATCTTCATCGGTCCAGGGCAAGACCAAGGAGGATCCCGCTTGTTCGGCCCACAGATCGATCAAGCGATGGCGATTGGGGGCCAAGAGTTCAAACAAATGCAATTGCTCCACTTGGCTCATGGCTTTGATTTTTTCTTCCACAAAGGTGGGCATTTCAGTAAAGAGTTCCTCCAGGTTCCAGGTGGGTAGATCAACCAGGTTTACCAAACCCAATTTGGCCTGCTTGAGCATCTCCACCACTTCTAAAATCGAAAAGCCTTTGTCCCCGTACAACAAAAAATTATTGGCCAGGATGGCATTGTCTTTGATCCCCGCTTGGGTATAGGTGGATTTGGCTGGGATCGTGGGCTGAAGGGCATCCAAGAAGGTGCGAACATTCTGCATGGCAACGGGTTTGGGTAAATCAAATTGGCCCAGCAAGCGGAAAAGTTCCTGGGACTCCAGCATGGTGCGGCGCCCATAGATGTGATGAAAATTGGTGCGCAGGATCCCGTCAGGCTTCAAAACCTGGGCCAAGGATGTAAGACCACTGAGGGGATCATCCAGCAAATAGAGCACATCATTGCAGGTGATGAAGTCGTACTCATAGCCCAAGCTGGGCAGATCCCGCAGATCAAGCACGTGGTATTCCACATCATTAAAACCGTGGTAGCGCAGCCGCTGCTCAGTAATTTTGACCGATTCCCGGGAGATGTCCATGGCAATGATCTTGGCCCCCGGATTGGACTCCGCCAACAGCAGGGTTTCGTAGCCGGATCCGCAGCCCGCATTGAGCATAACGGTGCCATCGGCCTCCAATATCTGATGGGTGCGTAGGTACTGGGCGGTGGTGTAGTTGACCTTAAACAGCCCATCGAGATTATTGCGCACCGAGTCTGGGATCGGGGCATTGGGGTAGGGGATCTCCTCATAAAAATCCCGCACCAAAGCCTGATGATCTGGAGTCACTTGGATCCCTGTCATGGTGTTGCCCACAGCACTGCCCTCCTAGAATACCCCCGAAGCGAAACCTTGTAGCCTCAGTATCATGGGTAATGATGCCAACGACGCCAATCGAGGGATCCGTGGCCAACTCCTCTCCCCTGCCGCTTGAGGTAGAACTGCAATCCAGCCCAGCCAGTCTCGGATCAAATCAAGATCCGGTGGTGCTGTTGGTGGACGGACATTCTTTGGCCTATCGGGCGTTTTATGCCTTTTTTCACAGCCGTGAGGGGGGACTGCGCACCTCCACCGGGATCCCCACCAGTGTCTGTTTTGGCTTTCTCAAGGCCCTGCTGGAGGTGATCGAAAAGCAAGCCCCCACCCATGTAGCTGTTGCCTTTGATACGCGCCAGCCCACCTTTCGTCATGAGATGGACGAGACCTACAAGGCGGGCCGACCGGAGACCCCAGCGGAGTTTATCGAAGATATCGAAAATCTGAAGCTGCTTTTGGCGGCTTTGAATATCCCGATTTTGATGGCTCCGGGCTTTGAGGCGGATGATGTGCTGGGAACATTGGCGGTGATGCTGGCGCGGTCGGCCCAGGTGCGGATCCTGAGTGGGGATCAAGATTTATTTCAACTGATCGACGCTGACCGGATCCGGGTGCTGCACCTCAACAGCAAGGACAAGGTGAGTGAGTTTGGGCCAGCCGAGGTGAAATCAAAACTGGGGATCCGGCCTGAGCAGGTGGTGGACTACAAAGCCCTCTGTGGCGATAGCTCCGACAACATTCCCGGTGTCAAAGGGATTGGCCAAAAACGAGCGGTAGAGTTGTTGGCCCAATTTGGAGATTTAGAAACGCTGCTGAGCCGAGTGGATGATCTCAAAGGGGCGATGCGCACCCGAATCCAGGAGGGAATCGAGGCCGCCCGCCATTCCCAACAGATGGCCCGGATCCGGCTGGATGTGCCGCTGCCCTGGGATTGGGAGGGGATGAGGTTGACCGGCTTTGAGCAAGATCGACTGATCCCCTTGCTCGAAAAGCTGGAGTTTCACAGCCAAATCCGGCAGGTGCAACGGATCCAGGAGCGATTGGGGGGTGCTCTGGCCCAGGACTCAGCGCAAGCTCCGGTTGAGGATGCGGGGGATGACGAATCCCTCTGGTTTGACTTTGCAGATCAGCCCTTGCCCGCCGCTCCCCAGATGCCGCCGGTGCAGATCATTGATACGGCTGAAAAGTTGGCCCATTTGGTGCAGATCCTGGCAGTCCACACCGATCTCACCGCCTGGGATACCGAAACCACCAGCCTCAATCCCCGTGATGCTCAGTTGGTGGGGATCGGCTGCTGTTGGTCGCCTGTGGATATCGCCTACATTCCCATTGGCCATATCACCGGCCCCTGTCTGGAGTGGCCCCAGGTCAAAGCCGCCCTGGATCCGATCTGGCAGGATCCGGCTCGCCCCAAAACCCTGCAAAATTGCAAATACGATCTGGCGGTGCTACGGGCACAGGGATCCCACCTCAAAGGGGTGCGCTTTGATCCCATGATCGCCAGCTATCTGTTGGATCCAGAGGCCCATCACAATCTGACGGATCTAGCCGCCAAACACTTGGGCTTGGTGGCCCAGAGCTATGCAGATTTGGTCAAAAAAGGCCAGACCATCGCCGATATCGAGATCCCCAAAGTTGCCCAGTACTGCGGTTGTGATGCCTATTGCACCTATCAACTGACGGGGATTTTGCAAGCTGCATTAGAGGCGGATCCGCGCCTGTGGACACTCTTTCAAACGGTTGAGTTGCCCCTGGCCCTAATTCTGGAACAGATGGAATGGATCGGGATCCGGGTGGATGTGGAGTTTTTGAGTCAACTGTCTCAAGACCTAGCAGCAGACCTAGACCAAATTGAACAGCGGGCCTATGCTGCTGCTGGGGAAACCTTTAACCTCAATTCCCCTAAGCAATTGGGATCGATTTTGTTTGAAAAACTGGGGCTATCCACCCAAAAAACCCGCCGCAATAAAAGTGGCACCTACTCCACCGATGCCGCTGTTCTGGAAAAACTAGAAGGGGATCACCCGATCATTGATCAGATTTTGGCCTACCGGACCTTGGCCAAGCTCAAATCTACTTATGTAGACGCTTTGCCCCAACTGGTGCGGCCCGATACCCAGCGGGTTCACACCCACTTTAACCAGACCATCACCGCCACCGGACGGCTCAGTTCCTCGGATCCCAATCTGCAAAACATTCCGATTCGGACTGAGTTTAGCCGACGGATCCGACAAGCCTTTGTGCCCGCACCCGGTTGGCTGCTGGTGGCCGCCGATTATTCCCAAATTGAGCTGCGGATCCTGGCCCATCTCAGCCAAGAACCAACCTTGGTGGAGGGCTTTCAAGCGGGGGAAGATGTCCACACCCTTACCGCCAAAGTGCTGCTCAACAAATCCGACATTACCCCCGAAGAACGCCGCCTCGCTAAGACTATTAATTATGGGGTGGTCTACGGCATGGGTGCCCAACGCTTTGCCCGTACCGCCGGGGTTTCTCACAGCGAAGCCAAGGAGTTTCTGGCGAAGTTTAATCGCCAATATGCCGGCATCTTTGAGTATTTACAAAGCACCGAAGCTCTGGTTCAAAAACAGGGCTATGTGGAGACCATCACAGGCCGCCGCCGTTATTTTCACAGCCTCAAAACCCTGACCGGCTACCGCAAACAAGCGGAATTGCGGGCCGCCATCAATGCCCCGATCCAAGGATCCGCTTCAGACATTATTAAGCTGGCCATGGTCAATCTGGCTCCAGTGTTACAGTCCTACCGCTCACAACTGTTGCTCCAAGTCCACGATGAATTGGTCTTTGAGGTGGATCCGGATGAATGGGCGGATCTCCAACCCCGGATCCGGCAGGACATGGAGCAGGCTTTTCAGCTCAGGGTGCCCCTCACCGTCGACATTCAGGCGGGATCTAACTGGATGGAGGCCAAGTAACTGAAGTTAGCAACATCAGCAATAATAACCAGCTAATATCGCCAATATCACGGAGGATCCGACCCTGAGCAGGTTCTCTGGGGATCCAAAATCTCAGTGCCCCACCGCTTTCAAGGGCACATTAACCTTCTCTTAACCGACTCAGTTTAGTGACAATGCTAACCTGGCAGCAAGAGCAGCCCTTCTTGCTTGTTGCAGAACCGAGGGGCGATCCTTGACCAGACACAAGTGACCAGAGACAAGTCAGCAATCCCAAAGCCTTTTGCCAGCCATGTGCTGCAATCTGTGCCACCTTCATCCGTTCGGACGATCGGGTTCAACCGCCCAACTGATTGATTTAGCCCAACTGATTGATTTAATTGATTTAACTGAGTAGAGGCATCTCATCATGACCACCGGCACTACTCCATCGCTGACTGGTTTGCCCTCCCACATGGGCCAAGAGACCCTGCCGCTGGATACCCCGATCAAGGATCTGCAACTGATCAGCTTCCAGGTTGACTTTGATACTCCTTGTGAAAATATCATTAAGCGTCTTGAAGATGACAGTGAGCTGTGTGGCGTGGTAGTGGTGCGAGGCACTCAGGTGTTGGGGATGATGACCCGGCGAGTGTTGTTGGAGTGGGTGTTGAGTCGTCCCTATGGGTTGGATGTATTTATGAAACGGCCCATCAGCTCGATGGTGGAGTTTCATGCTTCGGAGTTTTTGCTATTGCCGGGTGAGACCACGATCGCAGAAGCGGCCCCCCAAGCCTTCCAGCGGCCCGAAGAAACCATCTATGATCCGGTGGTTGTCCAACTGGATCCGCGAACCTATCAACTGCTGGATATTCCTGTGTTGTTGGTGGCCCAGGCGGAGGCTCAACTGGCCGCCCAGCGGAAATTGCAGGAGCAGCAGGAACAGATGAAAGGGGTGGTGCTGGCCCTAGAGCAGGAGCGCAACCGCAGTCTCCGCTATGCCCGCGACCTGGAGCGACAAAAAGCCGAGATCCTCAGCCAGAACCTAGAGCTGGAGATGGAGCGGGAATCTGCCCAGAGCCGCTCCGAAGAACTCAGCCGCATTAACCGTAAGATTTTGGAGATCAGCACCCTGCTTTCAGAGCAAGGCCGATCCACCTTTGCCGCTACCTTTGAGGGGGTTCAGGCGATGCGAAACCTGGCCTCAGAGATGTCCCGCAGTAGCCAAGATCTGTCTCAAGAACTCAAAGATATCAACACCATTACTGAGCTGATTGTGGAGGTGGCGGGCTATATTCGCCTGCTGTCTTTTAATGCGGCGGTGGAGGCCAATCGGTCGAGCGGTGGGGTGAGTGGGTTTGGGGCCATTGCCCAAGAGATCCGTAAGTTGGCGGGGCGGACCACGGAGGCCAGCAACCAGATTCGCAGTCTAGCGGATCGGATCCAGCGCAAGAGTAATGAGTCTGTGGATGCGGCCCAATCCAGCGTCAAAGTGGTGCAATCCCTTTCAGAACGCGCCCAAAGTGCCCAGGCGGCTCTGGATCAGTTGCAATCTCTCTTGGATCAAGCCAGATAGTCTAGGGGTGTCAGATCCTTCATAGACCAAGCTAGACTTTTGTCGTTGTGTTTTTGGCAAAAAACGCCCACTTGGTTTTCGCTTGATCCAGAAACTTGTGGTGAGAGTCTGAGGTGTTTGAGCAATCCTAATGCCTTGTTCCCATAGATGAAATTATGAGATTCAATGAGATTCATTAAGTCAATCGGGATATCGTTACTGGGCATTGGGATCCTACTGGTGGGGCTTGTTTACGATGTCTTGTTTGCAGGAATTCCGTATCAGGATCCCACGCCTGAGATCCAAGCCAGCTACGACTTCCACAGTTCTGTGGCTGGGGCCTTCTATAAAACTGGAGGGATTATTGTCTGGGTTGGAGTGATGGCAATCCCGTTCATCTGGAACATTGCAAACAAGAAGAAATGCCGACAAGTTGCTCCAGAGGAGGCCCACACCTCGCCCCGATGAGCTTAGGAATCACTGTGTTAACCAGAAAGTTTTGACACAATCGCCCGCAATCGATCATAGTCTTCTCGCAGGAGCACGCTCAAGTGTTGGCCCACCCCCACCAACCAGGCGCGGTCGTAACGGAGGATCCGGTGGCAATGACGCAAAACGGCGGCCAAAAGTTCTTCGGTCGGGATCCCGCTCACCTGGAGTAAAGTCCGCAAAAAGTCTAAGCTCTGGCAAAACTCAGCCACCATGGGGTCGCCACAGCGGTAGACCGGCTGATGAATCTGGGGCGGGCGCGGTGGCAAATACTGATGGATCCGAGGGGGATCCGCAGGGGTGACAAAGCCCACAATCGCCACCTGAAAATCAGTCCGCAACATGGCAAAAATCTGGGGCTGCTGTTCTCGCAATTGCTCTGGACTCAGACCCAGGGCACGCACCCGATGCACAGTATCTACAGGCACAATGCTGGCATGGCAGACCACCCCCAGGATCCGATTGCCGGTCTCTTCGTCTTGGGAGCGCACCCAACTGCCCAAGGCCGGCACCGTCGGAAAGCTCAGATCCTCTGGATCCAGACACTGGGCCACAAAACCTGTGGTGGAGGCCTCCACCACCTCCCCAATCTGATCCAGAGGGCGCAATGGGGGATCCATCGATCGGGGCAATCGCATAGGAGACCAATCAATAGCTATCCATAGATGCTGAGCCGGGGTCAAAGTCCAAGTTGATTCAAACGATGTCAAATCAAACGGATCCTCTCTGAGGGGGAGTGTAGCTAAGATTCTGCCGATGGTCGAGGGTCAAGCAGAAGATCCTCAATCCAGTTTTGCTCCAACCGGATCCAAGGGTTGTCAAAGGGCATAAGCCCAGGATCCCGCTGATCTGGCCGATACTGAGGCAATACCCTTGCACCAAACCTGGCATTCAGCTCATGGTCTCTCTGGCCTGCCTCACCCACCACCCTGTAGTGCCTCAGCATGGAGGCCATCGCCGCTGGGCTGCTGAGCTATCTGGACGGGATCCCAGTGACATTATTGATTTTTCTGCCAGTCTCAATCCCCTGGGGCCTCCCCAATCGTTGCTGGAGGCCCTACAAGCGGCCATTGCGGATCCTGGGGCAGCCATCGGATCCTACCCTGACCCAGAGGCTCAAGCCTTGCGACTGAGCTTAGCGGAGCATCACCAGATCCCGATGGATTGGATCCGGGTGGGCAACGGGGCCGCAGAGTGGATCACCTGGGCCGCCCGCGCCAGTGCTGCCCTAGAGCAAACCCTTTTGCCGGTGCCTGCCTTTGCCGATTATGGACGCGCCCTCAGATCCTTTGGGGCTACGATCAAGCCGATTCGGATCCCGTTTGAGCAGGAGCAAGGCTGGCACTTGGATCCGTGGCTCAGTCAAAACATTGACTCCACAACTTCTCAGGCTCTGTGGATCAACAATCCTCACAACCCTACGGGGATCCTGTGGCCACTGGAAGAGCTACTGGAAGTGCTGCCACGGTTTGAGCTGGTGGTGGCTGATGAGGCTTTTATGGATTTTCTTGAAGATAACAATAACAGCCACAGCTTAATCCCCTGGATCCGCTCTCACCCTCAGGTGGTGGTGATCCGGTCGTTAACCAAGTTTTATACCATCCCAGGTTTGCGATTGGGCTATGTGATCGCTCATCCGGATCGGTTGCGGCAGTGGCAACAATGGCGGGATCCTTGGGCCGTAAATGGACTGGCTTTGGTGGCCGGAGTTGCTGCCCTCCAAGATCGAGTCTTTCAGGCCCAAACCCACCAGTGGCTGTCCCCGGCTCGCAAGCACTTGATATCTGGACTACAAGACCATTTGGGATGGGATCCGCTGCCCAGTGCCGCCAATTTTGTCCTCTGCAATATCTCTGGCTCCCAGCTCCCAGGTTCAGCCCCTCAACTGCAAGCAGATTGGCTCCAACACAAAGGGATCCTGATTCGAGATTGCTCCACCTTTGCAGAGCTGGGATCCAGTTACATCCGCCTAGCGGTCAGAACGCCCACTGATCATCAAAAAATTTGGGCCATCAAAGACTTTGGGCCTCACCTGCTTTGGGCGCCCGCACAGGATCAGGCTTGAGCCATCCTCAACGCGGCTGATTGATGGAGTCGCCCCCTCGCACCACCGACTGCACCACAAAAAAGCCAGCCGTGAAGCAGCCCGTGACCAGTACCAACGACAGCACCCCCCAGATCAAAAGAGATTGCTGGGCCGCCTGTCGCTCCCGACTTTTGGCCAGACTTTCTCGATCCGGGATCCCGCTGCCAAACAGTTCTTCTTCAGGACTGACATCATCTGAAAGCAAGGGGGGGGACGGCTGAGGGCGACGCGATCTGGAGGGTGGCTCAGTTGAGGCTGTTGTTTCGCCAGGATCCCCATCCCAAGTCCCGTCGGGCAAGTAGCGATTCATCCGGGGCACAGCCCGACCGGAGCGAGAGCGGGAGATGCGGTGACGAGGTGAGGGGGAGCGAGGCGATTCTGGAAGAGGCAGGGTATCGAGGGCAGGCAGATCGGCAAAGGGATCCAGAGTCTCCTCCAGATTAAAGCTGCTGGTGGGCTGGAGCGCAGCAGACTGGTCCGAACCCTCTTCCGGAAGGGCCGGATCCGCTGCGGGCAGGCTCTGGGCCTCCTGTTGTTTACTCTTGAGCCGATCCAAAAAGCTGTAACTGCTGTAACCAGAGGGGGCTGGGGGGGATCCCTGAGCAGGAACGGGTCGAGTACCCATCACCTTAGGCTCTCCCCTAGACTCTCCCAGTTCTGAAGCCTCCGCCAACACCTGTAGCCGGGTTAGGGCGCGATAG
>CAZODP010000087.1:11490-13057 GCA_964578595.1 uncultured bacterium
CTCTCCCAGTTCTGAAGCCTCCGCCAACACCTGTAGCCGGGTTAGGGCGCGATAGATATCCCCCTGCAACTCTGAGGCCACCTGTTGCAGCTCCTGCGCCAAGGCATCATTGCGGTGCTCGAGGGTGCGATTGGCTTCAGAAAGCTGCAATACCTTGCGACGAGCCTGCTCCAACTCCGTCACCACTTTTTCGTAGAGGACGGCAGGTACCGTGCTGACTGAACGTGGGGATCCCTGCCCCTGCTTAGGCGCGCTTGGCTTAGAAATTGTCAACCCTGGAGGGTTCATACTTTTTGATGGGGTATTTTGTGGGGCAATGCCTTGGCTCGTCAAGTGCTGACCGGTGAGGGGCTGGATCCCGGAACTCAGTTTAGAAGATGCAGGAGCCGAAGCAGGTAACACAGCCCTCGACTGGGGCATCGATTGGGATGGGTAGCGCATACAGAGGATCCCCAGGCAAACACGTTAGGAACTGAAGGCCAAAACACAGAGCTAATCGAAAACAACCCTAATCCCATCAGGGGAGTGCGTCAAGCAGTCGAGTGCAAGTACAGATTTCATACACCACAGGTAGTGTTTGTCCATGGATATCAGACAGCATAGCCCCACCTGGCCGGATCTGGCATCCACCCAAGCGAATACTGGGCTACCCGATCTGGAATCGAGCTTTGCGGCGATTGTGCCTATGGAGTGCAAGTCACTTGATCGGGGCCAACCCACCGCGATTACAGTAACTCCCCTAAAATAGAAGCCATGTACGAAGACGCTTTTACCCCATTAGAGCCGCTTGATCAGATTGCTTCACACCCCCAGCCACCGCTGGATGTGGAGGAGATGTTGGGACAGTTGCGCCACCCGGATCCCCGTTCACGGATGCAGGCGGCCCGCCTCTTTTGTGATGTAGAAGAGTCTCGCTCGGTTGAATTGCTGGTGGATCTGCTCCAAGATCCCTGTCCCTTGGTGCGGGTAAGTGCGGCCTATGCCCTGGGGCGTAATGTCAAGCCTGAGATTGTGGATCCGGTGATCACCGCTCTCAAACAAGACTGGAATGGCTATGTCCGCAAAGGGCTGGTCTGGGCTTTGGGCAATGCGCGGGATCCGTTGGGGCTAGAGGTCTTGATCGACGCCCTGGAGCGAGATATCACGGCGGTGCGGCTGTGGGCGGCCAGTGCTCTGGGTCAGCTTCATCTGGGGGATCCCATCCGTCTGGAACAAGGGGTGCTGGCTCTCTCGGCAGGATTGAATCAGGATCCGGTGGCTGTCGTCCGCAGCAATTGCGCCTGGTCGATCGGACAACTCTTGGATCGCTACTCACTGGAGGGACAGTCACTGGAAAGATTACGACAAAAGCTCCACCGCATCCTCCACAAAGCGGCTCACCAGGATCCTGACTCAGGGGTGCAGGATGATGCCCATCAGGCTCTGCAAAAACTCCGCAGTCATCACCACGATGATGAAGATGAGTCGTAGTCATTCATGACGTCAGTTGTGAAGCGTCAGTTGTGGATCATTCCTGATGCATGATGAGAAGCTCCTGAAATCCAAAGTTTTGCTAGACCCAAGCCAT
>CAZODP010000088.1:0-7022 GCA_964578595.1 uncultured bacterium
CTGCAAAAACCAATTGGATTAGCGCAATCGCACCCTGATTCAAAAGCTCAAGGTCAGAGGGCGATCTCAAAGCTCAAATCAAGGCTCAGACAGCCCACTGTGATCTCAAGGTTTTCTAGCAGGCTCATCCCCTGCTTTTTTTGGGGCTTTTTTGGTGGACACTTTGTCAAACCAAGTGACTTAACTGCGCACCTGCCCCTGCCGCATCTGGGCTATGACTTGATCCAGGCTGGCAGCCGGATCCAGGCACTTAAGGCCCACACAGACCAACCCCGCCACCGATTCACCCAGCGGCTCAGATGGGGTTACAAACATTGTGGTTGGCCAAAAGCCCTGCTGGATCCCGTAGGGGTGTTCGAGGGTGACTTTGAGGATATTTTGATACCAGTCGAGGGCGGCAAATAGGCTGGGGCAGGAGCGGGGCTGGCTGCGCATCATCTGCCCAAATACCCGAAACTCGGTCTCAGCTCGATCCAGATATTTCAGATCATCGGTGAGATAGGCCAAGCGCACCAGATTTGCCGCCGCAATGCCATTGGCCGCTGGGGTGGCATTGTCCTGAAACTCTTTTTCCCGCACCAAAAGGTCGCCACTCTCAGTCGGGCCGCTGATAAAGTAGCCCCCCGCCCGCGGATCCCAGAGGGTTTGATCCATCTGCTGTTGGAGATCAATCGCCTGATCCAGCCAAAACTGCGGTGAAGGCTCCCCTAATAGGGTCAAGCTAGCCTGATGCACATCCAACAGGGCCTTGATCAAAAGCGCGTAATCCTCTGATTTGGCCGATACTGCCGGGATCCCGTTGTAGTTAAGCCGTAGCAGCCGCCCCTCTGGAGACTGGGTGTTGAGAATAAACCGCAGGGCAGGTAAGGCCAGCTTGAGAAAATCGGCCTGCTCAAACACCACCGCCGCCCGGGCCAGTCCCGAAATCATCAGGCTATTCCAGGCCACAATCATCTTGGTATCCGTCACCGGCGGGATCCGACCTGTCCAGGGATGTTGACGGGCCATCTCAGCATCAATGGCCGGAGGAAACGGATCCTGTGGATCCAGCTCTCCGTAGCGGGCCTGAAACAACACCTCTAGGGCATCCTCCAGCATTGGATCCAATGTCCCTGCCTGCCGCCGCTGCAACACGATCAGGCCCGGTCGATCCGAAAAATTGCCCTTGACAGAGATATCAAAGGCCTTTTCTAGCTCGTCAAACTGCTCGCCGCTCAGCAACTCCTGTAATTGGGCCTGTCGCCAAACATAAAACTCTCCTTCTTCGGGTTCGATATCCTCCGGCTGGGCCAAGCTATCGGCATCCTGAGAGGCATAGAAGTATCCCGCCGGATCCGTCATCTCCCGCCGCAGCCATTCCACCGTCTTGCGCACCGCCCGCTCAATCGCCCAATCCTGGAACCCTGCGGCCCACAGATCCGCCAAAAACTCCAAAATCTGGCCATTGTCGTAGAGCATCTTTTCAAAATGGGGCACCGTCCAAGTGGGATCCACCGTGTAGCGATGAAAACCACCCCCCACATGGTCAAAGATCCCCCCCAACACCAGATCCATCCCCCGCTGCTGGGCGCGGATCAGGGCATCTGGGCCGTCAATGGTGCTCTGGGCAAGACCGGCTGTACCCATTCTGGGTGGCTCGCCCCTAACCTCTGGGGGGGCTGGCACGGTTGTGACATCTGGCGAAGCCTCGGCCACCGGATCCGCTGGGGCTGGATCTGGGCGAAAGCGGCTGGCGCGGAGGGCCAACTGGGCATAGGGCATCATCGGAAACTGCTGCCGGGATCCCTCCCGTGACACCAGGGGAATGATGGCCGTGATGCCGGTGGCGAAATAGTCTGATGGGATCTCGGCGGAGGGGGATAGCTCACTGATGGTATTGAGGGCATCCAAAAGCTGTTCTTTGTGGCGTTCAAGGCGATCCTTGTCACCGTCATAGAACTGCCGGATCCGCTGCAGTACCTCCAAAAATCCCGGACGCCCAAACCGCGGATCCACTGGAAAATAGGTTCCTGCATAAAACGGCACCCGATCTTGAGGGGTCAAGAAGATATTCAGAGGCCAGCCCCCCTGCCCACTCATCAACTGCAACGCTTGCATATAGATGCTATCCAGGTCGGGGCGTTCCTCTCGATCCACTTTGATCGCGACAAAATGCTCATTCATGTAGGCGGCGATGGCGGCGTTGGAGAAGGCTTCCCCCTCCATGACCGTGCACCAATGGCAACTGGAGTAGCCTATGGACACAAACAGCGGCTTGTTTTCGGCCTCCGCTTTGGCCAAAGCCTCTGGGCACCAAGGCCACCAATCGATGGGATTGTGGGCATGTTTGCGCAAATATAAGCTCTGACACTCGGCAAGACGGTTTGCCATAACTCCTCGGCACCCTGCTTTTCCACCATAGCGAACTCTGGGATCCGCTATTAATCTGAGGGGGTATCTGGGGCGGCTGAGAGGGTTTTGTAACACGTTTTGTGAAGCACTGGCCCCGCCAGCAGTGCCCCTGTCCCCTCTGCCCCGATACTGACCAGGCGATATAGCCCTGTGGCCACAATCAGCTCTGGGCTAGAGATCGACCCATCCAATAACAGCAGGATCCCGGCCTCAAACACCCCGATCCCGCCGGGTGCTCCAGGCACGATCAGCCCTGCTCCCCAGGCCAATCCAAACGATCCCATCACGCTCAGCCAATGGCTCCAGCCCAGCGGGACTCGATCCGCCAGCAGGATCCCAAATCCCAGCCCCCGCAAGACCACAAAGCCAATTTCGGCCCCCAGGATCCCCCAGGGATAGTGACGCAGTTGCGGCCCGTAGGGGCTAGACCCGGTCATATCCAGTTTTGGGGTTTTCTGTTTGAGGGTTATTTGTTTGAGGGTTCTCTGTTTTAACCGGGCTAAGCGGCTCAGCAGTGGATTGAGTTGCCGTGGCCGCAGCAAGTAAAGGCCCACAAGGGCCAGCCCCCCCCAGTAGCCCTGATATAGGATCCCCACCACCGCTGCTGCCACCGCCATCAAGGCTGCTTCCAGCCCCACACTCAGTACCCCCACCTCGACCGGGATCCCGGAGCTTTGGGCCGCCCGCACCCGTCCCACAAAGTGCCAGACATTGCCCGGCAGATATTTGGCCACAGTGGTCTGAAGATAAACCCCCATACTCCAGCGATTGGAGAGGCTCTCTTCCCCAAAAGCCCTCAGGATCCAACCCCAAGCCCACCCCCCCCAAGCATGAGCCACCAGTGTGATCAGCCATGCCCCCAGCAAAGATCCCCAGTGTTGGGTCAGATCAATTTGGGCCAAGGGGATCCAGTGCTCGCTGACAGCGCGGAGTAAAAATAGCCCGATCAGGCCCCATAGGATCCCGATACCCACAGGCTTGAGCCAGCTTTGCCATCCGGGCGAGGATCCAGAGGCCATAGCACTCAACCGGTTTTGAGCCAATCGACAAACCGCCGGATCCCTTGCTCAAATGAGAGGGTGGGATGATAGCCCAAGTATTGACGGGCGCGGCTGATATCCGCCCAAGTCTGGGCCACATCTCCCGGCTGCTCTGGCTGCCAATCCAGGTGGGCTGGGATCTCTAGGGCTTGTTCGAGGGTGCGAATCATCTCCATCAAGCTCACCCGTTGGCCATGGCCCAGGTTAAAGACTGAGAACAGCTCTTCAGGGTTGGGATCCCCCCAGTCCATTGCCGCTCGGATCCCGGCCACTGTATCCGTGACATAGGTGTAGTCGCGACAGGTGCTGCCATCCCCAAACACCGAGATCGGCTCCCCGGCCAGCATTCGCCGGGCAAACTTGTGAATGGCCAGATCGGGCCGTTGCCGTGGCCCATAGACCGTAAACAATCGCAAAGCCGTAAACCGGATCCCGTAGTGGTGGCTGTAGACCCGCCCTAGAGCTTCTGCACTCAGCTTGGAGGCAGCGTAGGGACTGATGGGCCGCAGATCGAGATCCTGCTCTCGCCAGGGCAGCCGAGGATTGGTGCCATAGACACTGCTGGATGAGGCAAACACAAATCGCTGGATCCCCTGCTGACGGGCAAAGTCCAGCAGATGCTGAGTCCCCAACACATTGATCCTCAGATAGCGAGCCGGATCCACCAGACTGGGCCGTACCCCTGCCACTGCCGCCAGATGGATGATCCCCGCCAATGGTGCTGAGATGGATCCTGAGAGGGCCGCTAAACTTTGGGGATCCTGGATATCCGCCTGCACAAGCTGAAACCGAGGATGAGCTAGATGAGATTGCAGGATCCTTTTTTTGATGTCTGGGTGATAAAACGGATCAAAATTGTCTACGCCTATCACCCCAAAACCGGGCTGGCCCGCCTGAACTTGGGCTTCTGATTCTGCCAGCAGTCGATCCACCAAATGACTGCCCACAAAACCAGCGGATCCTGTCACAAGCCAAGTCTTTTCTTCCAGATTAGGCGGCTGATCAGGCTGCGTTGGGGCCAGGATTTCAGCACCGGAATGTGGGAACCCCTGAGCTGAAGCATCAAAACTTTTGGACATAGCAACAAGATTTCTAACACAAAACCCCAAAAATAGCTCCAGATTAGAGCTAAATCGCCAGAACAGCTCTTGCACAGCTTACTATGACGGTGTACCCCCTGCTATTGTTATGACACCCTCTTCACCCCCCGCGTTGGGCGATTGGCCCATCGAGCAGCTCCCCGGACTCCCAGAGGATGTGTGTAGCAAACTGCAGCACATCGGGATCCTATCGACGCTGCAACTGTGGCACCAATCCCACTCCCCCGCCATCGCTGAACACTTGGCTGAAAAACTGCAAATGCCCACCCAACAAGTGTTGAAATGGTCGGCCATGGCGGACTTGGCTCAGGTACCAGGGGTAGGCTGCCAGTATGCGGGGGTGTTGCTACATGTGGGGGTGTGCTCGTCGGTGCAGTTGGCCAATGCTTCCGCCGATTCGCTGCATCAGCAGGTTTTGCGGCTGCAAGTGCGCACCATGAGTCGGGATCGCAAGCTTACGGTCGGTCATGTCAACCAATGGATCCTCAATGCCCGAGCAACCGCTAGCACCCAACGGCAATGGCGTCGCCGTCCCCCTGTGTCTTGACCGTTGAGTTTTTCACCTGTTGTAAGCTCTGTTTATCTCTGGTATGGCTCGCTCTATCCTGCCCCCTTGGGCCTATCCCTGGGCACACCTGGGCCTAAAAACCCTGTTACCAAATTGTCTGTGGCAGCTACCCCATCAGCCCGGATCCCGACCGATTGCCCTGACCTTTGACGATGGCCCCCATCCAGACCACACCCCCCAACTGCTGAACATCCTGGACAAGTGGCAGGTGAAGGCAACATTTTTTGTGTTGGGAGAACGGGTGCAGCGATGGCCAGAGCTGATCCAACAGATGGCGGCAGCGGGACACCAAGTTGCCCTGCACGGCTGGATCCACCGGAGCTTTACCAGCCTTAGCCCTGACCAACTGCGGCGCACACTGGGGCAGACCCAAACGGTGATCGCCACCGCCACAGGCCAGGATCCTGAGTCACTGCGATGGGTTCGGCCTCCCAATGGTCTGGTTTGGCCCCAAACCTTGGCTCACTTGCGACGTTGGGGCTTTGAGACGGTGATGTGGACGGTGGTGCCGGAAGATTGGCTGGATCCACCGATCCCAGTTGTCTTGGAGCGGGTCCAAGCTCAGACCAAGCCGGGATCCCTGATTGTGCTGCACGATGGCGTCTACGGTGGATCCCAGGTGGCTGAGACCACAGATCGGTTGATCCCTTGGTTGTTGGCTCAGGACTTTGAGTTGGTCACGCTTGCCCCCCAGTGATGCCCCCAGTGAAATGAGGGCTGTGAAATTAGGGATGAGCTTACGGATCCTGCCAGAATCGTTCGGAGAGATATTTGTCGGCCCCGTCGCACAAGACCGTGACAATCAGGCCCGCTGGGATCTGACGGGCGATCTGCACTGCTGCCACCACATTGGCCCCCGCCGAAATACCCACCATCAGACCTTCTTGGCGGGCCAGTGCCCTGACCATCTGCTGGGCTGCCTCGGTGGAGATCTCAGCCTGGATATCCGGCACAGTCGGATCATAGATCTGCGGTTTGAGAGCGGTGGCCATGTGTTTTAGCCCCTCTAGGCCATGAAAGGGGGAATCTGGCTGCATCGCCACAATCTTGATATCAGGGTTGTACTCTCGCAACCGTCTGCCCACCCCCATACAGGTGCCGCTGGTGCCCAAACCAGTGACGAAGTGGGTGATCTGCCCCTGAGTCTGTTGCCACAGCTCTACCGCAGTGGTGTGGTAGTGGGCTTGCCAGTTGGCAGGATTGCTGTACTGGTCAGGATAAAAGTACAGGTCAGGATCCTCTGCATACAGCTCGCGGGCCTTGAGGATGGCCCCATCGGATCCCAAAGCCGGATCCGTCAGCACCAGCTCCACCCCATAGGCCCCCAAAATCTGCTTGCGCTCAGGGCTGGCATTGGCGGGCAGAGCTAACTTGACTTTGTAGCCTTTGGCCGCCCCAATCCAAGCGTAGGCAATGCCAGTGTTGCCGGAGGTGGCATCGAGAATCATTTTGCCGGGGCGCAAAAGGCCGGATTTTTCCCCTTGGGTGATCATATTGAGGGCAGGGCGATCTTTGACGGATCCGCCTGGGTTATACCACTCTGCTTTGCCGTAGATTTTGACGCTGTCGGGCAGGTCGGGGGCGATCTTACTCAGCCTGATCAGGGGTGTGCGGCCCACCAGGTGTAGGGGACTTTCCACAGTTTGCAGAGGCAGGGGTGTTTGTAGAGGAACGGGTGGGGGGAGCGGGACAAAAGATTGACTCTCCAACAGGGATCCCTCAACAGAGCTTCATATTTCATTGTCGCCCAGGATCGCTCGCCAGGTGGCCTGCCTGAGTTGGGCTTTTGGATCCGGGCCAATGCCATTTCTGTCGCTGTCCTAATCAGATCGATCACCCAGAGCAATTGCCTGGATGCCGAGCCGAGGATCCAGGCACAACTCAAAATTCAAGTATTGCCATCTGTCCAATTGGATTTGATGA
>CAZODP010000088.1:7122-8800 GCA_964578595.1 uncultured bacterium
ATTGGATTTGATGACCTGATAAAACCAAATAAAACCAAAACAGGGACGCATCAAGACGATGGATCCCTGCTCCGGCTTTAGCAAAAAATCAACAAAAGGATTAAAAAACTCAGCCCAATCTACTTTTTGGCCCAATCTACTTTTTGATGGATCCAAACAAACGCTAAAATCCCTATTTAAACCAACTTAAATCAAACTCAGGCCGCTAGAGGGCACCATTGAAGCCACTCAGCACCAAATCCGCATTGGCCAACAACAGATAGGCAACAACTGCCCCCCCAATGCCACCAATCAAAAAGCCTGAGGCAAACTCGCTCCAGCCGCGAGAATCTCCCACAGGAGTATTTTTTAGAGGGGTGACATAGCCATAAATTGACAGGGCAATGGTCATCAGCAGCACAATCGCCGCCGCTCCCAACAACCCAATTACGGAACCAACGGATTCAGCCCGGTTAGGCCCCAGTAGCGAAAATGGCCCCACCAACCAGTAGCCATGGGCCATGCCAATCTCCAGCCCGCGAGCAATCGGAGCCAAATTGGGGCGGGTGATGGGCAGCCAATCGATAAACACCTGGATCGCAGGAGTATTGTTGATTGGAGTGGAAAAACTGCCGATTTGCGGATCCCCATCTGGGGCAGAAACGTAGACACGAGGAGCACTTTGAACCATGCTAAACCATCCTATCGGGATAAAAAATCAACTTGAAAAAGCTGTGCTGTAGATTCTACTCAGGACTTTAAAACGTCAAGACATCCGGAAAAAAGCGGTTAATCATGATGAACACAGTCAATGTGAGGCTAGAAAACAGCACAAATGTAACCGGAGCGGTGGAAAGAAATTTGGTAAAGTCAGCCATCTTGCCTGCCTATAGATCGATGAACAAATTCACTTTTAACTTAGACCGGTTTGAGTCAACACCGATTGACCCCTATTGACCAATAGGATCCCTGAAGCACCATTTAGCGAGGTGAGATTGGGACTGCCTCTTCTTTCTCACGGATCTGACCGCTGGCGATCTCAGAAAAGGCTGATACTGGCCAAGCCAAGGCGCTGGCAAAGCACTTGAGAGCCAATGGCACATCGATGGTGCTCTCTTTGAGTTCGGCCTCACCGCTATCTCGGACGGCGATCAGGTATGACCGACCGGCCCAGCCCAACCAACCGGCAATGTACAAAAAGGCCAACCCAGGGATCAAAAAGTCGCCTGCATGATTGAGCCGACCATCTGTGATCAGACGAGGCAAACCTTCTTCACCGCACAGCATGGAGCTGTAGCGATCAAACCGTTTGGCAGTCTGCTGCAACTGCCGCTCATACTGGGCAATCTTAGGGCTACCCGGAGCTGCCGCCAGCAGCTTGCCCTCAATCTCGGCTAAGCGATCATCTTCCCGCTGCTGAAATGCAGGCACATCCCGACAAGTGGACAGGCCGATCATGCCCTCTGCCTGTGCAGCACCCGCCAATCCCATCAACAGCACACAGGCCAAAACCAGGCTCAGTAGTTTTCGCATAGAACGTTTCCTTGAATCCCACTATCAAATCAAAGCGTTACTGAATCTGCAAGATACCGCATATTCGGCTTGGAGATTGCCATCGCCACAAGACTTGTAACAACGTAAGGAGAACTGTTACAAAGCTCAAAACCCTCACCGCTTTTAGCTTTTGATCTAGCTTGGA
>CAZODP010000088.1:8900-12952 GCA_964578595.1 uncultured bacterium
TTAGAAAAACGCAATCACCCATACCGAGAGCGATACCCCATCTGACTCGAAAGGGTTGTACCATGCCTGTGACCTGAGCAGCAGGGGATCCGATACAAATCTTAAGACCGTGATCGGATCCGGCTAAGGTGGGGGGAGAAGCATTAACGTTCAGATAACGTTCAGAGCTTTGCAGCCTGATTCCTAAACATTTTGAGGCGGGATCCCTGGCCATGCCAACTGTTTTGGGCCTTGAAACCAGTTGTGATGAAACTGCCGCAGCAGTCGTTACAAATCGACATATCGATAGCTCAGTGGTGTCGTCACAAATCGAGATTCATCGGCCCTATGGCGGGGTGGTGCCGGAGGTGGCCTCCCGTCAACACGTCGAAACGATTGAGGCGGTGATTGAGGCCGCTTTACAGCAGGCCCATGTTTCGGTTGAAACCATAGATGCCATTGCTGTTACCTGTACCCCTGGTCTGAACGGATCCCTCCTCGTGGGCCTGATGGCGGCCAAAACCCTGGCGATGCTCTACCACAAGCCCTTGATCGGGATCCATCATTTGGAGGGACATCTTTTTAGTGGGGTTTTGGCGGAGCCGGACTTGCAGCCTCCGTGTCTGTGTTTGTTGGTGTCGGGGGGGCACACCAGTCTGGTATATGTGCCTGAGTGGGGCAAGTATCACACCCAGGGGCAAACGCTGGATGATGCCGCCGGAGAGGCGTTTGATAAGGTGGCTCGTCTGCTGGAGCTGGGCTATCCCGGTGGCCCTGCCATTGATCAGTTGGCCCAAAGTGGGGATCCGACTCGGTTTCGTTTGCCCGAAGGCAAGGTTCCTGGGGCCTATGACACCAGCTTTAGTGGCCTCAAAACCGCAGTGGCTCGCCTGGTGCAGTCTTTTGTGGAGCGAGGAGAACCGCTGCCCAAGGCCGATATTGCCGCTAGCTTTCAGTTGACGGTCACCCAGGTGCTGACCCGAAAAACCCTGGCCTGTGCCCAGAATCTAGGACTAAATCAGGTGGTGCTGACCGGAGGGGTCTCGGCCAACCGAGCGCTGCGGCAACGATTGATCACAGCAGGGGCGGAGCAGGGGATCCGGGTGATTGTGCCGCCGATGTCGCTGTGTACCGACAATGCCGCCATGATTGCGGCTGCCGGCGTCTTTCATTACGCTCAAGGGGATCGATCAGGTCTGGGTCTAACGGTGCAATCCCGCATGGCCCTGGAACGGATCCCATCCCTCTACGGCCTCTGATCCTGCTTTGAACCCGACTGTATTATCCTGACCCAGACTCTATCCTGTTCCTGACTGTCCATCATGAATATCCTCGTTCTCAACGCCGGATCCAGCAGTCAAAAGAGTTGCCTCTATCGGGTGGAGGGATCCAGCCTACCGGATCAACCTCTGGACCCCATTTGGTCAGGATCCATCGATTGGAGCCGCCGAGCCAATCTGGGGGAGCTAACCGTCAAGGCCAACGGATCCACCCTCAGACAAGAGATTGAAGCAGATCATCCCGCTGCCGGGATCCCCCGTTTGCTCAAGACCTTGACGGAGGGATCCACTCAAGTTCTGAACAGCCTTGAGGATATTTCAACCATCGGCCATCGGGTGGTGCACGGGGGCCAACACTACCAGGATCCGGTGCTGATCACCCCAGAGGTCAAAGCCGCAATTCAGGAGCTGGCGACTCTGGCTCCCGCCCACAATCCTGCTAATCTAGCCGGGATCCAGGTGTGTGAGACCCTTTTGCCAGGGATAGCCCAGGTGGCAGTGTTTGATACCGGTTTTCATGCCCAGATGCCTGCGGCGGCCAGCACCTATCCCGGCCCCTACACCTGGCCAGAACAAGGGATCCGACGCTATGGCTTTCATGGTCTCAGCCATCAGTACTGTACTGAGCGGATCCATCACCTGCTGGCGGATTCCAAACAGTCTGACCCACCGTTAGAGGCCCCACCGTTGAGGATCCTGACGGCTCATCTGGGCAATGGCTGCTCACTGGCGGCGATCCGAGGCCAGCGCAGCATCGATACCACCATGGGTTTTACCCCTCTGGAAGGGTTGATGATGGGATCCCGTTCTGGGTCGGTGGATCCGGGTTTGCTGGTTCACCTACTCAAGCAGGGTCTGCCCCTGGACGAGCTGGATCACCTACTTAACCGAGGATCGGGACTCAAGGGCCTGTCGGGTCTGTCTAGTGATATGCGCAGTGTATTGGCGGCCTGTGACCAGGGGGATCCCCGTGCTCAGTTGGCGATAGACGTGTATATCCATCGGCTGCGGCGGGAGATGGGGGGCATGATCGCCTCGCTGGAGGGGCTGGATATCCTGATTTTTACCGGGGGCGTGGGGGAAAATGCGGCTCTGATCCGGCAGCGGGCTTGCGCGGGATTTGAGTTCCTGGGCCTCAAGCTGGATCCTGTTCTTAATCAGCCACCCTCCCATCCCCAATCATCCCCAGCCGACCTCAAGAGCGATCGGCGGATTTCTAGCCCAAACTCAAGCGTTGAAATTTGGGTGATCCACACCGAAGAGGATTGGGTGATTGCCAAAAGTTGCTTTCAGCTTTCGAGACAATCAGCCAACACAGCAGTGAATCATGGCTGAATCCAGGTGATAACGCTGTCTTAACGTCTGAGCGGTATGGTTTTAGCTGTCAAAGCTATCTGTTTAGGATGCCTTCATGAACTCACGCAATCGATTGATTTTGGGCTTTGGGATCCTGGTTTCCGCTGGGGTTGTGGATCTGGCCGCCACCAGTTTTGCCCAGGACACACCCGTAGAAGTCCCCGTCTGGATCGCCTTTACTGACAATCGCTTGGACTGGACACAAGAGAAAGCCGCTGCCTTTAATGAACTCTATCCCCAGTACCAGGTGGTGGTGGAAGGCTATGGCAACTACGAAGAGATCCAGCAGGCCACTGATCTGGCCATCCAGCAGGGGAGTGCTCCGGCGGTGGTGCAGTGGTTTGAGGTGGGAACTCAGCGTGCCCGCGATTTTGGCTACTTTAAGTCAATTGCCGATGCCCTGGATGGCCGCGACGAAGTGGAAGGGATCCCGGTGGATTTTGAGGACTTTATTCAGCCGGTGGTGAGCTACTACACCCTGGATGGGGAGTTTACCTCCATGCCCTGGAACAGCTCCAGCCCGATTTTGTACTCCAATACCGCCATTCTGGAGGCGGCTGGCATCGACACTCCCCCCGCCACGTGGGGCGAATTGGCTGAAGCCTGTGAAGCGATCATGGCCCTCGACGATGCTCCCGATGGCTGTATCACCTGGCCCAACCACGGCTGGTTCTACGAGCAATGGATGGCTCAGCAAAACGGGATCCTGGCCAGCAACAAAAATGGCCGGGGCAACCGGGCTGATCGCCTGTTTATCGACTCCGAGCCTTCCATTGCCATTGCCGCCTGGTGGCAAGAGATGGAAGATCAGGGTTACTACCTCTACAGCGGTCGCCAGCGGGATTGGGCAGCTACCGAGCAGGCGATCCAAACCGCCACCGTCGCCATGGCCATCACCAGCAGTGCTGATGCCGCCAATATCACCAATGCCGCCGCCGAAAACGAGATAGAACTTGTCACCTCTCGGATGCCCTACAACCAAGAGATGGGCTGGACCGGCAATCTGATCGGGGGGGCTAGCCTCTGGTTGGTGGACGACCTGGATCCTGAAGTGGAAGAGGGTGCCTTGGCCTTTATGATCTGGCTCAACAACACCGAAAACGCCGCCGAATGGCATCAGGTTACGGGCTATCTGCCCATCCGCCAAAGCTCTGTGGATCTGCTGGAGTCGGAAGGCTGGTTTGAAGAAAATCCCAATTTCTTGACCGCCAGTGACCAGATCAACAACTCTACGGTTACATTGGCTACTCAAGGGGCACTACTGGGATCCTTCCCCCAAACCCGCGATATCATCACCCAGACCATGGAAGAGCTGATGCTAGAGGGCGGGGATCCGGTGGAGGCCATGGTCACCGCCAACGAACAAGCCAATGCCCTGCTGGCCGAGTACAACTCTCTCTACGAAGATTGAGATCAAGCTCTTAAGCAACGCTAAAT
>CAZODP010000089.1:0-2813 GCA_964578595.1 uncultured bacterium
GTAGAGCGCAGCTCGCTGCCAAATCCCCGCGCCTTTAGGCCGGGGAGGATGTCAAGAACAAGAAATCTTGAGGGAGACCCCAAGTGATAACCCATCAGTGATTAACCCCATCGGTGATAACAAGGCTACGTTATGCCTGGATCCTCTGGTTCCGTTCGGTTTAGCCCTACGCTTGCCCAGGAGTTTTGCCTCTGGCAGCAGGGCTATCGGCGGGTAGCAGGGCTGGATGAGGTGGGACGAGGATCCTTGGCGGGGCCGGTGGTGGCGGCGGCTGTGATCTTGCCGGAGGAACTGGATCCTCAGGATTTGGCAGGATTGCGGGATTCCAAACAGCTTTCGCGACAGCAGCGGCTGGCTCTGGTGCCTCGGATCCGGGCGATAGCTCTGGCGATTGGACTGGGATCCGCCACGGTTGCAGAAATCGATCGGCTAAATATCCGTCAGGCGACGGGTTTGGCCATGCGGCGTGCTCTGAGCTGCCTGGGGGAAGTGGATCACCTATTGGTGGATGGATTGAGGGTATCTGAGTTGCCTGGATCCCAGACCGCCCTGGTCAAGGGGGATCAGCTCTCGCTGTCAATTGCTGCCGCCTCTGTGCTGGCCAAAGTACAGCGGGATCAATGGATGGGACATCTGCATTCGTTGTGTCCCCACTACGGCTGGGATCGAAATGTGGGCTACGGCACCCCTGCCCATCGACAGGCGATTCAGACCTACGGATGCAGCCGTCATCACCGCCAGAGTTTTTTGAGCCGGATCCTGAGGGATCCCAAGATCTAAAAAGTAAATAAAGATTGAAACTCAGCATAGGGCTGGCTTGTGAAACGGTTGTCAATCGGGTTTGAACCAGGGTTAGATAGGGTGGTTAGGCAGGTTAGTTGGATAGGCTAGTTGGACAGGGTCTGGATCCCTGTGGCCTCAACTCTTTTTGAAATGGCATCTTTACTTTTTCTTTTGATTTCATCTGTGCAGGGCAATGTTCATGTTTGAAAAGCTAAAACTCAGCACTAAGTTCAACATCCTGTTGTGGACAGCTCTGGTGGGCGGGATCCTGGTTACGAGTACGGCATTTGCAGGGGTTTTGATCCCCAACGCTCAGGCTCAGGTGACATCCCAAGCGGAGATGCTGATCCAAGCCATGAACTCAGTTCGCTACTACACCATCAACCGAGTCAACCCCCAGCTCACCACCCGACTGGAAACCGAGCCGCAATTTATCGCGGAGACCGTGCCCTCCTACTCTGCTCGCGAGGTCTTTGAGCACATTCGCCAAAATCCTGTCTACGAAAAGTTTTTTTACAAAGAAGCGACCCTCAATCCCACCAATCCTCGCGATCAAGCGGATGACTTTGAGGCTACCTTGGTCAATCAATTTCGCAATGATAGTCAAGTGACGGAGTTGGCTGGCTTTCGCCGCACCTCTGGCGAGAATCTCTATTACATTGCTCGGCCCTTAGCGATTGGGGATGCCACCTGTCTGCGCTGTCACAGCACTCCTGAGCAGGCTCCAGCCAGTTTGATCGCCACCTACGGGCCAAATGGAGGCTTTGGTTGGCAACTAAATGAGATTGTCGGCGCTCAGGTGATCTCAGTGCCCGCCAAAGAGGTGATCAACTCTGCCTATCGATCCCTGGGCTTGTTTGTGGGGATCCTGGTGACGGTGTTTGTGGTGGTGATGGCCATCCTCAATATCCTGCTGCAACGAACCGTTGTGCGGCCCCTCAACCGGATGATGGTGGTGGCAGATCAGGTGAGCACGGCTCTGCAAAAACAGGATGTCAACGAATTTATTAAGGTGAGTAAGTCTCTCTGGGGATCTCGAATGGATCCCTCTCAGCGCTAGTCCTGGTCGTAAAACTTAGCTAACCTATAGCTCGCTCACAAAATCTCACATATGAAACTTTTTGGCAAAACTTTTTGGCGGGCGTTGCTGAACAGTGGCACGAATAGGCCTGAATTCGGCAACTTTTATATGAACCTGCCAGTGGTTCACCCGCCCGACCATAGCCAGAATCAGCAACACCCCCTAGCTTTCTTGATGTTGATGCTGCTTGAGTTCAGAGAGGGAAACATATTCCAGCGTTGAGGCATGGGTCGCCGATAAGACCACCGGCGGGGCCACCCCAGCGTCAAGGGCTTCTTTCCAACGGGAGGCGCACAGGCACCAGCGATCCCCTGGCTTAAGGCCCGGAAATTGGAACAGGGGAACGGGGGTACTCAGATCGTTGCCCTGAGACCGGGTAAATGCCAAAAACTCTGCTGTCATTTCGGCACAGACCACGTGTGCCCCCACATCACCGGCCCCCGTGCTACAAAATCCGTCTCGATAAAATCCTGTCATCGGATCCGTACAGCAACATTGCAAAGGATCCCCTAGTACATTTCTGGCTCCGGTCATGGCGATGCGATGTCCTTAGCGATTGGCCTACTCAACTAACTTGTTTATTGTCTCCTGTCCTGGAGGGGGCTTCAAGTAGGGTTTAATCAATACAAGCCTGATGGGGATCCTGGATCCATTGCAGCTCTGGATCCTGCTCTGCTAGAGATACCAAAGCAGACGTTAAAGCCCATGTTGCACACCAAAGCCCAAATTGCACACTGAAGTATTGACACAGCAGAGTTTTGGATGACGAGAACACGAGTTTTTCAAGGATTGATCGTGGCCCATTTTGTGGCGGGGGCGGTCTACCTGGGGTGGCGACTGACGGCTGGCATGGGTAGCTCTTGGGGCCTGTCGCTGCTCTTTTTGGGGGCGGAGGCTTATGGGTTTGCAACGGCCCTGAGCTTTGGGCTGAGCCATTTTGCCAGTCCCC
>CAZODP010000089.1:2913-11673 GCA_964578595.1 uncultured bacterium
GGATCCTCAAGCTAGATCGGAACCCTCTCCCTCAGGATCTGCTGGCTCAGCCTTGCCCAATCTGGCTTTGGCCGAGCTGCCCTCTATCACAGTGGTGATCTCTCGTCGTTGGGACTCGGTCCAGACCACCGCTCAGACGGCCAAAGCCGCTCTCCAGATTCGCTATCCCTGGCATCGACTGTTTGTGACGATCCTAGATGCCGAAGCCGATGAAACGATGCGACAGGTGGCCACCCAGATCCCCTGCGAATACTGGGTTTGCCAGCAACCGGATCCTCTTCAAGATGTGCTGAAAAAATCCTCAGGGGAGTTTATTTTGTGGCTGCAACCGGGCCACCTGCCGGATCCGGGGGTGTTGGAGGCGATGGTGCCTTACTTTTATGACTTTCCCCACAAGGCTCCGATCCTCAACCGAACCGGTTTTGTCCAGGCAACCTTGCGAACTGTGGGCCGCCCCTTCCCGGATCACCCCTTGCAACAGTTGATCCCATTGGGGGGTTTTGCAGCCGGGATTGCGCCTTTGTTGGGTACAGGGACGGTGATCCGACGACAGGCCCTTGAGCAAATTGACAACCCCGATGTGCGGCGACCGCTGCGACTGGGATCCCAACTGCATCGGCTGGGCTGGCGATCGGAGGTCTGCGGGGGGGCAGAGGTGCAGGGGGGACTGTTGCCGTTGCGCAATCGACGGGTGGCCTTGTTATCGGTTTTGGATGGGATCATTTTTGGACTGCTGGGCGGGCGGCCCCAAATCAGCCGGGTGCAGAGTTTGGGCTATCTTCATCTGCTGCTCTGGACCTTGAGTGGATGGCCCCATTTGATTTTTTTTACTATGCCGCTGTGGTTTTTATTGACCGGGGCAACACCAGTCCCTGCCTTTGATCAGGTTTGGCTGGCCTGGATCCTGCCCTATCTGGGATCAGGGGTGGCGGTGTGGATAGCGGCTTATCATTCCTTTGGTCTCAAGCGGGCCTGGCAGGCGCAGCGGTATTCAGGGGCGCAGTTTTTTCAGTCGATTGTGGCGACGATTCAAGCCATCAGGGAAGTCTCCCCCCATCCCGATCAGCCCTCTCAACTGACGCTGGGATCCCAAGCGGCGATGATCCTGGTCAGCTTGGGGGTGGTGATCCTTCGGTTGGGACAATTTCGGGAACTGGATGAGCTGGGGATCCCGCCTTTGGGGTTGGGGATTGCGCTGGTCTGGATTATCTACAATCTGGTGATTTTGAGTGTGCGCCCTCTGGATTTGTCCAATCGTTAAAGTCTTGACCCCTAAAAGACTTAGCCCATCACCTGATCGAGGCCAAAAACCAAGCCATCGAGATCAACCACCCGCCGGATCCCCAGCACTACCCCCGGCATATAGGCCACCCGATCCGTGGTGTCGTGTTGAAGGGTGAGGGTTTGCCCCAGGCCCCCAAAGATCACCTGTTGATGGGCCACCAATCCGGGTAGGCGAATACTATGAATGCGAATGTTTTCGGGGGTGGCGCCACCCCTGGATCCGGGCAGGATCTCTTTTTCTTTGATCTGAGGGGGATTAAAGGACTTGTCTAACCCTTGGGCTAGGGCGGCTGCGGTTTGGAGGGCTGTGCCGCTGGGGGCATCGGCTTTTTGATTGTGGTGCAGCTCGATAATCTCCACATGGTCAAAGTAGCGGGCCGCATGGGCTGCCATCTGCTGCATCAATACCACCCCAATGGCAAAATTGGGCACGATCAAGGCTCCCACACTGGCTTTGTCTGCAAAGGCGGCCAGCCCTTGCACCTGCTCATCCGTCAGTCCTGTGGTGCCCACCACCGGCGGGATCCCAAAGGCAATCGCCGCTCGGATATTGTCATAGACCACACTGGGATGGGTGAAGTCCACCATCACCCCCGGTTGCTGCGGCTGCTTGGTTAGCTCCAGCAGGGATCCCTGTAAATCATTGCTGACAATCACCCCCGTCGATCCGATCCCCACCACCTCTCCGATATCGGATCCCACAGAGGAGCGGGCCACAGCCCCCACCAAACGCATATCCGCCGCTTGGGACACCACCTTGATGACTTCACGGCCCATTTTGCCGGTAGCACCATTGACCAATACCGGGATAGGAGCATTCGCCATCGGATCCCTGTGCCTCCAAGAAAGTGGTAGACCTGAAGTTTATCAGGATTTACTTTGATAACAGATCCTCCATCTATCACCAGAGGTTATCCATGGCCGTCAAACAAGAGCACCGGATCCAAGTTGGGGCATGGGACTGGTTTTTTCGGCAGGTGGATCCCTCCCCTGCTCAGGGGATCCCGGTGGTGCTGCTGCATGGACTGGTCTCCCAAAGCTATGGCTGGCGACATGTATTGACTGGACTGGGGGAGCAGGGTTTTCGGGCCTTGGCCCCCGATTGGCTTGGATCCGGCTATTCGGCTAAACCAGAATCCTGGGAGTTTCGCTACACCCCAGAAGCCTATCTTCAGGCCCTCGAGCAGTGGATCCAGGCGGTGGAGCTGGAGCGTTTTTCCCTGGTGGTACAGGGGTTTTTGGGATCCGTCGGACTGCAATATGCGCTGCGTCATCCTGACCAAATTGAGCGGGTGGTGATCCTCAATGCTCCTCTTTCTGGCGAAGCCAAACTCCCCTGGATCATCCGCAAGCTGGGGATCCCTCTGGCGGGAGAAATGTTGACCCAGGATCCGCTCTTGGTGGATCGCACCCTCGAAACAGGGGGTATCTATCGGGTGCCGGATCCGGATTTGGCGGTGTTTCGGCAGCCCTTTTTGACCACTTCAGCCTCTGGTCGTGCTCTCCTGACCACCGTGCGTCGATTGGGGCTAGCCCAGGCCATGGCTGAACTGGAGGCGGGTCGCTCAAGCTGGCCCTGGCCAACCTTGGTGGTTTGGGGCGAACAGGATCCGTGGCTACCGGTGTCCATGGCCCAAGGGTTTGTCAAATCAGTCAAGACGGCTGAGTTATCTATTTTGCAGCAGGTGGGCCACTACCCTCAGCACGATTGGCATGAAAAAGTAACCGCAGCCGTGGTGCCTTTTCTGCGTCGGTTAACGGTTAGAGCCGGTTAACGGTCAGAGTCAGTTAACGGTTAAACGTCAGTTGAGCCTGAATTGAACCCCATCGAATCAAATCTCCGTGACAAGCCCTTAACCACTGGGTATAGTGCTAACTAGTGAATACAAACACTACCGGCGGAGTAAGACTATGCATTCCATCGTTATTCGTCACCCTGATCGATCCCGCAGCGTTTATCGCATGGAAGAGGATGGCATCTGGCTAGAAACTGAGAAAGGCGGACAGATCAACCTGGATCCTCAGGCGGCGGTTAACTTGGCCCTGGCGATTTTGGTGGACTTTGCCCACACCCCTTATTTGGCGGATCAGGCGGAAGCGATTGAAGCTCTCTTTGACCAGATCAATAGCTGTCAACACCGCGCCGCCTAGTCCAGACTGAGGCAGGATCCCTACGGCCCTATATCTAGGCAAGGGAAGTTTCGGGGCTATCCGGTCACTTATCCCGTTCAAGAGGCCCAAGGGATGCCTTACCTAGACTATTGACGGTGCCCTCTGCGGGATCCGCTCTAGGCGAGGATGGTAGGGGGCAATGCCCATTGCCTGTTGCATCAAGGGTTGCTTCAACAATGAGGAGCGATCTGTCACCCACAAACCTAGCCGCCTCAGCCCCCGCAGCGGTATCCAGTCATTTGAAAACATCCGATTGGCGAGATCTGTCCCCAACAAGACCGCCCTGTTATCCCAACGCCGGGATCCTTGATAGGCTTTGAGGAGTTGGGGATCACCGGGATCCTGGCCATCAGCCGCAGCCTCCAGCAACAACTGCGCTAGGGCCGTCACATCCCGCAGCCCCATATTGACCCCTTGGCCCCCTACCGGGTGAGTGGCATGGGCAGCATCCCCCACCAAGACCAGCCGAGGATCCACATAACGGGTGGCATGGAGTCGCTGGGGGTGATAGCTGGCTCGGACAGACGCTGAGAGGATCTCCCCCATCTGGGATCCAAAGGATGGAGCCATAGCCGCCAAAAAGTCTGGATCCGACAGCCCCATCAGCCGCTCTCGCTCCCCATCCGGCACCGTCCAGACGACGCAACTGCGATGAGATGGGTTCTCTGGGGTCACTGGGGTTGAAGTTGCTGGGGTCATGGGCAAGATCGCAAACGGCCCCCAGCGGTGGAACCGCTCATAGGCTACCTGATGGTGGGGCTGCTCCGTCGTCACCGTTGTCACAATACAGGACTGGCCATAGGTCCAAGCTCGCACCGGGATCCCAGCTCTCTGCCGCACCTGAGATCGCGCCCCATCACAGGCCACCAAAAGTTTGGCCTTGATCTGGATAGATTCAGACTCTTGAGGGGATCCAGTCGACAGAGTGAGGTGCTGCCAATCAGAATCGATACTGAGATCCAGGATCCGGGCGGGATAGATCAGGTGAATGTTGTCACTGGCGCGGATCACTTGATGCAGTCCCGCTTGAGTAACCCGATTTTCGACGATATAGCCTAAGGCAGACTGCTTAATCTCTTGGCAACGCAGATGAGCCAAGCCGGTGGCATCCCCATCAGAGATTTCGATCCGCTCAATCGGCGAAACCCCCAGCCGTTGCATCGGATCCCAGGCCCCCATCGCCTCAAAAAGCTGAATACTGCCCAGTCCCAGAGCACTGGCTCGACCATCTGGCCCAGTCCCCAGCGACAGATCCCGCGCCTCGATCAAAGCCACCCGCAACGGGGATCCGGCCAATGCCGCTGCCAGGGCGGATCCCACCATCCCTGCCCCCACAATCACCACATCAAAGGTTGGACTGGCCAGATCGGATTGGGGTGGGTTTTGAACAACTGGGGCAACTGCGATCATAAGACTGTGCAAGTAACTACACTCACTCTAACCTGGACTAATGGCTGACTCATAGCTTGACTCACGGCCTTAGATCAGCTCGCTGATGGGAAAGCGATCCATAGTGAGTTGGGCCTCGCGGGCACGGGCTTTGATCTCAGCCGACAGGTGAGGGGCGCGGGGGATCTGACAGAGCACATCCAATGTCCGCCGCATCAGCCGTACCAGATCACCAGGATCCAAGCTGGTGCTGCACTCTAGGGTTTCCCACTCGATGCCATCGGCCCAGTGCTCTACTAATCCGGCAATGGTGGGCTCCATCCAGATGGGCAGATGATAGATCTGTCGCCGCCCCTGAGCCTTAAAGAGTTGCCGCCGGATCCCGCGCAGATTATGCAGGGCCTCAGAGGGGGGATCCGAAAGTCGGAGGCGGCTGTGGGTGCCAGAGCGAGGGGATTCGCTGATCAAGGCGGCCAAGGCTGCGGCCAACTGGGGTGGGGTGAGGGGATCCAGTTCCCCTGAGAGCAGGGCCAGGGCTAGCCAGAGTTCATTATCTCCCCGCAGGGCGGCCACCACTTCTCCTTCGGGGGTGGGGTGATGATTGTCTTGGAGATAGCCAAAATCCTGTAGCACGTCTACCAGGGCCAAAAACTGTTGCCAGCGCAACTCTTGGGTGGGGCCAGCTTCCTGCTGACGGTGGGTCAGTCGTTTTTGTAGCTTTTGGCGACGTTCCTGCAGTTTGACAACCTTTTTGCCGCCGGCCACAAAGACGGGGTGCTCCCGAATCTGGCGGTCGACTGCCAGCATCTTGCCCTCCTGCTCTTGGATATGCCGCTGCCCCAATAGGGTCAGGGTGGGATCCCCTTCTTCTTGGAGCTGTTTTTGCAGGACTTTGAGGATCCGGCGTTCTTCCCGGTAGCGATCTTGGAGTTTTTCGAGGGATTGGATATCTACCTCTCGGATGGATCCCAATTTTTGGTCTAGGTCTTGCAATTCTTGCTGAAGGGTTTGGATCTCCTGTTGCAGGGGAACCGACTGCAGGGAGAGGAGGTATTGGCCAAAGCTGCGGTTGACCAGTTCGCGGGCGGTTTGCAGAGAGTGCTTTTGCAAGACATTGAGCACCATACCGTAGCTGGGGGTAAATTGGCTCACCAAGGGATCCGCCCCGGATGTGGCCAGTTGGGCTGCTTCTATGGCTCCTTCAAAGGGGGATTGGGCTGCCACCACATAGCCAATGCTGTCCATGCCCCGCCGCCCGGCCCGGCCCGACATCTGCATAAACTCCGAGGCGGTCAAGAGGCGATGGCCGCTGTCAGTGCGCTTTGACAGGCTGGCGATCACGGTGGTGCGGGCGGGCATATTGATCCCGGCGGCCAGGGTTTCGGTGGCAAAGACAACTTTGACAAGGCCCTGCTGAAAAAGGGCTTCGACGAGGCCTTTCCAGGCGGGTAGATGGCCGGCATGATGAGCCGCAATGCCCCGCCGCAGGGCATCCAGTTGATCGTGGCGGATGGCTTCGGGGGCCTGGGCACAAAAGCTCTCGATCTGAGGCCAGAGGCGATCGATCTCTTCGGGGCTGACCAGATTGACGGATCCCATCTGTTGGACGGCGGCATCACAGCCTTTGCGACTAAAAATAAAGTAGATGGCGGGCAACATCTGCCGCTGCCGCAATCGATCCACAACTGTGGCCAGATCGGGGGGTTTGGGTCGTCGACTGCGACTGCCTGGGATCCCTTTGTGGCGGAGCCGGCGATTGCAGACCCGCTTGCCGCCACTGCCGGGTTCCAACAGGGGAAAGATGCCCTTGTTGGAGGCAAAGTGAAACTCTAGGGGTACCGGGCGATGGTCGGAATCGATCAGGCGGGTGGGGCCATGCACGTGACTCATCCAGTCGGTGAGCTGGTCGCTATTGGCGATGGTGGCAGACAGGGCAATCAACTGAATGGTGGCAGGGCAATAGATGATGGATTCCTCCCAGACGGTGCCCCGCTGCTGGTCATTCATGTAGTGGCACTCATCTAGGATCACGGCTTGAACTCCCTCCAGTGAGGTGCCCACCTCCCCAATCGGGGTGCCGTAGAGCATATTCCGAAAAATCTCGGTGGTCATGACAACAGCAGCAGCATCACGATTGATGGAGATATCCCCGGTGAGCAGGCCCACCTGTTCGGATCCAAATTGCTGACAAAAATCACGGTACTTCTGATTGGAGAGGGCCTTGAGGGGAGTGGTATAAAAGACCCGCTTGCCTTGGGCTAAAGCCCGATAGATGGCGTACTCCCCCACCAGGGTTTTGCCGGATCCGGTGGGGGCGCAGACCACCACGGAGCAGTTTTGGCCCAGGGCAAGGATGGCTTGCTTTTGAAAATCATCGAGCGGAAACGGAAAGATCTCAGCCGGATCCGGGTCGGGGATCGGATGGCCGTTGGGGGCGGATTCGGGGAGCGTGAGACCGCTGAGGGTGTCGTCTCTGATCATTTCGGAGGAGACGATTTTGGGAGAGGCGTTCACAACTGAAACGGGCAAAAAAGGAGCATGGCAAAAACATGATGAAACGACCCGCTCAACCTCAGACACGGATTGGGGATCCCCCGGAGGGTGGAGCGACTGATATGACTCTCAGAATAGCTGAGTGCATCCGGGGATACCAACTACTGCTGCACTACTGCTGTTGGTAGTGTTTGCAGCCCTCGCAGGGGCCAGCGGGGTTGACGGCACAGCGCAATTGGGGGGAGTGGGCATTGTAGAGACAGCTTGGATCCCCAATCCCATGGGCTAGGCCAGTGCTGCGGTCAGTGCTGCGGTAGGTGACGATCAGCCCCACCCCGAATGGACTAACCTGAAACTCCTCGACCGTAAAACCTGACCCATTAAACGGATCCTCGTCTTGATCTGCAAAGCCGGGCCAGTACTCCACTATGGTGTCGTTTCTTGTGTCGTTATGGGTTGTGTTTCTGATTTCTGGGGGGATGGGATCCGGCTCCATCAAAATCTCTGCTAGGTCTCGCAGCTCGGTTGCGATCTCGCGGGCGATTTGATCCCAGTGGTCGAGCCATTGATCGGCCCATGCTTGCAAATTGTCTTCGAGCCATTGGCCCAGTTCATCCCACATCATCAAGTCTCAATCCAGTCTTGTATTCAACTGTGTTGTGCAAGTGTGTTGTACCAGCAATGCTGTTCACAGACTAACGCCTGTTGAGGTTGAGTTCCAAAGCCAACAGCAGCCCATCCAGATCCTCGGCAGACAAGTGCTGAAGGGAGAAGCCTGGAAGAGCTGCTACTGGTAGCTTGAGTTCAGACGGGGGAGTGTTATTCGTAGAGCCAGGCACTGGTGGCGGGAGACCAAGAGGTCAGCTCTTCAGGCTTGAACCAGAGATCGATCTCGCGGGTGGCGGTTTCTATCCCATCGGATCCGTGGATGATGTTGCGGCCAATATCGATGCCAAAGTCGCCGCGAATGGTGCCGGGTTCGGAGTCGAGGGGATTGGTTTTGCCGATTATTTTACGGGCGGCGGCCACCACTCCTTTGCCTTCCCACACCATTGCCACCACAGGGCCGGAGGTGATGAACTCGACTAGGCCAGCAAAAAAAGGCCGCTCTTTGTGTTCGTCGTAGTGGGCTTCGGCTAGATCTTTGCTGACTTGCATCAGTTTGAGACCCACCAGTTGAAAGCCCCGCGATTCGAGGCGGCTGACAATGGTGCCCACCAACTGCCGCTGCACGCCGTCTGGTTTAATCGCCAAAAATGTCCGTTCCATTGTCAAGGATCCTTTTTGAGTCAATTTGAGTGATTTAATGCCAATCGCTAAATCGCTATTCAGGCTACCACGGAGGTTGGATGGGTTGGGGGGATCCTGACCCTGGCGAGGATGGGATTTGGGCATTTACCAAAACCGAAATGGGATCCACAC
>CAZODP010000089.1:11773-12906 GCA_964578595.1 uncultured bacterium
TTCAACCACCAGTCCAACCAGATGCCCGATCAGAAGCCCAAAGGCCACCCCAAACGATTACGAAGGGATCCCTGGGGTCAAATCCAATGGTGGCCCGACTGACCACGGGGGGGATAGCGGGTTTGCTGGCAGGATTATTTGGGGTGGGCGGTGGCGTGGTGATGGTGCCGATGCAGATTTTGCTTTTGAATGAGTCGATCAAGGATGCAGTCCGCACCAGTTTGAGTGTGATTGTGATCACCGGGATCTCGGCTTGTGTGGGACACGCCCTGCGGGGGAATGTCTTGCTACTGTCGGGGCTGGTGCTGGGGGTGGGGGGTATGGTGGGGGCACAGATCGGAACCCGTTTTTTGCCAAAGCTCTCAGATCAAGTCATTAGTTTTGCTTTTCGGATCCTGATGGGGGGGCTGTCGGGTTATATGTTTTGGCAGGCATGGGGGTTGCGCTGAAAAGGTCTGAGGACTTTGGTTTGAGGGTTTGGATGGCTGAGGGGTGGTGAGGGCTGGCTCAATGGAATTGATATTGGTGGCGGTGCTCTCTCAGGATGGCTTTATTGCTGGGCTGGATCGGCGACCCCCGATTGAGTGGGCAAGTGGTGAGGATCAGGCTCGTTTCGGGGTGAGAGTAGCTCAGACTGATTGGTCATTTATGGGACGGGTGACCCATGAATTGGCCTTCAAGCCAGAACGCCGACGGGTGGTGTTTTCAAGACGATTTCAGGATCCCACTTGGGTGGAGCATTGGCATCTATGGCTGGATCCGGCGACTGTAACTTGGTCGCAAATGTGCGAACAGATTGAGTCTCGACATCCACTTCAGGAAGGCTTGATTTTAGGGGGTACGGCTGTTCACGACTGGTTTTGGCAGCGGCGGTTAATCGATCGGCTGGAATTAACAGTGGAACCAAGGACTTTGGGGCTGGGATTGCCCCTATTGACCGGGATCTCGGATCCCTTGGCAGAGATCGCTGCTAGGGGTTACCGACTCATGGATAGCCGGATCCTCAACCCCCAAGGCACTCGGCTCCTAATGTGGGAGCTGCCGAGTTCGGATCGGGATACGTCAGGCTGAGCATTTCACTAGCATCAACCTGATCTCCAGTTAGCTAATCACCTCCTATAGTCCAGATAATT
>CAZODP010000090.1:0-9185 GCA_964578595.1 uncultured bacterium
TAGCGTCAATTAGAAGTCAATTAGAGGTCAATTGGAGTTGATATCACTGTTTGTGAAGCTATCTGCCTCTCCCTCAACCCATTCCAATACTTGTTCCAATGCTTGCCAGCTTCACTGCTGCTGCACATACTGGGTAACATCTTCGCTACACTCATCCGCCAGATAAGACAGAGCGCGAAAACGCAGATTCACCACCTGCTCGTAGAGGGGATTGAGCTTACACATCGGGGGAATGTGCATCACCTTACGGCCAAACACCGTGACATCCCGTTCAAAGGGACATTGCGGCGGGATCAGTCGGCAGAGAAAATGAGCCACCTTGGGATTGTGAATCTCAATCGAGTCCATCCAGTGGCGCAGCGGTTTGAGAGGATCTGGCGCATTCGCGTTCATGGCCTGCTCAGCTTGTTGCCTCTGCAATTCTAGTGGGGAGGCTTGGGTGCGATCACCTGCCTCTGGCACCTGGGTCAGGGTGGCACTCAGCAGATCCAGCTCTGCCACCTCCAGCTTGAGAGCCGTACAAAACGCCCGCAGCAGCTTGTCCTCAGCGTCACTGTAAAGGCCATCCGCCACCGCCGTCATCACCGCTGTCCGCAAAAAATCCTCTGCCTGAGCCGGATCCAGCTCTTTGGCCAAATCTTGAGGCGAAATCGGATCCCAATTTTTGTCCAGCTCTTGGGGCCACTGCTCCCGGATCAGTCCCTCAATCAACTCCCGTTCTTGGTCGCTGTAGTCTCCATCAACCCAAGCAACGCTCAAAAGCCCCCGCAGCCAGACGTGAGCCGGATCCTGGCCAGAGTCAGAGGGTCTATCACCTAAAAACTTTGTTAAATCTGGGGATGTGTTCATAGCAGGATCCTGGGACATGGGGCTAATCTCCCAAACACAGATTGTGGCTTTGCCCCCACATTGTCCCTGATTTATCAAAGGCTCTCAACCCCCCCAGCCGCGATGGATCCTCCTTAAGCCCAGGAGATAGGCCCATCACTATCAACCCCCAGGAATATAGGGCAAAATAGGCGGCAGAGACCCCTGACCTTTTGCAAAGATGGCAAAAATTGCAAGCCTGATGTTGAGTCTCTGGCTGTTTTGACCTAACTTTGACCTAACTTTTTTCACCTAACTTGGGATCCGTGCCGTGGCCACCACCGATTTGACCCTCAGTGATCTGCGATCCATGAGCTTGTTGGAAGGCTTGGACGAGGCCGTGCTCAAACCTTTGGTGGGGGAGATGTCAGTACGCACCCATCCGGCCAACCAGGCTCTGCTGCTGCAAAATGATTGGGGTAGCGGGGTTTACTTTGTGATGGCTGGCTGGGTTAAGATCCGCACCCACGATATGGAAGGCCGCGAGGTCACCCTGACGATTTTGGGGCCGGGGGAGATTTTTGGGGAGATGGCAGCCCTCGATGAGGTGCCCCGCTCAACGGATGTGATCGCCCTGACCCAGACAACAGTGGGCTGTTTGCCCGCCACACAGTTCACTCAATTTTTAGAGACCTATCCTCAAGCCGGGATCCGATTGGCCCAGTTGATGTCGCGGCGGCTGAGGCAGATCAATCGGCGATTGCAACTGAGGGAGGCCAGTAGCACGGCCCGTGTGGCAGATATTTTGTTGTTTCTGGCGGAGTACCGAGGCAAAGTCAGTCGATCGGGGGTGGAGATCCCTAATCTGCCCCATCGGGAGTTATCGAGCCTGAGTGGATTGGCCCGTGAGACCGTCACCCGTGTATTGGCCAAGCTAGAAACCGAAGGTCTGATCAAACGCGACAAAACCCTCAATGTGATCTGTGTACCGGATCTGGACGGTCTGGAAAATCTAATTTTGTGATGGATTCAGTGGCTCGTGCCGTCACTCCCTCCACCCCTCCAGAACCTTCACACAATGACTTTCACACAGTGACTTTCACACAGTGACTTTCACACAATACGGAGCGGATCCACATCCAAACTCAGCCGGATCCCTGGGGGAGCCACAAGGGATGCCAAGTCCCGGTTGAGCTGATGGCGATCCCAGGGCTGGTGACTTGGTTCTTTGAGCAAAATCTGCCAGCGATAGACGCCGCTGACCCGCTGCACCTGAGCTGGACAGGGGCCGAGGATCTGGCCAGGGATCCCCAAGGTCTGGAGGTGATGGCACAGATCCTGAGCAAAAGATTGCAGTGAACCCAGATCAGGGCCACTCAGCCGCATCAAAAGCAAGGATCGCCAGGGGGGATAGCCCGCCTCTTGGCGTTGCTCCAGTTCTGAGCGGATGAAGCCTTGATAGTTGTAAGCCTGGATCGCTTGCAAGGTGGGGTGATCCGGCAGATAGGTCTGGATGATGGCTTGCCCCGGCACCGCTCCCCGCCCCGCCCGCCCCGCCACCTGCGTGATCAGCTGAAACGTCCGCTCCGAGGCCCGAAAGTCTGCCATATTCAGGATCCCGTCGGCGGCCATCACCCCCACCAAGGTTACCTGCGGCACATCCAATCCCTTGGTCAACATCTGGGTGCCCACCAAGATATCCGCCTCACCGCAGCGAAACTGCTCCAAAAGCTGGCGATGGGATCCCTTGCGTTGGGTGGTATCGCTGTCAAAACGCAGGATCCGCCAACTGGGATCTAAAGATTGCAGGGCTTCGACCACTTTTTGGGTGCCACTGCCAAAGTGTTTGAGGATCGAGGATCCGCAGGCGGGGCAGTGGTCGGGCTGATTTTGTTGGTATCCGCAGTAGTGGCAGCGCAGCCGTTCACCGATGCTATGAAACGTCAGAGAGACATCACAGTGGGGGCACATCAGCGGTTCGCCACAACTGCGGCAGGAGACAAAGGTACTATGGCCCCGCCGAGGCACAAACAAAATCGCCTGTTGCTTTTGTTGAAGGGTCTGCTCTAGGGCTTGGCGCAGCGGCCCGCTAAAGATGCTGAAATTGCGCTTGTGTAGCTCCTGGCGCATATCCACCAGAATGATCTGGGGCATGGGGACAGGATCCCCCCCCTGGATTGGGATCCGCTCTGGCAGAGACAAAAGTTTAATCTGATCCTGCTCAGCGGCAGACCAGGTTTCGACGGCGGGGGTGGCGGATCCTAAAATGACTGGGCACTGCTCGAGTTCAGATCGCCACAGCGCCACCTGACGGGCGTGATAGCAGGGTTGGGGTTGATCCTGTTTGTAGCTGTCATCGTGTTCTTCATCCAGAACGATCAGGCCCAACTGGGGTAGAGGGGCAAACACCGCTGAGCGGGTGCCGATCACCACCTGCGGGATCGGGGTCAACATCTGCCGCCAAGCATCAAAGCGTTCCCCCACCGATAGCCCACTGTGATAGACCAGCACCTGGGATCCAAACCGCGCCCGGAGGCGATCCATCAGTTGTGGGGTCAGGCCAATCTCCGGCACCAGCACCAAAGCCGAGGATCCTGCCGCCAAAACCGGGGCAATGGCCTGCAAATAAACCTCCGTTTTGCCGGATCCGGTCACCCCATACAGCAGCCAGGGTTGGGATTGCCCCAGCGATTGCCGGATCTGGTCAACCGCATTTTGTTGCTCAGGGGTCAGCCCTTTAGCCTGATCGGGGGGCAGGGCCGGATCCGATCCGAGCCGCAGCAGCGGTTGTGGGGTGATGCGGACAATGCCTTTGCGGGCCAGGGTTTGGGCCACACTGCGGCTGGATCCGGTCTGGCTAAGAAGCTGACTCAACCACAGCATTCCCCCCTGTCGCTTCAGCTCTTGCACCAAGGTTTGCTGCGCCGGGGTCAGGTCCTCTTGAGGATCCCCGCACAGCATAATCGCCTGCTGTAGCTTGGGTTGCGGGGTGGCCTGGGCCTGCCAGTAGGTTTCGATCAGGCCCTGTTGTTGCAGAGCTTTGAGCCGCGTCGCTGCCCTGGGGATTTGCTGCACCAGATACCGCCAAGCCAGATTGCCCCCTTTGGCCTGCAATAGCTCCACAATCGCCTGATCCAATGCCCGTTGCTCAGAAGGAACGGCTGTGGACATCAAAGTAGACAGCAAAGTAGGTGTCAAGGCTTGCTGGCAGAGCCGGATCCGTCGTTGGGATCGAGCCAGGATCCCCGGTGGCAAGACCGTTTTGAGCACCGAGGACAACGGGGTGATGTAGTGCTCTGCCACCCGCTCCACTAGGGGCCAAAAGGAGGTAGGCAACAGCCCTGTCCCCACCCGCTCCTCAATCGGTCGGATCCGATCCGATCTCACCCCTGGCGGTAAGGCCACTCCCCGCCGCAACAGCAGGCCCCCCACCACCTGGGATCCAAAGGGGACTGAGACGATATCGCCTGGCTCCAGATCAGAGAGAGTGCCGCTGCTGTAGGTATAGCAACCTCCCCCCTGCGGGGCATCCACCCAGACTTCGAGCCAAACAGGATCCTCAAGACAAGATTTGGCAGAAGATGCAGACATGGTGAGAGCGTCGATCAGGAAGGCCGCTGAACCATGATCTCCCCCACTCGTTTTTTGGTGGCGGGGTTGATATTGACTAGACGGACGTAATGGTTGGGATAATCCATCAAACATTGGGCTAACCCAGAGCTGGCTTGCTGAGGATCCCGCAGATGACCGAGGCCACAAGTTTGCCAAGAATTGGTGCGGTAGCGGCGTTTATCGACATGCTCAATCCCAATCTCGTGACCCAAGCTCAAAATCTGCTGAATCTGCTGCTGCATCGGCTGGCTGAGACGGGATCCATTGCCCTGTTGTGGGTTGGGGTGAGACACGGGATCCGACTGTTGAGAGGTGATTGGGGGGCTAGGCTCAGTCTGCTGGAGAGTTTGTGGAGCGGGGGGGGCAGCGTTTTGTTGAAGACCCAAATACTCTTGTGAAAGCCGTTTTCCTTCCACCTGTTGCTGTTCAGCTTTGATCCGATGGCCAAGCTCAATCAGATGATCGAGACTGGCTTGGACAGATTGCAGCGTCGGCCGTCCCGCTTTGTTTTTGAGCAGGTGAGAGGAGATTTTTTCGACCCCAATGGTCTGGATCATCTGCCAAATTTGTTGATCAAAAAGCTGGGCACGGATGGCCCCAAAAAAGTCCACCGACTGCTCGGAAAAAGTATCAAACAGTTGCTCAATTTGCTGATCCGAAAGCTGATCCGGCTCAAAAATCCCCTTCAGGATCCCGATCCGGTCGGCACGGGTGGGATCCCAATAGTATTTGCTCATCCGTCCATCCCGGATCAAGGGCGCATATAACGTCGAAAAATCATTGCCTGTGACAATAATCGGCACCCGTGGCAGGGGGGTCGGATCATAGCTGCCCGGTAACTGCACATTGGTGGGGTTATCAGCGATATTCATCAACGTCACGTTCACCATCTGGGTATTGACGGTGTACTGGGTCATGGCGTTCATCCGTCCGGCCCCAGCATCGAGATCGTTGATCATCAAGATGCACATCTGGCCCATTTTGCGAATCTGCTCTGCCGCCTCTCGATAGCGCAGCCGCAACATCCGGGCCGGATCCCCTGCATCAGGGCTTTCCAGTTCTCCGGCAGAAATATGAAAGGCATGAACCTTCATCTGTTCAAACACCAGATCGCACTGAAATGACTTGCCTTCCCCCTTGCGCCCGTGGATCCCCAAGATCAAGGGCACCTTAACATTGGGCAGATCCAAAAAGTTTTTGGTGATGTGGAGACTGACGGTTTTGAGAAAGGCTGGGGCGATGTAGTAGCTCATAGCTCATATAGGTGATAAGTCTTGCTGAAGATTTGGCCACCTACCAGTTTAGGCCGCATTGGTTTCTGGCTAACCCCAGCTCAGGGGATCCTCCCCTTGATCCGTCCAGTTATGGGGCCAGTCCGGATCCGACCAGTCGAGGGGCACCCGTTCCTCTTGTCCCGATCTCAGGACCTCCCGTGCCGACAACCCCCGCAAAACCAGCTCGGATCCCTGCCAGCGGGCCTCCAGCATCCCGGTATCCGCCCACTCTGTCCAGCGGGGATCCCGTGTGATCTGTCCCGGCAATGTGATTTGAATCCTGGATCTAGGGCTGGATCCCTCTTCCACATGGGCCTCATAGCGCAGATCGGGCGGCGGTGGCGGCAGATCCAAGCGACTGCGGGTCAGTTCCAGTGGATGTCCCACCGCTGGGGCATGGACATGGTAGCGGGCCGATAGCTCCGGCAAGGTGGCCAAATCCAGACGATGCTCAGGATCCCCATTGACAAAGACCAGATGTTGGGGCCGCAGGGTATGGGCAATCTGCACCAAGGTGGAGCTATCACAATGGCTGTGCCAGCGGCTCGAAAAAACCTCCAGCCGTTCCCTGAGATCCAGCGGCCACGAGTCTAATCCCATCTGGGGCACCACCTCCGGGATCTGGATCCAGCTCAGCAGGCGACCACTGGCCCGCAACAGTCGCCAAATCGGATCCCAATCCTGCCGTTGAGCATCACACAACAGGATCCCCGACTCCACCACCGGGGCATCCTCCAAAGGCCGCACATGAGGAAACACCCGCTCCTCCCAAAACAGCTCCTGAAACTGGGTAAAGTTTTTTACCGAACTGGGAAAGCCTGAGATCAAGTGCCCATAAGCCTCACAGCCCCGGCCCACCTCTGTATCGAGCCATACCGTCAGATTCAGCTCAGGTCGGGTGAATTGATGATGGGTCTTGAGCATAAAGACCAGATCCTGCCCCAGTCCCATCGCAGGCACCGGGATCAGCACCAGGGATCCCTGAGCTAAGGCCGTGGTGATGGTATCCAGTAGGCGACTTTCTTGGTGACGGCGAGACGGGTAGCGATCGATCCCCAAACTCCCTTCCAAAAGCACCACATCCGGCTGCCACTGCCGCAGAGCCTCCAGATTGAGACCCTCCGCAAAGCGGGTGGCCGACAGGGAGCAATCCCCTGTGTAGACCACCGTTCGGGCCGGATCCCCATTGGTCCAGCGCAACACCGCCGCCGCCGCCCCCGGCAAATGCCCCGCCTCAAACAAGCACAGCGTTAGATCCGCAGACAGGGGCACCGCTCGCCCCAAAGGGATACACCGCATCGGCGGGATCCCATCTAGTCCTAAGTTTTGGGCCAAGTGGTAGGTGGCGGGTGTGGCCAGGATCGGCACATCAGGATAGCGGCGATGTAGCTCCGGCAGCCCCCGCACATGATCCAGATGGGCATGGCTGATCCACACCCAATCAGGGGCATGGGGCAGTCGCTCCAGAGACTCAAAGCCACAGTCCAACAACAGGGATCCCTGCGATGTCTCCAACCAGTAGCCACACCCTTCGGTGACGGGATCACAGCCCAAGGGGGTTATCTGAAATAGAGATGAGTTTCGGCTTGCCATCAGGATCCGTCAACACCCTCTAAATCACCCCCAATGGATTGATTAGACCCATGAGAGAAGTGAGTGAATTGCACCTTATCTTAGCGAGCCACTGTTGCAAGTGGGAATTGAAACCGGGCGAGCAGTGGCAGAACTGCTACCACCACCAGGGCCGGATCCGGCGACCATCCGCAAACGTGACGGCTTCCACTTGGCTTTCAGACCGCAAGGATCCCTCCAGGGTTGCCCCAGTCAAGTTGGCCCCTGTGAGATTGGCCTTGGTCAAATCCGCTTTGGTCAAATCCACCCGAATCAACAGAGCCTGACTCAAATCTGCCCTAAACAGAATAGCTCCGTTCAAATTGGATCCGGCTAAGTTAGCCCCCCGCAGATCCGCCCGGGTCAAGTCAGCCTGACTCAGATTGGCCCCAATGATCTCAGATCCGCGCCAATCAACCCCCAGTAAATTGGCTCCTGACAGATCAATATCTGAGAGTTTGATCTGTTGTAAATCAGCCTTGCTCAGATCAGCTTGAGCCAGCGAATCGGGTAAATCCCGGTGATTTTGCAACCGCCAAATCAGCTCTGCTTTGGGATCCCAGCGGGTGGTTTGATCCACAATGGCTCCCCGCAGGCTGGTGCCACTGAGTTTGCAATCCCGCAAATCCGCCCCCCGTAAATCGGCTCGTTCCAGCCTGCCGCCACTCAGCTTGGATCCCCGCAAATCGGCCCCCCGCAAATCGGTCTCCATCATCTGGATGCCATTGAGATTGGCCCCTTGCATCATGGATCCCTTGAGATTGGCCGCCAAAAACAAGCATCCCCCCAAACTGGCCTGCGAGAAATCCACCTCCGCTAACTCGGCATAACTGAAATCCCGCTCTCCCCGCCGATAAGCCACCCTCAACCCCTGGGATCCCCCCACATCTCGAAAAGGACTGAGATGCCGTGTGGCCCACTGAGCACGAGGATCCGGCTCCTGGCTGAGGGCTTTCCAGATGGCGAGGCGCAGGGGCCATTCACGGTTGGTCTGCAAAGACTCGATCAGCACTTCAATCCCATCAGGGCCATAGTCCAAGGCCAGCCGGATCCCTTCAAATCGGGCAGTTCGGTTGGGGCTGTCCAATCGCCGCTTGGCCCCCGCCAATCCCCCCAAGACCAGAGCCTGAGTCGGGATCCCCACTTGAGACCGTCCCCCCAAGACCAGATCCCAAGGTCGTGGCCTCAACATCGACTCTGAGCCAAGTTCTGAGCCAAGTGTGGATTTTAGGGTCAGATCTGGCATTTTAGGAATGATATTTCAGGAATGACATTTGAGTTCCTTCACCAATCCCCTCCTCACAGATCCCCTACATCCACCGCCCCACCACCACTCGAATGGTGCCATCTTCCAGAGTCTCTTGAGCTTCGATGGCATAGCCCTGTTTACGGGCATTGGCAATCAGACTCTTATGGGCATAGGTCTGCATAATCGGATCCAAAAAAGCCTTTTGGTCAATCTTGGCCCCCCAAAAATCAGACACCAACTCATAGGTATCCCCACTTTTGCGAAAGCCTAAGTCAAACCCATTGGGCTGGCGAATCACAAAATCTGCCCGTGTTCGCTTCCACAAATAGCCCCGCACATTACTATCCCGCTCAACCCCGTAGCCCAAATCTTTGAGGGTTTCAAACAGCAATTCGCCATCTTTGATCTGCACTTGAATTGTGGTGAAATGAGACATTTGCCCTTCCCAGACTATGTGTCGAAACTAAAATGTGTCCAATCTAAAACCGGCAGCAAAGGGGAGAACTTGGATTTTCGTTTTACCAGACCCTGGCTAAAACTTCTAATCCAAACCGGATCCCTGCAATAAAACTCAATAGAGATGACCCCTCAAGCCTAGATCAACCCCATCAAAACGAGCCAGTTAAGACGAG
>CAZODP010000090.1:9285-12816 GCA_964578595.1 uncultured bacterium
CAGTTAAACAGACCGCACGGCTAAAAAGGACGGCAGGTGATTTGGCGGTGGAGCAGAGAAGGCATCTGCTGACGCACTTGACGTAGGCGTTCGGGATTGATCTCAGCAATGGCCACCCCCGGCTGATCCCCCCCAGCATCGGCCAAAATGGTGCCCCAAGGATCCACAATCATGGCGTGACCGTGACATTGACGGCGGGCGTAGTGGTGACCCACTTGAGCTGGCGCCACCACATAACAGGTGTTTTCGACGGCGCGAGCCTGCACCAAAAGCTGCCAATGGACTTGGCCTGTATAAGCGGTAAAAGCTGCCGGGATCAAGAGCACCTCGGATCCGGCATCCACCAGAGCACGATAGAGTTCTGGAAATCGGATGTCATAGCAGACCGACAAACCCAGGATCCCCAACGACTCGGTTTTGGCCACCACCGCATCGGCTCCCGGCACCACACTGCGGGACTCTTGATAGGTATTGCCATCCGGCAGATCCACATCAAACAGATGGATTTTTTGGTAGCGAGCAATCTCATCGCCATTGGGATCCAGTAGCGCAGCAGTATTAAAAAACTTCTCGGATCCATTTGGAACCGGATAGCCTCCCCCCAACAGCGTCACCTGGTATCGCCGCGCCATCTTATGCAAAAAAGCCTCAGTCTGAGCTTGGATCTCACCTGCCTTCTGGATCTTTTCCACCTCAGGAGACATATACGAAAAGTTTTCCGGCAAGGTGACCAATTGGCACCCCTGCTGCGCCGCAAACTCAATCCATTCTTCTGCTTGCTGCAAGTTAGCCGCCAGATCCGAAACACTCGTCATCTGAATCGCAGCAGCCAAATAAGAACGCATCATGGGCAAGCTCAGACTCTCAAGTCAGACAAAACTCAGTTAGACTAGCCCGCTACGTGCCACAAGCCCAGGGCAGGCCCCACCAATCGAACCATCACCCAGAATAGCCCCAAAAAGATGATCCCCGCCCACGCTCCGCGAGTTGTCCACTTGTAGGCCAGCTCTGCCTGTCCCTTGGTGATAGGAATATCCGTTAACTGAGGAAAAATTAGCTCCTGCTTAGGATCCGATTGAGCCACTTTCTGGGCTTGCCGACGCTTGGCCTCTCCCATCGAAATCCCTCCTCTTTGTTTTTACTGATCAGTTTGTACTGATAAGACTTAGGCTTATTCTACCAGGGGTTCCAGGATCCCAAGATCTCCTCACAGACAAGCCAGTTAAGGTTAAGGGTTATCTTGAGCCACCAAGGGATGGACTGGATCCGGCGGCTCATCGGCAATCGGCACTGGGGGAGCCACCAGACGCACCTGCACTTGGTTGCGAGGGATAAAGTTAAAACGCTCTTTGATCAGGGCTTCCTGCTGAAGCGGATCCATACCTCGTTCAAGGGTGGCCTGATAGCGGGAGACCCGGGAGCGCAGCGTCTCCACCTGAACCTCCAACATCTGCAGCCGCTGGCGCTGGGCCAACTGAACCGGCAACAGTCGCACCAACCCCCCAACCGCCGCTGCAATCAGCACTAAATTGACACAACTCACCCCAATCGATTCCCACCCCACAGCCCGGTGCTCGGCCTCAATCACCTCCACCGGCGAATGGGAAGCCAAAGCTGGATCCTGAGGCTGTCGTCGTCTTTGCGGTTGAGCAGAGCGAGAGACCTGGCTTCGTAGTCTTGAATCTTGAAGTCTTGAATCTTGAAGCCCTGAATCCTGAAAGGATGGTCTACAGGTTCTGGGTGCTTGGGCTGCTGCTGTTACCGAGGCAGATGAATGGGAGCTGGGGTGAGCCAAATGGCGTTGAGAAGGGCGCTGAGGGTGAGCAACCTGCGCAGGTTCAGACCTTAAAGTTGTCTGCACAAAAGTTGTCTGCACAGAAAGGGGTTGACTCGCTAAGGGTGAAAACAATGTCGAACTTTGGCGAGATTCAACCTGACGAGATTCAACCTGAATCGTGCGTCGGACGATGGGCCTGACAGGGCGGTCACGTATTCTTTGGGGTTTTCCCTTCACCTTGTCAACCTCAGTGAGCGTGAAGCCAGGATGGCTCAACCTAGATCGGCTCAAGTACCAGTCAACCTAGTTAGGCAGCACAGAACCCTGCTCTCGATCAATCTCTCACCACAGTCTGATGAGATCCTTGACGTTATGCAGGGATGTTGTGCAGGCACGCGTCTATTGAAGCCGATCTTTTGGACTCTGTCAGGCTTAGGGCAGACTTTTTTGACAAAATCTAGCTCAGGAGCGAGACAAGCCGGATCCCAACAGCAAAGCCAAGAACGCTGGCACCAAAGCCAATCCCAAAATGGTGAAAATTTGTACTTCTGAAAGAGCCATAACTGTCATCTCCTTGCTTGAAAGGTTTTTTTAAAAACATAGACCCTCAAGGATCCTGAAGTTTTGAGGGATCCCGAACACAAGCACCCAATACCAACCTAATATCAACCCAGTAGCAGGGGGCTAGCACAGGGTTCAGAGTGCTGACTATCACTTTACTGGGGAGCCGGGATCCAAACCGATCATGGGGGGCAAACCTCAAAAGAACTTTACACAGCGACACCGTTAAACTTGAGATACCGCTCTAGCCCCCCAGTGAGCCGTATCTGTGAGTCGTTTTTTACCCAACAATCCTCCCAACTCTAATGTCCCTAAGTCGAATCCCCTCAAACCCAATGGGATAGATCCGGCGACACTGGCCAAAGGCATCGAATCGCTGGTGGACTGGGTGGTGACCTCCGATGCAGGCAAGGTTAAAGCCACCATGGATCGACTGCGACAGCAGCATCCCAATCACACCAAACGGCAATTGGCCCAAACCCTGATTGCTCAGCAATCTTTGACCAATGGGCTTTGGGGTGCCCTGGCGGGCCTGGGAGGGTTTATGGCGATGCCTGCAGTTCTACCCATGGATTTGGCCAAGGCGTGGCGGATCCAAGCCTATACCATCAAGTCAATTGCCTACCTGTATGACGATCTGCCGGAATGCCAGGAGGATCTAAAAACGGATATCTTTTTGCTCCTCTCCAACCAATCCCTTCAGGAAATCAAAGTCTTTGTCACCCAAGAATCGGCTCGAATCCGTTCCCAAGGCTTGGGGCAGCCTGCTTTGCCTTCTGGGGCCATCGTCTCTCCTCAGCGGATCCCAGCCCGTCGGCTAGCCGCATCCAGGGAGACCACAAGCCTAGTTTCTCAACACATCAAGCCAGCGCTATGGGAGGCCGCCAAGCGAAAAATGATAGAGCGGGTTGTCCACAAGTCCCTCAGCAAAGCGATCCCGATTGTGGGGGCCTTTCTGGGGGGGGGCTATGACTACATGACCACCCAAGCTGTCGGCAAACTGGCCATCGATTATTTTGAGCACCTTGGCCCTCACATGATCGGCCAGATTTTTGCGGTCTATGCTCAGCCGGATCCGAATCCGAGCTTGCCTCGACCCAGCTTGACTACGCAGCTTGATGATGCCCAATCACCTTGATAATGCCCAATCACTCAGACTAGGCCGATGTATAGCTCAATGACATGGGCTGCCC
>CAZODP010000091.1:0-12704 GCA_964578595.1 uncultured bacterium
CTGAATCAACTGAGACCTCTGAGAGCGAAGATCCAGAAGCTGAGGAAGCAGCGGATCCTGACTCTGAAGCAGAAACGGAGGGGGAGGATCCTAATCCAACCTCTTCACCCTCTCCAGAGCCTTCGCCATCTTCAGCCCCTGAATAGGGGGATCAGATCTCGTTTGAGAGCGGTTCAAAACTTGTGGGAAAAGGGATACTAAATCTTGATCCCTGCAAGATCCCTACAACCTACCTCAGCGGGATTGGCTGGCCCAAAATCTGGCTTTGGTACTCTTCTTCTGAGAGCAATTGCTGCGGATCCCGCTCCAAAAAAACACGTCCCAGCAGATGATCCAACTCATGCTGAAAGATCCGAGCCGGAAAATCCTGCCATACAACCCGCTCAGGGATCCCGTTTTGGGTCAAAAACTCCACCTCCACCTGTTGTGCCCGCAGCACTAAACCCCGCTGGTCTGGCACACTCAGACAGCCCTCCCACCCCCAAACCTGCTCAGCACTCGCCGCCACCAAGGTGGGATTGACCATCACCAAGGGATCCATCTTGGGGGCATTGGGATAGCGCAGATTGGGACGGGAGGCCACGATCATCACCTGCACCGGGGATCCCACTTGCGGAGCCGCGATCCCCACCCCATGAGAGGTTTCGAGCACCTCCAGCATGTCCTCAATCAAGCTCAACAGGCTCGGATCCCCAGAGTTCACCACTGGATCTGCCACCTGAGTCAAGATAGGATCCCCCACTTGGCGGACGTTTTGGCGAACGTTCATCGTTTGCTCCCTCCAATGCCTGGCCCGCTAAATCTTGGCCAATGCCTGGGCCAGATCATCGATCAAATCTTGAGGATGCTCTAGTCCCACCGAAATCCGTACCAAATCCGCCGGAGTCTGGGATCCTGGCCCTTCAATTGAGGCCCGATGCTCGATCAAGCTCTCCACCCCCCCCAAACTGGTGGCCCGTGTAAAAAGCTGAAGCTGGGCCAACATCCCAAACGCAGCAGTTCCCCCTCCCTTGATCTGGGCAGAGATCATCCCTCCAGGGCCTGTCATCTGCCGTTGAGCTAGGTCAAATTGAGGATGCTGGGGCAATCCAGGATAATGCACCGCTGCCACCGCCGGATGGTCTGCTAAAAACATGGCGATTTGCAGAGCATTTTCACAATGGCCCCGGATCCGATAGGGCAAGGTCTGGATCCCCCGCAAAATCAGCCAGCAATCAAAAGGTGAGGGCACAGCTCCCCCCACTGACTGGATCCGGTGCAATGTTTGGGCCAATTCAGGATGCTGGGATCCCACGATCACCGCTCCTCCCAGCACATCACTGTGGCCCCCCAGATATTTGGTGGTGGAATGCACAACCAGATCGGCCCCCCAATCTAAGGGTTTCTGGAGCATGGGCGTTGCCCAGGTGTTGTCGCAGGCTACCAGAGCACCGGATCTGTGGGCAATCTCAGCAATGGCCGCAATATCGGTGATGTGGAGTAAGGGATTAGAAGGGGTCTCGACCCAGACCAGACGGGTTTCGGGTCGGATGGCAGACTCCAAGGCCGCCAGATCCCGCAGATCTACCTTAGTTGAGATCAGATCCCAGGGTTGCAACAGCTCTTTGATCAGAGCAGGGGTGCCCCGATAGACATCCTGAGGCAAGATGACATGATCCCCAGCTTTTAGGGTCTGGAAAACCGCCAACGTCGCCGCCACCCCAGAGGCAAAGGCAATCGCAGCGGATCCACCTTCCAACTGGGCCAGACAGGATTCCAGGGCTTGGCGATTGGGATTGTTATCCCGCGAGTAGGTGTAGCCGTGAGGATAGCTGCCATCCGGATCCCGCTCGTAAGTCGAGCTGAGATAGATAGGGCTGACCACCGCACCTGTGGCCGGATCCGGGTGTCGTCCAGCGTGAATGGCAAGGGTTTCGGGATGCAAAGGCGTCACAGATCAAAAACACAGTAGAAAAACACAATACACCCTCAAAAGGCTTGCAGCCCAATCCTAGCTCTAGCTCTGTTGTTGCTGCTGTTGACCTGCTGCTGCATCGCCACTGGCTTGGGCAGCCGCTTGATCCTGCATCCGTCGATCCATGGCACTGGTGTCAATGGCTACACTGGGCGGGACAGGGCCTTTGCCGATCATCCCCCTGCCGATCATCAGGGTAGGGCAGCCACGATTTTATTAGGTTTTATTAAGCGGCCCCACCGCCTCCACAATGGTTCCACTATGAATATCCACCATGCCTCCCGATAACGCGGTTTGAAATGACATCAACTGGGGGTCAATCCTGAGGGAGCAGGTTTATGATGTTTTCATCAAGATCTTGACTGGGCACACTGAGCTTAGGTTCTGAATCCCAGTTACCGAACTGAGCTAAGCGACGGGCAAATTTTCATCAGTCTCTGCTCATGGCCCGCTATGTGTTCGATGCCTCCGAACTACCGATGTTGCTGCGTCAGGGTCAGCGGCACTTTTCGAGTGGGTATTTGCGGTTTGATTTGCGGATGCAGGGGCAGCCGATGGCTAGTGAGGTTTGGTTGCTGGGGTTTCGGCAGGGGCGACTGGTCTATTCGGGGGATCAGCCTCTGACGGCGCGGAGCTTTGTGCAGGTGCTGGCTCGATTTATCCCACGATTACGGCTGGGATGGTCACGGCGGGCCATGAAGGTGATCCAAGAGAGACTGGTGACCCATAATTCTCTGGCCATGCTGGTGGAGGCGATGGCAGAGTTGGGCCTGATCAAGGCTGGGGAGGTAGAAGATGCCCTCTGGCTGAGTTTGATGACGGATTTTGATCGATATTTGTATCAGCGGGGAGGAACTTGTCGGTTTGAGGTGCAGGATCAACTGGCCGTAATGTCTCCGATTACGGGATTTGATCTGGATCCGTGTCTGAAACGGGCTGCAGAGCGTTATGACCGCTGGCGAGATCTTCGGCCTTTGATCCCATCAATGGAGGTGATTCCGGTTTTGAATTGGGATCGCTTGGAGCAGTGTTCTCTGAGTGAATCTAAACGACAAAAATTGCGCCAAATCGCTAAAGATGGATATTCTTTGAGCCGGATTGCCAGCCAGCTATCACGGGATCCTTTGGAGGTGGCTCAACTGTTTGCCGATTGGGCTGCCAAAGGGTTGTTGACCATTCGCCAACCCACCCCGGAGATTCCCGAGAAACCGGCCAAGCTGCCGCTGATTTTGGCGGTGGATGACAGTGTGGTGGCTCAAGAGATGATGCGAAATGCCTTGCCCACCTATCAGGTTTTGACCACGGGGCATCCTTCAGAGTTATTGGGACTTTTATATCGCTATCAGCCTGATTTGTTGTTGATGGATGTGACGATGCCGGGGATTGATGGGCTGGAATTGTGCCGGATTGTGCGGGGCATTGAGGAGTTTAAGACGATCCCCATTGTGATGATCACCTCCCGTGATGGGGTCTTGGATCGGGTCAAAGGTAAGCTATCGGGTGCGTCTGCGTATCTGACCAAACCCATTGATGAGATCCAGCTCAATCAAACTGTCGAAAAGCTCCTGATCGCGGCAGGGGTGCTCAAAGATCCCCTCAACAGCCAGTCCCCGGCCCTAAATGGGATCCCACATTTGCACCCCTCTTTGGAGTTGCGCTAGTTGAGGGCAGTTTTGAACAGATAGGAGCCCATGATCGCTAGGGATGGATCCGCTAGAAATGGGATCCGAATCACAGCCTGATCGGGGAGATGCTGGCTCAAAGAGTCCATGATCTGGCGATGACGACCACTGACCGCTTGGCCAAATGGATCCTGCTGGGCTGTCCAGATGCGATTGAGGACGGCATAGGGATGGGGGATCCCCAGCTCATCCAGAGCCTGAACCAGTCGCTCGGTTTCTGCCAAGACAGCTTTTTCGGGATTAAAGACAGGGATAAAAGTAATAAAGCTGGGATCCTTGAGTTGATGGCGCAGATCCCGCACCTGTTGCAATAGACTTCGCAGTCGCTGGGCCAATTCAGGTCGGCCCACGCGATCTCGGTATTTGAGCCACAGTTTGAGGGCCAGCTTGACCCAGCCTTCGAGAGCTTCTGGCATTTGCAAAAATCGCAACAGGTGGCCGGTGGGAGCGGTATCCAATACCACCAAATCAAATTGCCCGGACTCCATCTGCTCCAAAACCGTCAGTAGAGCCATGACCTCGTCTAGTCCCGGCGGCGGCATCTCAAACATCTGTTGCCAAGCCTGCGGATCGTAGTTGACCTCAATCCCTGCCGATTCACCCCCCAAGATCGCCACGATATCGTCTAAGTAATCCCGCTTAAACTGCTCCATGACGGTGGCCGCATCGATCTCTTGCCCCCACAGATTGGGCAACAACGCCACCGGATCCTGCGCCAGCTTGGTCTGAAACAGATCCCCCAGTGAGTGGGCCGGATCGATAGACACCACCAAAATGGAGCGATCGGGATATGCTCGGGCCAGCCCCCAGGCCAGGGATCCCGCCACGGTGGTTTTGCCCACCCCTCCTTTGCCGCCCGTCAAGGCCAACCGGATCCCCTGGGCGATCAGATCCGGCAGATAAAGCGGCTCTGGGTTTTCAAAAGTGTCCTCAAAAGCCTTGTCAAGAGCATCATTGGATGTAGATGGGATCCCTGCTGAGCCTGCGTCATGATCTTGAGCCAAAAAAGCCTCCAGAGGCACCAGGGCTTGGGCCACCTGATCCAAGGCTTGGCCACCAATCGGTTCTTGGAGCTGAAAGCCTGAGATCCAAATGGGGTAGGTTTGCAGATGGTGGGCCAAAACCGTCAGGAGCTTCGCCTGCTGCTGCTGCCGCACCTGAGTCAACGATCCCATCTCTGAGGCAAACCCCAACACCTGATTGACCAGGATCCCGCCGATGGGCACCCGTCGAGTCTGCAACGCCGCACAAAAGCGATCGGTCTCATCCAAGCTGAGCTGCTCTGGGATCATCACCAACCAGGCGGCTGTACTATCGGGATCCAGCAGCCGTGCTCGCCCCCCCTGCAACTCCTTCTGGAGCTGGGCCAAAAACCGATCCGCCTCATCCTCTCGATAGGATCCGGTCAAAGATTCACTGATCTCTCGATGTTTGGCCTGAAAGGTGGAAAACACCCCCAAGATATTTTCCAAAAAGTCTGGCAATTCCAGCAGGCGTAGCGTGTGTCCGGTGGGAGCCGTATCTAAAATAACAGCATCGGCCACCTGTTCGGAGAGCAGCCGATTCACCTCCAAAATCGCCATCAGCTCATCCACCCCCGGCCAGGCCAAATCCCAGATCGGCAATAGGTCATCCCGCTCAAACCAACTGCCCCGTTCTGCGATCAGCTCCAGCGCGCCCCCGTAGACCCCCTTAAACTCCACCAACAGTTTTTCGGCATCGAGAGCACGGATCTCTAAATTGCTCAGATCCGGCGGACACACCGGCTGATCCCCCACCTCAAACCCCAGCACATCCCCTAGCGAGTGAGCCGGATCCGTTGAGATCAACAGGATCCGCTGCTGAGGATGCGCCCGCGCCACCTGCCGGGCCAGAGCACAAGATAGCGTAGTCTTACCCACGCCGCCCTTGCCACTCAACAGCACTAATTTTTTGTGTTCAAAGACAGCCATGAGTTCCAATCCGTTTCATGGCTTCATTGTGACGTCTCTTGTGTAACCTGTCTTGTGGGTAAGGTTGTGTCAGGGGGCTTGGGCTGAGCGAATGTCCTGTTTGGATTTCACTTTTGGATCCCCTGGCCTTCAACCCTGATCCTATGAAGGGGGATGAACAGGCGGGATCCAACTACTCCATATCCCGACGGTTGGGGTTACGGGAGGGATCGTTGCTCAAAAAGCCAAACACAAACAGCGACACGAAGAAAATGACAACGATATAAACGCCAATTTTAAGAGCCAGCATGGGTTAACCCTTGTGTAAACAAAGTGGACAAGCAAAGGGATGAAAATCAAGGTCGCGGATCCTGCCTCACAGGCTGGCCACAAAGCTCCCAAATGGCTGTGGCCCACCTGAAGATGTTGAGAGTTCCGCAAAAGCTGCAATGCCCGTCATCTTAGAGCAACAACAGGGCCGCCTGATCAGGAAGCATTAAGCTCCGTAAAGGCTTTCTCATAGTAGCGTCTTTTGGCGACCACTTCACAGGTCACTCGGCCCCCAAAAGCCCTGTGTATACTTGAGTCACCCCGCATTCGGTTGTAATAATGGCTTCTGAGGCAAAAACGGATCCCTGGCTGGGTCGCCAAATCGGCCACCGTGATCGATATCGTCTCGACCGCAGTTTAGGTGGCGGTGGGATGGGGGATGTCTATCTGGCCACAGATTTGTTGCTGGGCAAACAGGTGGCCCTCAAGCTGCTCAAGGAGGGTTTTTTAGATAATGACGACCTGCGCCATCGCTTTGACCGCGAGATCACCATCTCGGCAGCCTTGGGCAGTGAGCATATCGTTCAAGTCACCGACCACGGCATCACCCCTGATGGCAATCCCTTCTTTGTGATGGAGTATCTCAAGGGGGAAAGCCTGGGGCAGATGCTGAAGCGACAGCAGCGGATCCCGTTTGCGCGGGCGATGCGAATCATTTTGCAGATATCGACGGGGTTACAGGTGGCCCATCGGGGGGTGCGGCTGGTGCGGCGGGATGGATCCAGTTCTGGGGATCTGATCAAAGTTATCCATCGGGATCTGAAGCCAGACAATATCTTTTTGACCCCACATGAGATTTGGGGGGAATGGGTCAAGATTTTGGACTTTGGCATCGCCAAGATCCGCAGCGACCACTTGACGGAGATCAATAAGACCCTATCGGGCAGCTTTTTGGGGACGATGAAATATGCCGCCCCCGAACAGTGGCAGGCCAAAGAAGACCTGGATGTGCGGGCGGATCTGTACTCGCTGGGGATGGTGTTTTATGAAATGCTGAGCGGCACGGATCCCTATGGCTTGCAGTCCCATGCGCGGGCGGTGGATCCCACCTCATGGTTGATGGCCCATATCACCACCCCCGCTCAGTCGGTGCGGATCCAGACGGATTGTGAGTCTGTGCCCCCCGAAGTCGATGAGATTATCCTGTGCTGTTTGGCCAAGGATCCGGCCCAGCGGTTTGCGGATGCGGGGGAGCTACAACTGGCCCTCAAAGCCTCTGTCAGTGAGTCATTGGTGGGTGGCGGCATCCTGCCCCTCAACTCCACCCTGCCCAATCGGGAGCTCAAAACCACAGAGCGGCCAGAGTTACAGGTGGTTTTGCCAGAGACCTATCCCCCTGAGCCGGGATCCCTTGGCACTCCAGCCCCCCCGCAGCCGGTGGATACCCCCCAGCCTCGGATCCTGTGGCTGACCTTGGCGGCAGGAATGATCCTGTCGGTGGCAGCCATCGGCGGGGGATGGCTCTGGCAACGGTCACGCCCCTCCACCGCCCTCGATCCGATCCCAGAGCCGGTGGATCCCGCCCCTACTGCGACCGCCACCCCAGCCCCTCTGACCCCTTTGGCAGATGCTCTGGCCGCCGCCGACCGCGGTGATCTGACGATTGCCATTGCCTCTGCTCAACGGATTGCTCAACGGATCCAGGATGGGGATCCTGATTTTGAGATGGCCCAGCGGTTATCCGCCGTCTGGGGTCTGGAGCTGGCCCAGAGCCACATCGCTGCCGCCAACTATCCCCAGGCTTTGACGGCACTGAACAGGATCCCTTCTAATCAGGCCGAATCTACCCAGGCTCAAGCCTTGGCCGAACACTTAGAACGGCTGATCGCGGCCCAAACTCAATCTCAAGAGGGTCTGTTTGAGGAGGCGATTGCCAGTGCTTATCCTTTACCGGGGCAGGGGCCACTGGCGGATGTTGCCGAGGAAGTGGTCTGCACCAGCATGGCAACCCTATTGGAGCGGGATTTTCGCAAAGAAGTGGATCTGGCGGCGGGGGGAGAGGATCCGCCTTTGTTTGAAAATTATCAGGTATCTGCCTGTCGGACGGTGCCCTTGCGGATCCAAGCCGATGTTTTGCGGATGACCAATCGGGATGATGATAATTTCAAAATTATTGCTCTGGTGATGGCGGGCTTCTTGTGGGAAAACCTGCCCCCGGCAGCCCAAGAGCGACTGAGCAGGGGCGAGATGGTGGTGCAATTTCAAGAGCAAGGATCCCAGGTGGCCCAGGTCACCCTGACCAACCCCAGCTTGATCCCACAGCTCAACAGCAATTTTGACACGGTCTATGAGTCCCTGCGGATCCAGAGGCTCTAGCTTACCCGCCAGCCCTTGCAGTTGTATCTCTTTGTACCCTCCCTGATCCACCTGATCTAACAGAGCAAACGGCTTCTGGGATTCTAAATTTGGGATTGACGGACATTGAGGCAGCACCACTCACCCCGTTTCCAGAGGGCAGAGACCACCCAATCGTGATTTTCCAGGGTTTCTGAGACAAAAGTAGCCTGGTCAATCAGGATCCCGCTCAAGATCAGCCAGCCATTTTCTTTGACCACCAGCCGAAACTCGGGGATCATATCCAAGATCACATCCGCCAGGATATTGCACATCAGCCCGTCCACCATCTCTGGGATGGTTTCGAGGCTGCCCTGCCGGATTTGGAGGGTGTCTTGAACATCGTTGAGCTGGGCATTGTGCCAGGTTGCCTCCACCGCCAGTGGATCCGTGTCCACCGCAAAGACTGTTTTGGCCCCCAGCATGGCACTGGCAATCGACAAAATACCGGATCCACAGCCCACATCCCCCAACACCATGGGAGCTTGCTCTTCGTCATCGGCCCAACCCGCCAGCCGCATCTCCAGGGCCTCCAGACACAGTTGGGTGGTGGGGTGAGCACCGGTGCCAAAGGCCATGCCCGGATCCATGCTGATCACTTTGCGTGGGGTGTCGGTGGGAGGGGTCATCCAGGCGGGCACCACCAACAGCAGATCCCCAATCGGCTGGGGTTGCCAGTGGCGTTTCCAAGAGCTTGACCAATCCTCAGTTTCCAGCCGTTCCCAGCTCAGAGAGGGGGGAGTCTGCTTTTCGATCAGGGCATCCTGGCGCAGACGCAGGGCCAAAGCGGCCAAATCCAACACCGTGATCTGCTGGGCCGGAATGTAGGCATGGATCACAATCCGCTCAAACCCTCTGGCCGATTGCCGTCGCTCCTTAATTCGCTCACTGGTCATGTTGTGGCAGCCAAAGCTTTCCAGCCGCCAGTAGATCAAATCCTCCTGGCTCATGTCTGTCATCAAGGTCAGATCCCACCAATCGGATCCGGACTGGGATCCATGGGCGGGGGTCAAGGCTGGGGGGGAGGTGGTGGAGGCTGCTGTCACCCGAATGGATCCTCAAAATGGGAGTCTAAGGGGCAGAATGGTTGTGCAGTGCGGGATCCTGGATCTTAGGGTTCAGATCTTTTCGATCACAGCTTTTTGGATCACAGAATCACAGATCACAAAATCACAACTTAGCCGCTGTTGAATCTTATCATTCAGGTGACTGGCCGATGACTGGATTTGATCCGCCCTGAGTTAGTGGTTGTGAAAAAAGATTCTAAGCTGTTCAGGTTGAACCTAATCGGGGGCAGCCTGAACGGGGGCAGCCTGATCGGGGGGACTAGGCGGGGGTGGGGATCCCGTTCACCACCACTTCGGCAATGGCATCGGCCATCTCTTGAGTACCAACGGGGGTGCCACGGGCCATGTCATAGGTGACTTTTTCACCCGTGGCGACCACATACTGAACCGCCTGTTCAACTTTTTCGGCGGCTTCGCGTTCTCCCAGGTAGTTCAACATCAACACCCCCGACAGGATCAAAGCGATGGGGTTGACTTTGTTTTGGCCAGCATACTTAGGGGCGGATCCGTGAATCGCCTCAAACACCGCCATGCCATCCCCGATATTGGCCCCTGGTGCCACCCCTAGCCCGCCGATCATGCCCGCACACAGATCCGAAAGGATATCTCCATAGAGGTTGGGCATCACCAGCACATCGTAGAGTTCGGGCTTTTGCATCAACTGCATACACATATTGTCCACAATCCGGTCTTCAAACTCGATCTCGGGATAGTCTTGGGCCACCTCGCGGGCCACGGACAGATACAGGCCATCGGTGTACTTCATGATATTGGCCTTGTGAACAGCGGTAACTTTTTTGCGCTGATTGGCGCGGGCATAGTCAAATGCGAACTTAACGATGCGGCGGCTACCGAACTCAGAGATGGGCTTGACCCCCAAAGCGGATCCCTGGCGAATCGCTTTGCCACTGAGCTGACTGAGCTGCTGGCGGAGCTGTTCGGCTTCGGGGGATCCCTGTTCAAATTCGATGCCCGCGTAGAGATCCTCAGTGTTTTCCCGCACAATAATCAGATCCACCTGGTCAAAGGCACTCTTGACCCCCAGCAGGGATTTGGCGGGGCGCAGGTTGGCATAGAGATCCAGCTCTTTGCGAATGGCCACATTGACGGATCGAAAGCCCGTGCCAATCGGGGTGCCAATCGGCCCTTTGATGGCAACTTTGGTCTCACGGATCGCTTCCAAGACCTCAGACGGCAGGGGGGTGCCATATTTTTCGATCACATCCACCCCGGCATCCACCGTGATCCACTCGATGGGCACACCCGTGGCATCCACCACCGTCTGCATCGCACGGGAGACTTCGGGGCCGATCCCATCCCCAGGGATCAGGGTCACACGGTAGGTCACAGGTTTTGTCCTCAGTTCACAACGATAGATACAACGATCAAACCAGGGTTATCGAGTATGGCTAGATTATCAGGATCCGGATCCCAGCGGTGTTGTTTTGGCTGCTATCTCACCTTGAGACGCTGAGCCGGATCAGTGGTGGCAGGGCTGGTAGCATAGCGGGGAATGGGTTGGGGCAATGGCGATGGGGCGGCAATTGGTGGTGGCGGTGATGGCGGCGGGCCGGGGCACCCGCATGAAGTCTCAGGTGCCCAAAGTGCTGCACAAAGTCGGATCCCTGACCATTTTGGAGCGGGTGTTGCGGACGGTGCAAAGCCTGGATCCGGTGCGTTGTTTGCTGATTGTGGGCTACGGGCAGGAGCAGGTGCGCAGGCTGGTGGAGGCTCAGTTTGCCCAGATCGAGTTTGTGGAGCAGCGGCAGCAGCGGGGCACAGGCCATGCGGTACAGCAGGTGATCCCTTACCTAGAAGGATTTGAGGGGGAGGGATTTGAGGGGGATCTGTTGGTGGTGAATGGGGATGTGCCGCTTTTGCGTCCGGAAACATTGGCTGATCTGATCACTCAATATCGAGAGCAGGCCACCACGGCAGCGGTCTTGACAGCTCAGGTGCCGGATCCCACCGGTTATGGTCGTGTGTTTTGTGACCACCGACAACGGATCCTCAACATTGTGGAACATCGAGATTGCAGCCCCGAACAACGGCTCCATCGCCGGATCAATGCTGGGATCTATTGCTTTGACTGGGGATCCTTGGCTCAGGTGTTGCCCCAGCTCACCTCTGCCAATAGCCAGGGGGAGTACTACATCACGGATGCGGTGGGGCTGTTGGATCCGGTGTTGGCGGTGGATGTGATCGAGAGCCAGGGGGAGTCCAGTCTTGAGGAAATTGGCGGTATCAACGACCGCATCCAGTTGGCCACAGCGGAGGGGATCCTACAGCGGCGCTGGCGGCGGCAGTGGATGCAGGCGGGGGTCACCCTGATCGAGCCGGAGTCGATTACCTTTGATGATCAGGTGCATCTGGATCCGGATGTGATCATCGAACCCCAAACCCATCTGCGGGGAGCCACTCAAATTGGTTCGGGATCCCATCTTGGCCCTGGCTGCTGGATTGCGGATAGCCTGATCGGGCCAAACTGTCGGGTACTGTTTTCGACCGTGACCAACAGCCAGATCGCAGCCGGATCGACGGTTGGCCCCTACGCCCATCTGCGACAGCAGACTCAGGTGGGGGAGCACTGCCGGATTGGCAATTTTGTCGAACTCAAAAAAACCAGCCTTGGATCCCATACCAACGCGGCCCATCTCAGCTATCTGGGGGATGCCACCCTGGCGGATCATGTCAATATCGGAGCCGGCACCATCACCGCCAACTATGACGGCAGCCAAAAACATCCCACCCAGATCGGCTCTCACACCAAAACAGGATCCAACAGTGTTTTGGTGGCCCCCATCAAGCTGGGATCCCATGTCACCGTGGCGGCGGGATCGACGGTCACAGAGGATGTGCCCGATGACTGTTTGGTGATTGCCCGTACCCGGCAGGTGATCAAACCCGGCTGGCAACCCAAGCCCCCTAAGCCCAAGGATCCCTCTCCAGCCGGCTCTACTCCCACAGCCCAGGATCCCGCAAAAGATTCTGCAAAGGATCCCATGTTTGTGCAGACCCCGATCCGGATCCATGCCCTGCGCCTAGTGCCGGGGCAGGATCTGCGGATTGAGCTGCAGCAGTTTAGCCAAGCGACGGGGTTACAGGCAGGTTTTGTGATCACAGCGGTGGGCAGTCTGAGTCAGGCCAGTTTGCGCTGGGCCAATCAAACTCAAACCACCCTCTGGCCAGGAGATTTTGAGATCATCAGTCTGACCGGATCCCTCTGCCCGGATGGGGTGCATCTCCACATGGCGATTGCGGATCCTCAGGGGCAGGTCTGGGGTGGACACTTAACCCCTGGTAATATCATTCGCACCACCGCCGAAATCGTGCTCGGAGACAGCCTCCAGCATCGGTTTTGCCGGCAGATGGATCCGGTGACGGGCTATCCCGAATTGGGGATTGA
>CAZODP010000092.1:0-10569 GCA_964578595.1 uncultured bacterium
TAAAGGCAAGATATCAGATCCTCTCAATCCCAACAGAGTGGGTTGCGGATTGTAATGTATTGAAATGTCTAGGCTGGGCTGACAGGTTCCGCTCGCTGGGCTACCCACTGGATCCCACCTCTCCCCCTACAATGGGATGCTAGTCACGTAGGGATCCCGCTATGCCACGCCGTCAAGATATCCACAAGATTTTGCTGATTGGGGCTGGCCCGATCGTGATTGGCCAAGCCTGTGAGTTTGACTACTCCGGCACCCAGGCGTGCAAGGCCCTGCGGGAGGAAGGCTATGAGGTGATCTTGGTCAACTCTAACCCCGCCACCATCATGACGGATCCGGCCACAGCGGAGCGGACTTATATCGAACCGGTGACGCCGGAGTATGTGGCCCAGATTATCGAGCGGGAACGACCGGATGCCCTGCTACCCACCATGGGGGGGCAGACTGCTCTGAATGTGGCGGTGGATCTGGCCCAAGCCGGGATCCTGGACAGGTTTGGGGTGGAGCTGATCGGGGCCAAATTGGAGGCGATCCAAAAGGCTGAAGATCGGGATCTGTTTAAGCAGGCAATGCAAAAGATCGGGCTGGCAGTGCCCCAATCCGGCTTAGCCACCACCCTCGATCAAGCCCGTGCCATCGCCACCGAGATTGGCTACCCCCTGATCATTCGGCCCGCCTACACCCTGGGGGGATCCGGAGGTGGAGTGGCCTACAACCAGGAGGAGTTCGAGGAGATTGCCGCTTCGGGGCTAGATGCCAGTCCGGTTTCACAGATTTTGGTGGAAGAATCGATCCTGGGTTGGAAAGAATTTGAACTGGAGGTGATGCGGGATCTAGCGGACAATGTGGTGATCATCTGTTCGATTGAAAATATCGATCCGATGGGGATCCATACCGGTGATTCGATCACGGTGGCCCCGGCCCAAACCCTGACGGATAAAGAGTATCAACGACTGCGGGATTATTCGATCGCGATTATCAGAGAGATTGGCGTTGAAACCGGTGGATCCAATGTTCAATTTGGGGTCAATCCCGTCAACGGAGAGGTGCGGGTGATCGAGATGAATCCGCGGGTATCTCGTTCCTCTGCCTTAGCCAGTAAAGCCACAGGGTTTCCAATTGCCAAAATAGCGGCAAAATTGGCGGTGGGGTACACATTACCTGAGATTCCCAATGATATTACCCGCAAAACCCCCGCTAGTTTTGAGCCAACAATTGATTATGTGGTCACCAAGGTTCCTCGCTTTGCCTTTGAAAAATTCCCCGGATCCAGTTCTGTCTTGACCACCCAAATGAAATCAGTGGGGGAGGCAATGGCGATTGGGCGCACATTTCAGGAGTCTCTGCAAAAAGCTCTGCGTTCACTCGAAATTGATCGCTATGGCTTTGGAGCTGATCGACTTGAAACACTACCTCCGATCGAAGAGATTCGGTCTCAACTGAGGACTCCCAACCCCACCCGTCTGCTGACTCTGCGACTGGCCCTATTGGCGGGATTTAGTCCCGAAGAGATTTTTAATCTGACTCAGATTGATCCCTGGTTTATCGACAAAATGAAAGAATTGGTGGAGGTAGAGCAAGGGATCCAGGGTCGGACATTGTGCTCTCTCGCTGAGATGGATTTGCGAGGGCTAAAACAACTGGGTTATAGCGACCGACAGATTGCCTTTTTGACCGGATCCCAAGAGCCAGAGGTACGGGCCAGACGCAAACAGATCGGGATCCTGCCGGTCTACAAAACGGTTGATACCTGTGCAGCCGAATTTGAGGCCGATACCCCCTACCAATACTCCTGTTATGACAGCGAGAGTGAAGTCTTTCCATCCCAAAAACCAAAAGTCATGATCTTGGGGGGTGGCCCCAATCGGATCGGCCAGGGGATTGAGTTTGATTATTGCTGTTGTCATGCGGCGTATGCCCTCTCAGAGATGGGCTATGAATCAGTGATGGTCAATTCTAATCCTGAGACGGTTTCAACCGATTACGATACCTCCGATCGGCTGTATTTTGAGCCGCTCACCCATGAGGATGTGATGAATCTTGTGGATCAAGAGGATCCCGTCGGTCTAATTGTGCAGTTTGGCGGACAAACACCTCTAAAATTAGCCCAACCTTTGGCGGCCTCCCATGCTCCGATTTGGGGTACGTCTCCGGATTCTATTGATGTGGCTGAAGATCGAGAACGATTTGAAAAGATATTGCGAGATTTAGAGATTATCCAACCGGCTAATGGTATTGCCCGCAGTGTGGATCAAGCCCTATCGATATCTCAACGCATTGGCTATCCGGTTGTGGTACGTCCCAGTTATGTGTTGGGGGGGCGAGCCATGGAAATTGTCTATTCAGATCATGACCTAAAACGCTATATGCAATTGGCGGTGGATGTGGATCCCGATCGTCCCGTTTTGGTGGATCAATTTTTAGAAGATGCCGTAGAAGTGGATGTGGATGCCATTGCCGATAAAACCGGTCGGGTGGTGATCGGCGGCATTATGGAACACATCGAACAAGCCGGGATCCATTCGGGAGATTCCGCCTGTGTTTTGCCCAGTCGCACCCTGAGTGAATCAGTATTGGCCACCATTCGCGATTGGACGGTGAAATTGGCCCAAGCCCTGAATGTGATTGGTCTAATCAATGTCCAATATGCCGTCAAAGGATCCCAGGTTTATATCTTGGAGGCCAATCCTCGCGCCAGCCGCACGGTGCCCTTTGTCAGTAAAGCCATCGGACATCCCTTGGCCGGTTATGCCGCACGAGTCATGAGTGGTGTCACCTTAGAAAAACTCAACTTCACCACGGAGGTGATCCCAGCCCATATTGCAGTTAAAGAGGCGGTTTTACCCTTCAATAAGTTTCCGGGCACGGACACGTTACTGGGTCCCGAAATGCGCTCGACCGGTGAAGTCATGGGCCTAGACACCGATTTTGGGCGGGCTTTTGCCAAAGCACAGATTGCAGCGGGCCAGCAGTTGCCTCTGTCAGGATCCGTCTTTATCAGTGTTAGCGATCGCGATAAACCCCTGGTTTTGGAAATTGCCCGTGATCTGGTCAATCTAGGATTTCAACTGGTGGGCACCAGCGGTACTCAGCAGTTTTTGAGTCAGGCGGGATTGGAGATCACCAAAGTATTGAAACTGCACGAGGGGCGTCCCCATGTGGTGGATGCCATCAAAAATCGTCAGATTCAATTGATCATCAATACCCCCACCGGCAGCGAAGCCCAGCAGGATGGCCAGATCATCCGCCGTACCGCTCTGTCCTACAAAGTCCCGTTGGTCACAACCTTGGCCGGAGCCAGAGCCACCGTTGCCGCCATTCATGCCCTGCAATCGGGATCCATCCAGGTCAAATCACTGCAGGAGTACCACAGCCTTTGAGTGAATCTCTTCTCTTGTTTTAGAGCTTTTAGAGCTTGTCCTAGAGCAGCCACTCCGCCGCCCGATTTCCCAACCCGGACAGATCCAGCGGGATCGCCACCGCTGTGCCCATCCGGGGTCGCTGTCGTGTGGCCAAGATCTCCTGGCAAACCGAGTCGTAGATCCCCCATTCCTGCAATGTGGCGCACAGCCCCGCCAGATGCTCCCGATACTCTGCCTCACTGAGAGGAAAGGACTGCTGACCTAGATAGCGCCACATCACCAGCAGCGACACCCGATCCCCCACCCGCCGCAGTTGCAGATCGTAGGGCTTGCCCCACTTTTGGACGATGACTTGTTCTAGGTCGGATCCTGTGGCTCCTGTTCCGGCTGGCCCTGTCTCTGTCATCGCCCTATCCCTGTCATGATTGGCTTCAACCCTATTGGCTTCAACCCTAATAGATTCAACCCCAATAGATTCAACACTGGCTTGATCATGGGCCTAATGTCTATTGGCGGCTTAATATCTACTGGCCTAATTGTCGGCCCTGTCTTGAGGGCTACTGTTACATTTTTTAATGTTGACCGCCCCAAGTCCTCAGCTAGCATGAAAACGCTTGTAAAGACCCACAATAATCATCTCCCACCTTTACCCATCACCCGTTTTTGCTCACTATGACCGACGCAGCCACCCCATTTGAAGCCCCATCCATGAGCCGCCGCATGGTGATGTCCACGCTACTCGGTGGATCCATCGGTACTGTGGCCCTGGGGGCACTCTATCCCGTTGTGCGCTACTTTATCCCTCCCTCCAGTGGATCCGGAGACAAAGGGGTGGTAGCCAAAGATGCCCTCGGCCAACCTGTGGTGCTGAGCGAAGTTTTGGCCAGCCATACCGGCACCGACCGAGTCTTGGCTCAAGGCCTGAAAGGGGATCCCACCTACATCGTGATCAATGACGGTCAGTTGGCCAGCTACGGACTCAATGCCGTCTGCACCCACCTGGGCTGCGTGGTGCCCTGGAATGCAGGCGAAAATCTGTTTAAGTGCCCTTGCCACGGATCCCAATACGCCCCCACCGGCAAAGTAGTGCGTGGCCCCGCCCCCCGATCTTTAGAATTGGTGGTGGCCTCGGTGGATGGCGAAAACGTTCGCTTTTCCCCTTGGCAGGATCCTGATTTTCGGGATGCTTGAGAGAGCTTGAGAGATGGTTTGAAACTTTGAAACAGCTCTTTTGAGTTTTTGCATCGTCCTATTGAGTGTTTTGTTACAGTTTTGCACGGCTCTGGTTTTTGCACAGTTTTTGCATAGTTTGCATAGATGGATCCCGCTTATGAAACGTTTTGCCTTCAACTCTGCTTGGTTTAGCCGCTACTTGGTTTTGGCCCTTGCCTGCTTTGCGGTTCTATTTGCTGGGGCCGATGCTGCCCAGGCTTATCCTTACTACGCCCAGATGAACTACGACAGCCCTCGCGAAGCCACGGGCAAGATCGTCTGTGCCAACTGCCACTTGGCGGCCATGCCCACCCGCGTCGAAGTGCCCCAAGCGGTCACACCGGGCAAAGTCTTTGATGTCAAAGTTGAAATTCCCTACGATCTGTCAGTCCAGCAGGTGATTGGGGATGGCTCCAAGGCTGGCCTCAATATCGGCGCCGTGGTGATGCTGCCGGAAGGATTCCGGTTGGCCACCGAAGCAGAGATGGGATCCGAAAGGTGGGAGGAAATCTCTGAAGCCTATATCACCCCCTACAGCGATGAAAACCCCAACATTTTGTTGGTTGGCCCGCTGCCGGGTGAGAGCTATCAAGAGCTGACCTTCCCGATCATGGCTCCGGATCCGGCGGCAGATCCCAGCGTTGCTTTTATGAAATACAAGGTCTATGTGGGGGGCAACCGAGGTCGGGGCCAACTTAACCCCGATGGCAGCATGAGCAATAACAACGTCTTCCGCTCGCCGGTGGCTGGCACGGTGCTAGGGATCCTGGAGATGGAGGATCCGTTCTCAGATTTGCCCGCTGAGTTTGAGGGCATTGAGGTGGGGGATGGCTATCCTGGCACCCGTTTGGTCAGCTTTGAAACGGCAACTGGGGTCAAAGCGATGGTGATCCCACCAGGGCCGGAACTTTTGGTGACAGTGGGAGATCCGGTCAGTGAGGGACAAACCCTAACCAGCAACCCGAATGTGGGAGGCTTTGGTCAAGTGGAGCGGGATCTGGTGCTGCAAAGCCCCGATCGGATCAAGTGGCTGATCGCCTTTTTAGGAGCTGTGCTGTTTGCCCAGATTATGCTGGTGCTGAAGAAAAAGCAGGTGGAGCAGATCCAAGCGGCAGAGATCCTGGGGGTCAGTTAGGATCCTTCTCGGCTCAGGATCAGTTCATGGCCCTGGTTTTCGCCGTAGAACCCGGATCCCAAAGATGAAGTCCTAGAGCGGTTTGGCGCACTGATCAATTGCTGAACCGCTTTGATTTGTTCAAAACTGGGCTGATGGGGCAGATGCTCAGATAGCAGTTGATAGAGACAGGCCCGTTGCAGAGCCAGAGGCTGTTGCCCCAGGATCCTGCGGTCAAGGCGGGGGGGATCCGAGCGATAAATCTGGAGCCAGAGCCGATCCACCTGATCCCGGATCCACTCCTGCTCTGCCGCCAGTAGATCCGCAGCTTGGCAGAGGGCGCGTTCCACCTGAGGATTAAAGTGCTCCCGCAGCAAGGGCATGACCTGATGACGCAGCCGATTACGGGCATAGCGCAGGTTACTATTACTTGGGTCAGGCCAGACCGGCAGATGATGGGCTTGACAAAAGGCTACTGTTTCCTGACGCCACACCTCTAAGAGGGGACGCACTAGCCGCAGCTCAGGATCCCCCCCATTCAAGGGTCGCTGCCAAGGCAATGTGGACAGCCCTTGTGCCCCGGATCCGCGAAATAAATGCAGCAGCAGGCTTTCTGCTTTATCTGTCCCGGTATGACCTGTAACAACGGCTGTACAGCCCCAGGCTTTGGCCCAATGCTGCAACTGCTGATATCGCCAGGCTCGCGCTGCTGCCTCTTGGGTCTGAATCTGCTCTACTGTCGCCACCTGACACGGGATCCCATAGGTCTGGGGGATCCAATCGGCCAAAAAAGCGGCGCAACGACTCTCATCCTCTGACCAGCGATGATTGCAGTGGAGCACAGACAGCCGCCAGTCCCAACGGGGGGCCAGATCCACTAACACCTGCAAAAGACACAGCGAATCCTGACCGCCTGAGACCGCCAGCAATAGAGGCTCACCCCGTCGCAACAGACCTCTCTGCCGGATGCCAGTGTGGATCCGGGCATGAAAATCAGATAGGGGAATCGGCTTTGACACAACTGAACTGGCACAATTGGACAGTGAACAAACAGTAGGGCAACAACAATGGGCCAACAACGGGCCAGAAGAGAGAACGATTGCCCTATCTCAGAGAATGGTTGAGAATGTAACAGCGCTTTGTAAAGATAGTTTGCATAGTTTGCTCTGCATCAATCCGCGTTAACATCAATTCCCATCAATTGGTTCGCGGGCAGCTTATTTAGGTCTCTCATTTTTTGAATTGCAATCCATTGGAACTCTCATCTGCCATGACCGGTACCCACTACCAAACCCTGGGCCTCCATCACTCCGCCACATCGGATCAGATCAAGCGGGCCTATCGGCGGTTGGTGAAAAAGCATCACCCAGATGTGAGCGCTCACACCAGCCCCGCCAGCCAGCAGTCGTGCGAAGAACGGATCCGACAGATCAACGCCGCCTACGAGATCCTGGGTAATCCCACCAGCCGCGAAGTCTATGACGGTCGGATCCAGCGGCAGCAACGACCCATCGCTCCCACCAAACCCCAAAACACCGTTACCGATGAGGCCACCGCCGTCCACATCTGGACAAAGGAAGTCTACACCCCCCTCAACCAAGCCTTGGCCAAAGTCCTGGGATCCCTGAATCGAGAACTGCGCACCTTATCAGCGGATCCCTTTGACGAGGAGCTGATGGAGGATTTTGTTGCCTATCTCGATCACTGCGAGGCAACTCTGCAAAAAGCACAGAGCACCTTTCGCCGCTGCCCCAATCCCAGTACCCTAGCAGGCGTGGCCAGCTACCTCTATTACACCCTCAATCATCTCGAAGATGGCCTAGAGGAGTTTCGCTATTTTTCTCTCAACTTTGATGATCGTCACCTTCACACCGGCAAAGAGCTATTCCGACGGGCACATGGTCTCAGAACAGAAGCGATGGAGGCGATGCGATCCACCTATGCCTGTTAATGTGCGGTTTAGGTTAGTAGGTGGTTTATGAGGTTGATGACTGCTCTAGATCCAGCTAGGATCCTGCCTCTGTATCCAGGAGCCGCTCCATCACCTGATCATGGGTCAGGCCCTCATCCACCCAGCCCTCTGCCTGCTTAAGCCGCTCGGCGGTGGTGACCACAAACTGATCGCTAGCGGATCCCAGGGCCTCGCTACTGGTCTGCACACAGCCCAGCTCTCGACCTGTCAGTTGGCTAAACCAAGTGGCAAACAACCCCGCCTCCAAAAATCCCATCGGACGGGTGTGATGCTTGGGCAACAGAGCCGCAAACGGAGAGTAGGTGACCCGGATGATCAAGATGCCGCGATCCTGCTGAGACCAATCCAGGGTCAGGATCCCCCAGCCATGAACTCGCCACGCCTGCTTGAGATTTTGTAAAAACACCCCCATCTCCAGCTCCGCCAAAGGCCGCTGATAGCTATCCCCCAGCTCACTGGCAAAGCGGCGAAAAAACTCTTTGCCCCACTTCTGTCCACAATGCTTCAGCACCAGCCGCGCAGCCTGCCCCGTCTCATATTCCAGTCCGCTGTAGATGGCCTGCAACAGGGTATCCGGCATAGCCAGTAGCCGATCCCCATGCCGACTGGTGAGCAGACCCGACTCCACATCACTCTGAACATAAACACTGGGGGCATAATAGTTGCCCACCACCGGTACAGACGGATTTAAACCTTTCGGACTAGAACCTGTAGCAGTCATCAAAGCAGCCTCAAAACGTTAGTCATTACTAGTCATTACTTTGGCCTCAAGGGATGTTGGCCTAACTAGGAACCAGGAAACTTGAGGATCCCAACCTTGCCGGCAGCTTTTTGCGCAAGAGCTAGACCAAAAGGGCCACCTGCACCTGGGTCACATAAGGCCGAATCAGCTCCAACTCACGGGATCCCAACTGCTGCTTGAGCTGACCATTGAGGATCCGAAGCATAGCCTCGTAAGCCGTCTGCAATGAATAAAGCTGGATCTGATCTTCAACCCACCCAATCGCCCGCTCCTGCAACAGGCTCTCATCCCCCAGTAGCATGGCCAGCGCACTTTGCCTCAAGATCACCAATAGATCCCGCTGAGCGATCTCCAATAGCGGAGCCGTCAAATCGGGCCGATCTCGCTGCAACTGAATTAGGGTTTGCTTGAAAATGCTGCTTTCCCGCTCCCGTAAGGTCTGATAGGTCTGCTGACGCTCTGGCCAACTCTGAAGATAGGCTCTGAGCTGATCTAGCTCGCCCGCTTTGAGATACCGTGACTCGGCCTGAATGAGGAGTTGCTCAATGGGCTGATGCATAGGATCCTTGGATGGGTCGGCACTCAAGTTGCTCTTGAAGCCATTATGCAGCGCAGTCGCCATATCTGAGTCTCCCACCGATGATTGGATTAATCTTTGATTGATCTTGAGCATGCAACCGCAAACAAGAACCTGAACTAAAAGCACCCAAACAGATCCGAAAGAGTCAGAGCACTGTCCTCAATCTCAGGGGCCGGAACGGATGCCACCGATGCCGCCAGTGACCGAGCCGCCAACTCCTGCGGATCCCCCGACCACGGGATCGACAGAAAAAAGTCTTTGACCCGCAAAAGCTGCATCGGTGCCATCACCACCTGCTGAGGCCGAGCGTCCCAATTGACCTGGCCAAAAAATTGACTGACACTTTGATCCAAAAGATTGAGATTCAGCATCATCCCGTCCCCAGGTGGTTTAAGTTGCACAGTTAGTTCAGGCTGCCAATTGGATTCAAGGTGCAAATTGGATTTAGTTAGCCATTGGTTTGGCTATCCATTGCCACTCAGAGACTTAGCGGCTTACTCCTGATCGCAGCTTTTGGGTGATCTCAGCAGCACTAGCCCCCTCACTCAACCAAAAAGACGCCGCATCAATTCGATCTTTGCCCCCAATCAAAAACTTGCAGTAGGTCTCTCCCATCGAGTAGCACTGAATTTCAATGCAATCGAGCGAGCGGCTCACCAAAGCGGTGAAGAATCCGGCAAAAAGTCCGGCATAGAGATGACAAACCGGCTTGCCCACATCCCCCAATGTGCGGGCCACCGCTGAATCAAACAGATTGATAAACATAAACCCCTGCTTGCGGCTATCGAGATCCACATCCCATCGCCCCCAACCCTGTGAGGCCAGCGGCCACCACCACGTTTCGAGCAAAAACATCACATGACTTTGCTTGACTGAGCGGCGATATTCTGCCTCATACCAAGTGGCAAAAGCCTTGGCATCCTGACGGCCCCACTCCAGACCAATGGTGTACATCAAGGAGGCGGAAGCATCTCCCACCTCTTCTTCGAGGCCCTGTTGCAGCCCCAAAATAAAATCTTCACTCACCAAAACATTGCGGGATCCATTCCAATCCACCAGGGATCCTTGGCGACGATCAAACCGAAAGAAATCCTCTCGATTAAAGTGATTGTGTCGCTGGGCATGAGGCTGAATTTTGATATCAATCGGAGCAGTGGTAAGAGTCATAATCATCCTGAAACGTGCAAAAGAAAAGGGCTAAGCCCATGAATAGCCAAATCTAAGCCTGGAGGATCCTGCGATCTAGATCGACAGAAAAACTCAGCTTATTGCGGATTGCTCAAAGTCCACTCAAACCAGCCATGATAATCAGCAACGATCACATCGCTGACCTTAGAGTGCCCCGCCGATTCGACAGCAGATCCAAGCCAACCGAGCTTTTGTTAAAAAACTTAGCAATCCTTGGGATCCTTTTCTAGCTTAGCAACCCCACAGGAGATTCTGGTGAAATATCCCAGTCAATCCTAGTGAAATAACGGAGGTTTCTGGTGATTTTTAACTCAATACCACCGCCACGACCCTAGGGTCAGTTGAGTGTCAGTTGAGTGTCAGTTGTTGAGCTTGAGCACAGCCATAAAAGCCTCTTGGGGC
>CAZODP010000092.1:10669-12543 GCA_964578595.1 uncultured bacterium
GTCAGTTGAGTGTCAGTTGTTGAGCTTGAGCACAGCCATAAAAGCCTCTTGGGGCACATCGACGGTGCCGACGGATTTCATCCGCTTTTTGCCCTCTTTTTGCTTGTCCAGAAGTTTGCGTTTGCGGCTGATGTCACCGCCGTAGCACTTGGCCAAAACATTTTTGCGTAGGGCTGGGATGGTCTCACGGGCCACCACTTTGGATCCGATCACCGCTTGGATGGGCACCTCAAACTGGTGACGTGGGATCAACTCTTTGAGCTTAGAGACCAGCGACCGACCCACATAAAAGGCTTTGTCTTGGTGGGCAATGGTGGAGAGCGAGTCCACCGCTTCGCCATTGATCAAGACATCAAGCCGCACCAGCTTGTCTTCTTGGTAGCCAATTAGTTGGTAGTCCATACTGGCATAGCCCCGGGTGCGGGATTTCATCTGATCAAAAAAGTCTGTTACCACCTCTGCCAAAGGCAATTCATAGATCAAAGTTGTGCGGTCTTGGGCCAGGTATTTCATGTCCTTAAAGGTGCCGCGCTTGGTTTCGCACAGCTCCATCACCGCCCCCACAAAGTTTTCGGGCAGGATCACCTCCACCCGCACCACCGGTTCTTCAATTTTGGTGCGCTCGTTGGGGGAGGGCAATTCGCTGGGGTTGTCGATGCGAATCACGGATCCATCGTTGAGGGTGACTTGATAGACCACGGATGGGGCGGTGATCACTAGGTCAAGGTTATATTCCCGCTCGAGCCGTTCTTGCACCACCTCCATGTGCAGCAGCCCCAAAAACCCGCAGCGAAAGCCAAAACCCATGGCTCCAGAGACTTCTGGCTCGAAGTTGAGGGCAGCGTCGTTGAGCTTAAGTTTTTCGAGGGCATCTTTGAGATCGTTGTATTGATCGGAGCTGGTGGGAAACAGGCCACAAAACACCATCGGCTTGGCTTCGGTGTAGCCCGGCAATGGCTCCGGAGCAGGCCGCTTAACCAATGTAATGGTGTCGCCAACGCGGGCGTGTTCGACGGTTTTGATGGCGGCATTGATAAACCCCACTTCTCCGGCGTGGAGAGAGTCCACATTGACCTGGGCTGGAGTCAGAACCCCAATCTCATCGATCCCATGTTCCTGGCCCGAAGCCATCAAAAGGATCCGGTCTTTGGTGCTGACGGATCCATCCATGATCCGCACATAGACGATCACGCCGCGATAGGGATCGTAGTAGCTATCAAAGATCAGAGCACGCATCGGATCTTGAGTGGTGTCTTGGGGCGGAGGGATCCGCTGCACCACCGCCTCTAGGATCTCATCAATTCCAAGGCCAGATTTGGCCGACGCCAGGATCGCCCCAGAGCAATCCAGCCCAATCACCTCCTCAATCTCTCGGATCACCCGATCGGGATCGGCACTGGGCAGATCGATTTTGTTGATCACCGGGATGATCTCCAGATTGTTTTCGAGAGCTAAGTACACATTGGCCAGGGTTTGGGCCTCTACCCCTTGGGAGGCATCCACCACCAGCAGAGCACCCTCACAGGCTGCTAAGGAACGAGAGACCTCATACGTAAAATCCACATGACCAGGGGTATCGATCAAATTGAGCACATAATCCTGACCATCTTTGGCCCGATAGTTCATGCGGGCGGCTTGCAGTTTGATGGTGATCCCCCGCTCCCGCTCCAGATCCATATTGTCCAAAAGCTGGGGCTTCATCTCTCGGTCGGCCACCGTCTTAGTGACCTGCAAGAGGCGATCTGCCAGGGTGGATTTGCCATGATCGATGTGGGCAATGATGGAAAAGTTGCGAAGCTGAGAGACCGGTACGGCAGTCATGGCAAGGATCCCTGGGTAGGTGCAATATAGGTGTGAAACGTCAGGACAAAAAT
>CAZODP010000093.1:0-4269 GCA_964578595.1 uncultured bacterium
GAAAAAAACTGTACGAACTTGAATAGTTTAACTTTCATAGAACGGGATCCATCAGATAAATTCACTCCCATTCACTAAAGGAGAAGGGGGATCCGATGGCAAGGGTTTTTAGAGCCATGAGGGATCCCTCTCTCTGTGTGATTGGGGCTGGGAATAGAGGATTTGCAGATTGCCTCTACACCTTTTGGGTGGCAGCCTCTCGTTGCTCTGGGCTAGCTGGGGCACTGTTGAGGGCAAAGTAGAGCTTGTTGAGGGCATTCATGTAGGCTTGGGCAGAGGCCACAATCACGTCCGTATTGGCGGAATGGCCCGAAAAGACCCGCTCCCCATGCTTGAGCCGAATCGTCACCTCACCCATAGCATCGATCCCAGCCGTGACCGACTGCACCGAGAACTCGATCAGCTGATTGGGGATATCCACAATCCGGTTGATGGCTTTGTAAACCGCATCCACAGGGCCAGTGCCCACCGCCGCATCCACCAACTCCTGACCCTCAGGGGTGAGCAGCTTTACGGTTGCGGTCGGGGTTTCTTGGTCGCCGCAGACCACCTGCACATGCTCCAGCTTGTACAGCTCGGGCACAGGGCGGGTTTCATCGTTGACGATGGCTTCCAGATCCAAGTCGGTGATCTCTTTTTTCTTGTCGGCCAGATCCTTAAAACGAATAAACGCCTTGTTGAGGTCTTGGTCAGATAGCTCAAAGCCCAATTCACCCAGGCGGTTACGGAAGGCATTGCGACCGGAATGCTTGCCCATCACCAAGGTATTGGACTGCAAGCCAATGGTCTGGGCATCCATGATCTCGTAGGTCTGGCGGTTTTTCAGCACCCCATCCTGATGGATCCCGGATTCGTGGGCAAAAGCATTGGCCCCCACAATCGCCTTATTGGGCTGCACCAGCATCCCGGTTAGGTTAGAAACCATGCGGGAGGTGCGATAGATCTCCTGGGTGCGGATCTGGGTCAGGGGCTTTTCGGACTCCACCGGCAGACCAAAGAAGGGGTTGTAGTAGTTGCGGCGCACATGCAAGGCCATCACCAGCTCTTCTAGGGCGGTATTGCCAGCTCGTTCCCCAATGCCGTTGATGGTCACCTCCACTTGGCGCACCCCCTGCTTGATGGCCTCCAAAAAGTTGGCCACCGACACCCCCAAGTCATCATGGCCATGCACCGACAGCACCGCCTGGTGAATGTTGGGCACATGCTCCCGGATCCCTCTGATCAGGGCACCAAACTCCTCCGGCATCACATAGCCGACGGTATCGGGGATATTGATGGTTTTGGCTCCGGCCCGAATCGCCACCTCGATCACCTGATACAGATACTCGGGATCCGAGCGGGTGGCATCCATCATGGAAAACTCCACATCCTCCACAAAGGATTTGGCGTAGGCTACCATCTCTTCCGCTTGGGCCAGCACTTCAGCCCGCGTCTTGCGCAACTGGTATTGCAGGTGAATATCAGACGTGGAGATGAAGGTGTGAATGCGGGGCTTAGCAGCAGGTTTGAGGGCATCGGCAGCCGCTTGGATATCGGGCTTGAGGGCACGGGCGAGGCTACAAATGATGGGGCCATCTGGGGATCCCACAGTCTCGGCAATCTTTTGTACTGCGTCAAAATCGCCGGGGCTGGCATAGGCGAAGCCCGCTTCGATGATGTCTACCCCCAGTCGGGCCAGTTGACGAGCGATGGCCAGCTTTTCTTGGGTGTTGAGGGTGGCACCGGGGCACTGTTCTCCGTCCCGCAGGGTGGTGTCAAAGATCAGCACATGGTCGAGAGCTTGTCCGTCAAAGGGGGTTGTGCCAGCGTCAGAGGCGTAGGGATCCATCAGCGAAACCCAAAAAAGATAAAGGTCATCCTATATCTTGACACTGATTTGGCTGGTCGGCTTTCAGGGGTTTATGCCTCCCACAACTGGCCCATCTCGGATCCCTTGACCCTCCAGCAATGGCCTGAATTGCCGCCATCCCAAATCGCTGATGGCCCGCCTGAGCTTGGGATTGTTGATTATGCCAGAGACCTTGAGATCCTCCACACCGCTTGGTTTTTGGGGATCAGCTTGGTGGACAGTTGGGGCAAAAAATCAGTCCGAGTATCCCGAATCTTGGGATGAAGCTGGGCCACCCGTCTCTGGGCAGGTGCTCTAGGCTTGGAACCTTTCTGTCCCCGATGTGGGCAGAGGACGAGGCACCAACCGCCCCTCATGGCCCTGTGACTGCGGGGATCCTGACTCCAGATATATGGCATCTTGATTGACCTGCCACAGATCATAACGGGATCCGGTCAAGACATTTCGTGCCGCCAAAAGCCCTGTCATCATGGCGTGATCTTGATTGTTATAGCGGTGCATACCATTGCGCCCCACCACTTGAAGATTGGGTAAATGCTGTTCCAAAAAAGATCGAATCACCGCCACATGATCCCGATAGTGATGGTCATAGACTGGGTAGGCTTTGGGCATTCGGACTACGGTGCCATCGGTGATCTGAGCGGATCCGGCTAATCCCAATTGTTGCAATTCTGAGTGGGCTAATTTGAGCAGTTCTGCATCGCTTTGTTGCCACAACAGATCCCCTATTGTGCAGAAGTATTCGAGTCCCAAGCAAGTGGTCTCTAAATCTGGAACCATAGCTAAGCTCCAGTTTTTGTAATTTTGGATCCGGCCCACTTTGACATTAGGATCATGGATGTATATCCAGTTATCTGGAAATAAATGGGACTGGTCTAAAATCAGAGCAACCGTCAAGAAATCTCGATGTTTGAGAGCTTGAGCGGCTGCTAAAACCTCGCTCGGAGGCACCGGCTTGAGGGCTTGAATCAGGGATCCCAAGGGCATCGATGAGATCACATGATCAGCCTGAAAAGCAGTTTTTTGGCCCGAACTGTCCATGGCCCAAAGGGTATGGATCCCGCTTTGATCCCAGTCTAATTGCACAACCCGCTGATCCATTATGACCGGATGCCCTGCTTTTTCGATTCGATCGCGCACCCGTTCCCACATCTGGCCAGGCCCAAGTCGAGGATAGCGAAATTGATGGATCAGGGTTTTGATCAGATTGGCCCGTTGGCGAGGTTTGGGAGTGACCCATGAGCGCACCAAAGAGGCCATCGAAAGTCCTTTAATCCGTTGGGCTGCCCAGTCTGCACTGATCTGATCACAGCGGATCCCCCAGACTTTTTCGGTGTAGGTCTTAAAAAATGTTTGATAAAGTCGCTGCCCAAATTGATCAATAACCCAGTCTTCAAATGAAACCACATCAGTTCGGGGTTGCAAACGAGCACGTAGATAGCTCCATATACATAGAGCCGTTTCGACTATCCCCAATTTGGCAAATACATCAAGGGGGCGGATCGGGTAATCAAAAAACTTTTGGTTGTAGTAAATCCGGGATAGCCTTTGGCAGACTCTCATCTCATCCCCTAGCCAATAGGTCCACAGAGCCTCCACCTCAGAAGACTTAGAAAAAAACCGATGCCCCCCGATATCAAACCGATAGCCTTTGTACTCCGATGTTCGGGAAATCCCCCCCACCCACTGCGGATCCCGTTCCAGCACTGTCAGCCGCAATGCAGAGATTCTTGGGTTTAAACTTGGGCTTAAACTTGGGCTTAAATTGACAGACCCGATAGATCCTGTAGCTTCTAGGGATACGGCCTGATCCGCCCATAGCCCTGCTAACAGATATCGATCACTGAGGGCATCCGCCGCCGTCAGACCCGCCGGTCCCGCCCCCACCACAATTACCTCAGTCATGCCACCTCTCACCCAGCAAAGGATCCCCAGTTCGGGATCGCCTCATTATCCTCTGGGATCGGGTAGTCCAGCGCAAATGGTTTTAGGAGCTGAGGGGCAGCGTCATTGCAGGGCATCATTGGGGTTGCTCACAGACTAAAAATCTGGCCATCCACCAATAGATGGGTGATCCCTTTTCGTTTGAGCTGAGGGGATGCCACCACCAGCGTCCGCCCCTCAAACTGAATGATCCGATGGGGGGCATTGCCATCCCGCTTGCACAGATCCGAAAACCGCCGCGCCACCCGGTGGCTATCAAAAATCGGCAATGTCTTGGCCCGCCGTAACTCCTCCTCTGGGATCCCTTCCTCCGCCAGGGCCGATAGATCCAACGCTGTAAACTCCTCCAATGGGCGGGTGGTCAGCTCCTGATGCCGGTCGATCACCACATAGCACACAGGTGGATAATCCAGATCCCCTAAGGACAAAACTTGCAGGGCAGGGGTCGGATCCGGTTCATAGGTTTCTAGCTCGTC
>CAZODP010000093.1:4369-12429 GCA_964578595.1 uncultured bacterium
AGGGAGTCATCCTCCTCAAACCCGATCTTTTCCAGCGGATCCTCTAGTTCGGCCCGCAGTGCGATGGTTTCTGGATCTTCAGATTCATCATCTAGTTCTTCATCGTCTGATTCTTCCTCATCAAAGTCCTCGTCATCAAGGTCTTCTTCTGGCTCTACACTCTCTTCTGGGGCCAAGTCTAGCTCTGGATTGAGGTCATTCCCGGCCCTATCCTGATCAAGAGCAACCTCTGGATCCATCTCACCTTCAAGATCAGGATCTTCAGTCTCTTCGGAGTGGCCCTCTCCAGAAACCTGCTCAAACCTGCCATCGATCAAGCTCAGTTGTGAATCTTCGGATGAAGCCTCTGGGATGACAGGATCCGAAACCGATTTGGAGCGAGTGGGGCCACTGCGACGGGAACGCACCAAGACTTGATACTCTCGGGCGGGGATGGCCTCTTTGAGGATGCGAGTGATGGTGCTGGCACTGACTCCAAACTGCTCCGCTAGGGCACCTGTGGTGGCATCAGAGGTGCGGTACTGGCTCACAATGGCCTGCTGATCCTGCTCTGTGAGTTTGTTGCGAACCATACTGAAATAACCACACGCGATGACCAGGATCCCAGTGTACAGCCCCCACAGGATTCTTCTCAAAACTTCAGGCCCATTACAGCCCACTACAGTAGAAGAATCCCAACTGACAGGATCCCAAAGATTGGCTTCATCACAGTTGGGGATCGCTCTTGGGATCCGATCTATACCTTGAGGTTCTGTGATGCACCCGATTTTGGCGGGCTTTTTGGCCAGTCTGGCGGCTGGGTTAGCCACTCCCTTGGGAGCATTTCCTATTCTATTGGTGCGGGAGATTGGCACCCGCTTGCAGGGGATCCTGCTGGGGTTTGGGGGTGGGGTGATGTTGGCAGCCACGGCTTTTTCGCTGTTGGTGCCCGGGATCCAGACGGCTTTGGATCAGGGGTTTTCTAACTTTGGGGCCGGATCGGTGATGGTGGTGGGGGTGCTGTTGGGGGGGGCGTTTTTGGAGCTGGCTCACCGCTACTTTCCCCACGAGCACGTTTTTAAGGGGGTCGAGGGCAGCAATACCGCTCATTTGGCCCGGATCTGGCTGTTTGTGATCGCCATTACCCTCCACAACTTTCCAGAAGGATTGGCGGTGGGGGTGGTGTATGGATCCACAGAGGGATCCGTTCAGGGCTTGGGCCTGACCATGGGAATTGCGTTACAAAATATGCCCGAAGGATTGGTGGTGGCCACCGCGCTGGTGGGGCAGGGCTATTCGTCTGCCTATGCCCTGGGGGTGTCGTTGCTGACAGGGCTGGTGGAGCCGATTGGGGGTGTGATTGGAGCCAGTGTGGTCTCGGTGGCTGAGCCGCTCTTGCCTTGGGGATTAGCCTTTGCGGCAGGGGCCATGCTGTTCGTGATCTCAGATGAAATCATTCCTGAATCCCACCGTCAGGGACACGAACGTGAGGGCACGTTGGGGATCATGATTGGATTTGTGCTGATGATGTTGCTAGATGTGACCTTTGGGTAAACCCTGGTGCTCAGGCGACCTGATATCGGGATCAAAAGGGCTGGGGATGAGAGTCATGCAATCTCATTTGATCTCTGATCCATATCTCTGATCCATTTTTGATCAATCTTTTGTCAAATCTTGAGGGCAGCCCGGGGATCGTAGGACTGGATCCCTTGCAGTTTTTCGTAGAGTTCTTTTTCGGCCTCCGAAATCTGGCTGGGGACGGCGATCTGCACCACCACATATTGATCCCCCCGCTGGCCTTTGCCTTTAGGAAAACCCTTTTCGCTCAGGCGTAACTTGCGCCCCGATTGGATCCCGGCGGGGATCCGCAGCCGCACCTCCCCATCCAGTGTGGGAACAGGCACCTGCGCCCCCAACACCGCCTCACTAGGACTGACCGGCAGATCACAGTAGAGATCGGATCCCTCCAGTCGATAAAAGGGATGCTCTTTGAACTCCACCTTGAGATAGAGATCCCCCGCTCCACCGCTGGGGTTGGGATGTCCTTGTCCTCGCAGGCGCACTTTTTTGCCAGGGCTGATCCCAGGGGGGATATTGACCTCCAAGACCCGCCCTTCGACGCGGAGGCGTTTTTTGCCCCCCTCATAGGCTTCAGGCAGGGTGAGATGAATGGTGGCCTCGGCATCATAGTTGCTGACATTGGCTCCACCGCTGGCTCGTCCTGCTCCAGCACTGGCTCCCGGAGTGCCCACTTTACCCAGGAGCTGGTCGATAAACTCCTGAAAATCATCAAACTGGGTGAAATCGACGGTATTGCCCCCAAAGCCCCCAAAGCCGGGATCCGCTGTGAACGGGCTGCCCCCGAATGGACTGCCGCCAGCATAGGGATTGGCCCCAGGCCGAAAGCCCCCCTGCTGGTAATACTGGCCAAACTGATCGTACTGTTTGCGTTTGCTGGTATCTGAAAGGATCTCGTAGGCTTCACTGACGTCTTTGAACTTCTCCTCAGCCTCAGGGTTGTCAGGATTGACATCAGGGTGATACTTGCGGGCCAGCTTCCGATAAGCCTGCTTGATCTCATCAGAGCTAGCCTGCTTAGAAATGCCCAGGATGGAGTAGTAGTCCTTGAAGTTTTGCATCGCCCGTTCTAGGTCTGAAGTTTCTGAAGGTTGTGTCTAGCGTTGCTGATAGCCTCTGCAGGATCCTGTCCAAAAGGGCTTTACAAAAGGTTGAGAGATCCTCTGTTGGCCCAAGTGTTAAATCCAAAGTCCAAAAAAGGGGACAGCTCAATCACTGCCCCCCATTATCTCCCAGCCTCTGGAGTTTCTTGACAGAACAACCAAAAGGGACAGGATCGCTTAGTTGGACTCCGTGAAATCGGCATCAATCACATCGTCGTTGCCAGCACTGGATCCGCCGGGGCCAGGATCCGCAGTGCCGTAGCTAGCTCCGCCATCGGAGGGGGATCCGGCCTGCTGATATAGCTCGCTGCTCATGGCGTAGAGAGCCTCTTGCAGAGCTTTTTCTTTGGTCTGGATCACCTCATCATTTTCGGTGGCAATGCCCTCCCGCAGCTCATTGAGCAGAGTTTGGATATTGGATCGCTTGTCAGCAGGGATCTTGTCTCCCATCTCCTTGAGTTGCCGTTCGGCTTGGTAGGCCAAAGAGTCAGCTTTGTTGCGTCGTTCGATCTGCTCACGGCGAGATTTATCCTCATCGGCAAACTTTTCTGCCTCATTGACCATCCGATCCACCTCAGCATTGTCTAAGGTTGAGGCTCCTGTGATGGAGATGCGTTGCTCTTTGCCGGTGCCCTTGTCCTTGGCGGTGACATTCAAAATACCGTTGGCATCGATATCAAAGATCACCTCAATCTGGGGTACGCCACGGGGGGCGGGTGGGATCCCTTCGAGCTTGAAGCGGCCCAAGGATTTGTTGTCCCGTGCCATCTCCCGCTCCCCTTGGATCACATGAATCTCCACAGAGGTCTGACCATCTTCAGCCGTGGAGAAGGTCTCAGACTTACGTGTGGGCACCGTGGTGTTGCGGGGGATCAGCTTGGTGGCCACACCGCCCAGGGTTTCTACCCCCAAAGACAGCGGGGTGACATCCAGCAGCAGCACATCCTTGACTTCGCCCGACAACACACCGGCTTGGATGGCAGCCCCCACCGCCACCACCTCATCAGGGTTGACGGTTTCGTTGGGATCCTTGCCGATCAGCTCCTTGACCAAGGCTTTGATGGCTGGGATCCGGGTGGATCCACCCACCAACACCACTTCGTTGATGTCTGTTTTGCTCAGCTTGGCATCCCGCAGGGCATTTTCGACGGGGGTGCGGCAGCGGCTGATCAAGTCAGCGCAGATGTCTTCGAACTTAGCTCGAGACAGCCGCATATCCAGGTGTTTTGGCCCTTCGGAGGTGGCGGTGATAAAGGGGAGGTTGATGCTGGTTTCAGCCACACTGGACAGCTCAATTTTGGCTTTTTCGGCCGCTTCGGTCAGTCGTTGCAGAGCCTGACGGTCACCCCGCAAATCTAGCCCTTCAGATTTCTTGAATTCTTCCGCCAGCCAATCCACGATCTTTTTGTCAAAGTCATCTCCACCCAACTGGGTATCACCGCTGGTGGACTTGACCTCAAACACGCCATCTCCAACTTCCAAAACTGACACATCGAAGGTACCGCCCCCCAAGTCAAAGACCAAAATGGTCTCGTTGCTGCGGCGATCCAACCCATAGGCCAAAGAAGCAGCGGTGGGTTCGTTGATGATCCGCTTTACCTCCAGGCCAGCGATTTTGCCAGCGTCCTTGGTGGCCTGCCGCTGGGAGTCATTGAAGTAGGCAGGAACGGTGATCACCGCTTCGGTCACAGGCTGGCCCAGATAGCGACTGGCCTCATCCACCAACTTGCGCAACACCATGGCCGAGATCTCTTCAGGGGCAAATTCCTTGCTCTGGCGAGGGGCATAGATTTTGACATTGCCCTTCTCGTCTTGGGAGACTTTGTAGGCCACCTGCAGCGATTCTGGGTTGAGTTCTTTGTAGCGGCGACCGATGAATCGCTTGACTGAATAAAACGTATTTTCTGGGTTGAGCACCCCTTGTCGGCGGGCCATCTGACCCACCAGCCGCTCACCATCTTTGGTAAAGGCCACCACTGACGGTGTGGTGCGGGTGCCTTCTGCGTTGGCGATAACGGTGGGTTGCCCCCCTTCCATCACTGCGATCACTGAGTTGGTGGTGCCCAAGTCAATTCCGACGACTTTTCCCATGAATGAGTCTCCTTAGTGCAACCAATATGCTGCGGGCTGTGCGGATCTAATTGCGCTTGTTATGCCTGTGCCGATTTGATGCCAGTAGTCTTGTCTGTCTCAAGCGGATCAGCTCTAGGACTGATCCCTGACGGTGCTCAAAAAAGGCCACAGCTTCACCTGTGCTGACCTCCACTGGGGGACACAGGATCCTTAACAATCTGATCAAAATCCTATCCCGCTGGATCCGGACAGCCGTAGGGGGATCCCCGCCCAATCAAGTGGAGGGGGTTTTCGGCCAGATGTGGATTGCCGTACCTGCTGAGACAGGGTTGATCGGCCAGGATTGAAACCATGAGTCGTCATAATTGCAAGCAAGGAGCCTTTTGACCATGACTGACGTATCCCCTCTCTGGATTTTGATCACAACGGTGGCCACCCCAGAGCAGGGGATCCAGTTGGCTCGCCGGTTGGTGGAAGACAAGTGGGTGGCTTGCGCCCAAGTGTTGCCGCCGATGCAGTCAATTTATGGTTGGCAAGGATCCTTATGCCAAGAGACCGAGTGTTTGGTGTTATTCAAAATCCCCAATCATTTGTATGAAATGGCTGAACAACGGATCCGGGCCTTGCATCCTTACCAAGAGCCAGAAATCATTGGGCTAGCTGCCGAAAAGGTCAGTGTTGGTTATCTAGCCTGGATCCTAGAACAGACCCGCAAGTCAGCGGACTCCGCAGATGAGTCTCTGAGTCAAGAGAGACTTCGGGAGTGAGAGTCTCCCCCAATTCACTGCATTTATTGTAAAAAATTACTCTTGGCGGGCGACCAGCTCCAAATCGCGATGTCGCCATTGAAGTTGCCGCTGATCAGGGTGGTGCCATTGGGATGACAGGCCACTGCACAGGGACGGGCCAGACTATCCCGCAAGGATCCGATCCGCTGGCCGCTGGGCAGATGGCGGAGGTTGATGGTGTAGTCATCCGCTGCTGATATCAGCCATTGACCGTCGGGACTAAAGGTCACCGCCCGGATCCAGTTGTCGTGATCGAGACAGATTTCTAACAGCAGCTCCCGTCGCCAATCCCAAAGTTTGAGGGCATAGTCATCGCCCCCAGCCACCACCGTCTCTCCATCCGGGCTAAAACTGAGATCCAACACAATCATCCCAGCCGGGATCCGATGCACCCGCTGTCCGGTCAACAGATCCCAGATCAGCACTGTACTGTCATCCCCGCCACTGGCCAACCAGGATCCCCCCTGGCTCAGGGCTAGGGCGTGAACATCCCCCTGATGTCCCTTGAGGGCGTGATAGGCGTCTCCCTGGTCTAGATCCAGCATCAGTAGGGTGGGATGTGCCCCAGCCATGACCAATCGCTGCCGATCTTTGCAGACCACCAGGCGATGAATCCCACCCACCTCCAGATCTAGGGTTTTGAGGAGCTGACCCGTCTCCAGATCCCAAAGCACAATCAGACCATCACGCCCGCCGCTGACCAGGAGACCTGGCACATAGCTGAGGGTATTGATCCCCTGCCGGTGCCCCCGCAACGTCTGTAGGCATTGGTGCGTAGACAGATCCCAGATTTTGATCAGTCCATCTAGCCCCCCACTGATCAGCCGGGATCCGGTTTCATCCACCACCAGCCCTGTGACGCGCCCCCGATGCCCTGGCAGGGCCGTGACTCGCACTTGAGTCTGGGATCCCACGTCGATCATCAGCCCCCAAACCCCCGCTTTTTCTTAGGAGCTTTTTTGGGCCGTGCCCTATCTTTGGGCTTGGATCCAGATTTGCCCCGCCAACTGGGATCGGTGCGGCCACCGCCCGCAAATCCTCCCCCCAGACCCGGCAGTCCACCGCCGGATCCCATCATTTTCATCATGTCCCGCATCCGCTGAAAGTCGCTGATCAGCTTGCTGACCTCCTCCAGTTTGTGACCGGATCCGGCGGCAACCCGGCGTTTGCGGCTGACACTGCGGGCCAGTAGGTCGGGATCCCGGCGTTCCTCGCGGGTCATGGAGTTGATCATGGCTTCGGCATAGGCCAGTTGATCTTGGCCTTTTTGTAGCTGATCGTCGCTGATCTTGCCCATCCCCGGCAGCATCTTCATCAGGCCCCCCAGGGATCCGAGCCGTTTGATCATGCGCATTTGCTTAAGAAAGTCGGTGAAGTCAAATTGGGCGGTCATCATTTTTTCCGCCATCGAGGCCGCATCCGACAGATCGATCTCCTCCTGGGCCTTCTCCACCAAACTGAGCACATCTCCCATACCCAGGATCCGGGAGGCCATCCGATCGGGATAAAAGGGATCCAGGGCTTCCACCTTCTCCCCCACCCCCATAAACTTGATCGGCTGGCCCGAAATCTGCCGAATGGATAGAGCGGCCCCCCCACGGGTATCCCCATCCAGCTTGGTCAGCACAGCCCCCGTGATCCCCAGTCGCTGGTGAAAAGATTGGGTCAGATTGGCCGCCTCCTGGCCGATCATGGCGTCCACCACCAGCAAAATCTCGTCGGGCTTGACCTCCGCCTTGATCCGCTCCAGTTCTGCCATCATCTCCAGATCAATTTGCAGCCGACCTGCGGTGTCTAGGATCACGTAGTCATGCCCCTCTGCCCGCGCCTGGGCCACCCCCCGCTTGGCGATCTGCACCGGATCCGTCTGGCCCAGATCAAAAACCGGGATCCCGATTTGACCCCCTAAGGTTTTGAGCTGATCAATCGCCGCTGGCCGGTAGATATCCCCGGCTACCATCAGGGGATTGTGACCCTTCTTTTTGAGAAACAGGCCCAACTTGGCGCAGGTGGTGGTTTTGCCACTGCCCTGCAATCCGGCCATCAAAATAATCGTGGGGGGATCCTGAGCCTGGGCTAGAGGAGCATTGGCCTCCCCCATCACCTTGACCAGCTCCTCATGGACGATTTTGACAAACTGCTGATCGGGGCTGACCCCCATGATCACATTGGCTCCCAGTGCCGCCTGCCGCACATCCTCCACAAACTGCCGCACCACCTTGAGGCTGACATCCGCTTCGAGCAGGGCACGGCGCACCTCCTTTAGAGCCTCGGTGATATTGCTCTCAGTGATCCGATCCTGGCCTCGCAAGGATTTCCAGGCAGCTTCCAAACGATCAGACAGGGCGTCAAACATCAGGGATCCGGTATTGGCTCAAAAAAGGACAGACCTTTATGGTAACGCCCTGATGATTTTGGCAGCTAGTTGGGCGGCACTGGACTCTTTCGATACCTTTGCCCATGTTGTCAGGTAAATGTGGGGTGAGCAGGTCAGAGGAGAAGTGATTGAGCGAAGTCGAAAGCGTTTGAACGCTTGCCT
>CAZODP010000094.1:0-12155 GCA_964578595.1 uncultured bacterium
GTCTTTTCATTAGAGCCAGCAGTAAGGTAACTATTGACAACAGCATTTTTCTCAATAATCAATCTGAACGGGGCGCGGGAGGTGCTATCGATGTTGGATTTAAGTCTGCAAACATCAGTACAAATGCCTCGGTGACGATTAAGAATAGCCAGTTCAAGAATAATTTTGCTCTGTTTGGCGGAGCTATTGGTAATCAAGGTCAACTGACTATCTCTGACAGCACTTTCAATAATAATTCAAGCAAAAGAGTCGATGACAAAGGAGGTACTGGAGGTGCTATTATCAATCGAAATGATGGCATTCTACAAATTACAGGAGGAGTATTCACCCAAAACTCTGCTCAGTCTGGTGGAGCTATTGGAAATAGTGGTCAACTGACGCTCTTTGACAGCACTTTCAATAATAATTCAAGCAAAAGAGTCGATGATATCGGAGGTACTGGAGGTGCTATTGTCAATGATAACGATGGCATTCTACAAATTACAGGAGGAGTATTCGCCCAAAACTCTGCTGAGTTTGGTGGAGCTATTGCTCAAAACTCGCTGGGTCAAATGACTCTTTCTAATGTTGATATCAATAACAATTCATCATCTCGTTCAGGTGGCGGGATCCTCAATGGAGGTTCATTAACAATTACCAACAGCACAATCCGCAATAACAGTTCAGACTTTGGCGGCGGTATTAACAATGGAAGTTTTGAGGTTGATGGAGTTGTCAAGCCTGGAACATTGGTCATCAATGACAGCTCAATCACCGACAACCTTGCCAAAGCCGGAACCGGAGGAGGGATCCTGATAGGGAATCCGGCTTCAACAGCCACCATTGCTCGTACCACCATTAAGGGAAATTCAGCCGATTTTGGCGGCGGGATCCAGATTTTTGATGCCACATTGACAATTTCAGATAGCACTCTAAGTGGCAATCAAGCCACAGAAGGTGGAGGTGGAATTGAGCAGCTCAGGGGATCCGTGACTGCTTCCGGCAACAAAATAACTGGCAATTCAGCCAATAGTGGCGGTGGGATCCGAAACTTTGATGGCTTAGGAAAATTGACCCTGACCAACAACACCTTTGTCCCAAGTAACACTCCAAATAACGTCCGAGGAGGTTTAGGAGATGGCACCGGATCCGGCAATAATCCTGCTGCCTGTAACGTTGGCGATTGCTAACTTTTGCTGAGCATAGGGATCCCTGGCGGGCTAAGTGATTGAAACAGCGACCATCTTGGAGACGTCGCCTTTTGCTAGCTCCCAGCAGAGCATGCAAGCCTAATCGACGCACGCACTCCAGAGACTCAACACTGTCAAAGGCACTGTCTGTGGTGATCCCTGTTCTGCCTGTCCCCTACCTTTTGGGGCAAGATATCAGTTCTCTTGGTTAAGAACAGTTGCGATGCTCTTGAATCTCAAGAAAGCTCCACAGTATTGTAAAGACATAAGGGTTCAGGCAAGGAGGCACCTATTCTTTCAGCCCATCAGCCGGATCCGATGCTCAAAATGCACCTCTCCAAGCTGTCAAACCATCTCAGCCATTGGACTTTTTCGGCATCTGAGCTAAGCACAAAACAAGCTAAAGTTGTGCCATTCGGATCCTACTTAGAGACCATTTCAGAGGTTTTGATATCCCAGGTTCGCCCGGTTTTCTCGATTTTTTGATCCATGAGAGTCTGTCAGGTTGCTCACGATAGAACCCAAGTAGGACAAAGCCAAGGTCAATAAAACCAAAGTCACTGGCCACAACAGGTCATCTACGGGTTATCTAATGTTGGGTTCGGTTTGTCATCTCTCCCTCAGAGGCTCTAGTTTGTAACACTCACTCGCTGAGAAACCTCCGCTTGAGCCGGGATATCTGACCCTGTTCCACACTGCTGGACACAGCAAAGAGGATCCCGCCTATGAAATCAATGAGACGCTTTTTCCTTCAGTTATCTCGGGCGATTGCCAAAATCTTTTCTCCAGGCTCACCTGAGATTATGCCCGATGTGGGTTTTCAGCCCATCAGCGATGATGTCTATCGCCACAAAGGATCCACCTGCTATGCCAGCGATTTGGATCCTGATCTGTGAGCTAGACTGATCTCAGATTCTAGTTTTTGGGGCGGATCCAACCGGATCCGTTTTTTTTCGCTTTGGGGATGAGGGTTAGATGGCACCCGTCTGAAGGTGGATCTCAGTGGCCCAGAACCCAATCATCAGCATCAACTCAGCTCCGGATCCCAGGGCTGGCCCGGCCCACTTCGGGGGGATAGCACTGCCAATCAGCATCACCAAAGCCGCTAAGCACAACCAAGCCCAGCCGGTCTCCAGCCAGATCAGAGCACCGATCCCTAATACCAGTAGCACTGTGATCACGGCGGGTAACGGCGGCGTTATGGCGGAAGCGTTGGTGTAGCGCAAGGTTCCTTGCTCAAAGATAGGTACCGGATTGAAATCTCGATAGTAAGTATCCAAGTCAAAGATAATCAGCCCCAGGCTCAGCCCCCAGAGGGAGAGTAAAACCAGGGGGGAACTGCTCCATGTCACCCCCAGATGCTTGCACTGATAAAGGGCCGCCAAAGTGGTGAGCGGAGTCAGGGAAACATGCAGAAAGAATCTCGGTTGACTGATCCAAAGCAATAGCTTGCCTTCACCCAGCCATCGGCCAATACTGACAATCAAATTATCGTAGGTGATCCCCACCATCAACACCAACAAAATCAGCATCTCAAACGACTGGGTTTGACTATAGATCCAAAGCCCAATAGGCAATAGTAGGATCCCGTTGATAGCCGTAAAGATCGGGTATAGCACCGTTGACATGAATGTTGTTCTGGCATGAAGGGGCAACTGCAAAATGCAAGGTGGAGCAAATTATGGATAGAGAAACCTAAGCTTCAAATCCAAGGATCCAAGCAAAAAAGATAATTCTGACTTGCTAAATCATAGAGAGCCTGCAAGTAAATCAGATTCGTATTGTAATGTATAGCAGTTTGTAACAGTTGGCAAGCCCCAACCATTAGACCAATGACTCAATTTGATTCACATTAAAGGATCGGAAAAAAGCATTTTATTCAGTGTATTTCCGGATCCAAAACCCATATACTTCACCACCGGATCCCAAAGTTAGTCAAAATTAAATCAATGTAGGGGGATTGGATCCTGCCGGAAGCCGCAGCCTCTGGGGCGAATAGACGTAAGTATAGGTTCGGTAGCAATCCATCGGCACTTTGTAACAAGAACTTAACAGACTGCGCTATATCACAGCCAAAGTAGGGATGTGAGTGTAATATGGGCTGGTCTTGGACTCTCCCACTGTTGCTCTTCGTCAAGCTTACGTGTCAGTGTATTCAGGGATACTCTTTGACTCTGATCGGGATTTGGATTGATTTCGGACTCACTCATGGCTGACGATGGCATAACTTGAGATGTCAAACTAGCTATGGCAAAGAAAACGGATCCAGAGGGTTGTGATTTCAATGACTGATGGCTTGGTCAAAAACTTTTGGTATGGGGTGGAGCACAGCGAGGCCGTCACCTCCCAAAAACCCAAAGCGATCACCTTACTCGACCGAGAGATTGTGCTCTATCGCGGGGAATCGGGGGAGCTTTTTGCTTTGGATCGTCGCTGTGCCCATCGCCATTCGGCCCTCGATCAGGGGTGGGTGGAGGGCAATTGTATCCGCTGTCCCTATCACGGTTGGCGGTATGAGCCGGATGGATCCTGCACTGAGATTCCGGCCAATCCACCGGGGATCCCTATCCCATTGCGGGCGCGGCTGCGGTCTTATCCGGTGCGGGAGCGTTATGGGCTGATCTGGTTGTTTTGGGGGGAGGCGGATCCGGCGATGTGCCCTGGGATCCCGGATCTACCGGAGTTTGACCAACCGGGTTGGCGCACCATTCGGGGCAGTTTTGTCTGGGATGGGCACTATACGCGGGCCTTGGCCAACACCATTGATATGGCCCATGCACCCTTTGTGCACAGCACCGCTTTTGGCAATAAGCAATCGCCGATGGTGAAACATTACAAGCTGGAGCGGCAGGAGTGGAGTGCCAGCGGGACGATCTATTTTGAGACCAAACCGGCCTACAGTCTCAAGCTAATCTTGGGCAATAATCCTCCCAAAGGATCCTTTCGGGGCACGTTTTATCTGCCCAATATCACGCGGGTGGATCTGGAGTTTGCTCAATTTCATTTTGTGTTGTGGATGGCCCATGTGCCGATCAGCGACTGCCAGACGGTGACCCAATGGCTACACATTCGCAATTTTGTGCGCACACCTTTGGCGGATCCGTTTATGCGCAGCGATGTGGTCAAAACCTTTATTCAGGACAATAAAGCGGTGAGCAGTCAACCGGTGGGATCCTGGCCGCAAAAGCTCTCAGATGAGATCCATGTGCCCTCAGATGCCCTCGAAGTCGCCTATCGCAAGTGTGTGAGCCGCGCCCAAAGCCAAGGATCCTCAGCGGCTAATCTGGCGACGAAACATTGACCGGATCCGAGATATTTTCGGGTTGGGGGATAGACCTAAAAAGTTGGGGCAGAAAGGATCCGACAGTTTGCATATATCGGCGATAGGAGTCGCCAAATTGCTCGATCAGGGCGCGTTCTTCCAGCATCGATTGCAGCATCACCAGCCAGACAAATTGCAAAAAACCCATCACCAACCAAGGGGAGGGCACCAAAAAAACATAGCCCAACAAAATGCCGCACATGCCGGTATAAATCGGATGCCGGATCCAGGTAAAAATGCCGTGGCTGACAAATGCTTGCTCAGAGGGAATCGCCCCCATCCGCCAGGTTTGGCCCATCTGAGCTTGAGCTGTCACCACCAAAGCTAAGCTGGCACAATACAGGATCCAGCCGATTTTGTGTGCCCAAACTGGGGTGCTCCAGGTGCCCAAAACGGCGGGGCCAAAAGTCGCTAAAACCACTGACCAGACAGACATAGCGGTCATGGTGGTGGCAATGCCAATGCTGACCGCCAAATGGATCCCGCTGGGGCTAGGGCTAAAAGGCTTACTCTTCTGGATCAATGTAATTTTGAGGATCGGCCAAATAAAAGTTGCCAGCAAGAAAACTAAAACACTAATGCCCACTTGAAAGGCAATCGGAGCATTGGGATCCATATCTGGTGTCCTATTGGATAGATTCAACTTATGGTAATTTTAATCTCAGGGTTATTCACAACGTCTATGGCTCTAGGTAGGCAAAAACATTCTGTATAGCCAGCTCGTTCTTACAAGTAAGTGCGGGCCATCTCCACAGCGGCACGATGCAGCAGAGCATGACGCTCCACCAATCCCATCAAATCTGGTGCATAGCCTCCCCCAATCACACAGGCTACCGGATAGCCCCCCGCCAGACAAGCTCTCAGCACCTGCATCTCCCGGCAGTAGAGACCTGTATTGGTCAGAGCCAATTTGCCCAGGCTATCCCCCACATGCGGATCCACCCCAGCATCATAGAGCACCAAATCAGGCCGGACATGGCTTAATAAATCTGGCAAATACTGATCCAGTGTTCGCAGATAGTGGTCATCCTCCATCCCCACCGGTAAGGCCACATCCAGATCACTCTGCTGCTTGGTGCCCGGAAAATTGGCCCCGCAGTGCATCGAAAACGTAAACACACTGGGATCCGATTGAAAGATCACCGCCGTGCCATCCCCCTGATGGACATCGAGATCAAGGATCAAAATCTTTTCCACCTGGCCCCACTGCCGCAAGAGACGAGCGGTAATCGCCAAATCATTAAAAATACAAAAACCGGATCCGTAGCCCGGAAAGGCATGGTGGGTGCCCCCAGCCGTATTGCAAGCGATGCCGTGCTGGAGGGCCAATTGAGCCGTGAGCAGAGTTCCCCCCACAGCGGTACAGGTGCGGCGCACGACTTCTGGCGTCCAGGGCAATCCAATCCGACGCAGGGCACGGGGATCCAACGTTCCCTGGCAATAGTCCGTAACATAGCCAGCCTCATGGACAGACTGGATCCACTCCAGCGGGGGGCAGGTGGGGACATGAATATCCTCAGGGTTGGCGATCCGTTGCTCTAATAGGTACTGCCTCAGCATGCCAAACTTACCCATCGGAAAGCGGTGAGTGGAGGGCAATGGGGCCACATAGTCGGGATGATAGACAAATGGAACACCCATCAGGATCCCTGGTCAGCCCATGCAAAAGTGATCATCATTTCATTCATTATGATGAATCGATCAGTATTCACGCAGTATTCTCGTCGCCATCCATTTCAACGTTGGAGTCAAAGTTGAGGTGGGGTAGCAGGCAGATGGGCCAGGACTTTTCCGGCTAGGGTTTGCCCCCACCACGGCGTGGAATGGGATTGGGATCCAATGGTTTCTGCATTGACCGTCCATCGGGACTGAGGGTCAAAGATCACAAGGCTGGGGTGGGATCCGGGCAAGATGGGATCCAGAGATTGTCTGAGACAGTTGAGTGGCCCTTGGGTCAGGGATCCCCAGAGGGTGAGGGGGGACAGGGTAGTGGACAGGTTTTGCCAGAGCAGGGGCAGGGCCAGTTCGAGACCCATCGCTCCCGGCGGCGCATCCCCAAAGGGGAGGGATTTTTCTTCAAACGTAAAGGCTTGGTGATCGGTGGCAATGGCCGACAGGATCCCAGCTTTGAGACCCTCGATCAGAGCCTGGCGATTGGCTTCACTCCCCAATGGCGGATCCAGTCTGAGGGCAGGGTGATAGGCATGAAGTTGAATCGCTTGATCACAGAGCAAGAGGTGATTCCAGGTGACACTGGCGGTGATGGGCAGGCCATCGGACTGGGCTTGGGCAATCAGATCCAGACTGCGGGCACAGGAGATCCGCATCAGATGAACAGGGGTGGGGGTGCGGCGAACCAACTCTATCAGGCTGGCCACGCGGCTGGTTTCGGCGGTCACCGGCATCCCTTGCAGCCCCAATCGCAGCGAGACATCCCCTTCATAGATCAGACCATCCCCCACCTGAGTCGGATCCCAGGGCCACAGCAGCAGGGGTTTATCCATCGGTTGCAAATACTCCAGGATCCGCTGAATCAAAAGCAGAGAAGGCAGGGGTCGATCATGACAAAATCCGGCGATCTCAGACTGGGCCAGTTCTCCCAGTTCCGTCAGGGTTGAGTTGAGATTGGTGTTGCCGTAACGGGTGAGGGCAGCCAGGGGCAGCCATTGGGGGCAGGGTTGGATCCCTTGGGATTTCGACTGAAAGGCTCTGAGGGCTTCAATGCTATCCAAGGGGGGATCAGTGGTGGGCAGTAGCCCCACTCGCGCATACCCTCCCATCAAGGCAGATTGGGCCAGCGATGATAGGGTTTGCCGCTGCTCGTAACCGGGTTCACCGGAGTGGGCATAGAGATCCACCAGACCAGGGGCCAGGATCCAGGATTCGGCGCGGTGCTGCTGGGTATTTGAGGGTCGATCCAAAGATGACAGAGAGGATCCTAAGGCTTGGATGCTGCCGTTTTTGAGATAGACATCGGTGATCTGATCTAAGTTTTGAGTCGGATCCAGAAGCCGGATCCTCTGCAACAGATGGGATCCCCTCAAAAAGTCAGGCATGGCCACGCCCCCAACAGGTGCTCAAGGGATCCTATCTTGAGCTGGATCCGTTTGGCTGAGAAGCTCTAACTGGCCAGAGGATCCTCACCCCCCCCCAACAATTCCCCTTGATCAAAGCGGCGACCCTCCGCCACCCGGCTAGGGGAAAGGCTGCCCATAAAAGAGTAGACCAGCCCACAGTCAAACTCCTCCGCCAAACGACAGACCTCCTTGAGATCCGCCACCGACCAAATGCTCCAACTGCCCCGCAGCTCATCATTGACCCGAAACTGCACCCGATTGCCATCGATATGCACCAACCGCTGACCCGGCTCCTGGGGCTTCTCGCCCGGATCTTCGACCGGATCCACCCCTAAGGCCGACATGGCCCGCAGCAGTTGGGGCAAAGCTTGTTTGAGCCGATCCCTGGTGGTCTGAGGCTGTTCTCGCAGGTGGGCTAAGAGGGCTTCGGTGACCATCTCATTGAGCTGCTTGAGAGCATCGAGCGGGGCAATCGATTCTGTATTGTCTTGATGATCGGGATCAAAAAGGTCGTGAAACAGGCTCAAATCCTTCATCAGTCGGGAGTTTGCCACGCTAAAAGTAGTCTTATGGTAGCAAGTTTCTCGCGATAGAGGATCTCAATCCCTCAAAAGAGCTGACGTTTTGGGTATTTTGGCCCCAATTGGATCCCATTTCAGCCCAATTGCCCCGGTCTCGGATCCTGACGGATCAAACCCCTGGCATCAATTCAACCCTTGGACTCCTGAGGGATTTGCTGTCAATAATCCCAGATCAGGGCATTTCCAGATGCAGCCAGGGGATCGGATCCACAGCGATATTGTGGACAAACAGCCCCCAATGGAGATGTGGCCCGGTGGCGGTGCCCGTCGCTCCGATCCCGCCCACCACTTGACCGGCCTCGACCCAATCCCCCACCTGAACATCGATGCGACTGAGATGCAGCAAAACACTGGTCACCCCTTGGCCGTGATCGATGCCAATGGTATTGCCATGGATCTGGTAGCCCTCGGCCTCATAGCCCACCAATCCCACCCGTCCTGCGGCTGGAGCCACCACTGGGGATCCCACGGCCCCGGCATAGTCCAGCCCCCGGTGGTAGTAGTTTTCGGCAAAAACCCCATCGTAGTAGCGACGCACGCCGTAGGGAGTGGTGGTTGGCCCCTGAGCAGGCGGGACAAAATAGCCCTGCCAATGTTTGTGGGGGGTCACCTGTTCTCGAAAGCCATTCACCTGGGTCCATTCGATCTCGCTGGCCCAGACGGTGCTGCCAGGGGGAAGCCGAATCGATTGGGTGGCAAACTGGCGGGGCTGCAACGTTAAATTCGTCTCAATCGGATCCACCCCAAAGCCCTCAATCACGACCGTCCGGGATCCCGGTGGATCCAGCGGACTGGAGGGCAGTAGTGCTCGCCATCGCCCGGATCCCAGATCGGAGATGGGATAGCGTTTTGATTCACCCGATGGGGTGGCCATGATCACCGCAGGATCCGGTAGTGGGGGATCCGATGTCGTCACCTCCACCACAAAGGTGTATCCCAGCGGAGCCTCTGTGGGACTGACCCGAACCTGAGGGGCTGCCAATCCCACTGCGCCACTCACCCAACTAAAACCCAGACCCGTCCAGCCGATGACTTGACAGATCAGTCCCGTTGGGAGCCTGTTTTGTTCAATTGCCATGAGGAATCTATCAGTCTCAAACACATCCATGATTTAAGGTAAGCCCAGTTCGATGGGAATCCCAAGGATCCGTCGCTTCTTGCCTGTGTTAACGGATCCAGATTGTGATTGCAGGTAGTCCTGGTGAGGGTGACAGAGTGGCTCAAGAGGTGGCCTGATAAGCTCTTCACCCCAGGGATCCTGGGTGGAGGTGGGGATGGAGTTTTTGTCAGAGACGGAGGGGGGAGAGCTATCGGTGCGCTCTACTCCGCCTTTTGGCAAGCTCTACTTTTATGAGCAGGTTATGAGCGGGAGCTAGGGGTGGATCTAGATGGTCTCAAGATTTAGCTCTCAAGTTGAGGGAGAGACGGGACAATCAGCGTAAAAGTTGTAATGTTATCTTGGCTACAAACTGAAATCGATCCCTGCAACACCTGCATCACTTTTTGAGCCAGGGCCAACCCCAAACCCGTACCCCCTTGATTGAAATGATCCTGTCCAGAGATGCGGTGAAACTTATCGAAGATGCGAGCAAGCTGGTCAGGGGAGATCGTCACACCTGTGTTGATCACCTGGATCTGAATCCCACCCTCAATCGCTTGGATATTGAGCCGGATCCGATGCTCTGGCGGAGTATATTTGCAAGCATTATTCAGGAGTTCTAAGATCACCCGCTGCAAAAGATTAGGATCCGTCATCACCGCTACAGGATCCCAGTGCACCTCAAAAATCTGAGATCGCTCCCTACAGCGCAGATAAAACGGTTCCATCAAAGGGGGGAGCCATTCTTGAATCACAATCCAGCTCAATTCCTCCGGCGAGCGGATCCCAGATTCCAGCGATTGCAGCTCAAGGAGTTCATTGACAAGGGTTAACTCCCGATCCCATTCAGCTTTGAGGATATTGAGATAACGGCCTTGTCGTTCTGGCTGATATTGATAGATTTCTAGCATTTTGAGGGCAACTTTCATACTGGCAAGAGGGGTACGCAATTCATGAGAAATGGTATGGATAAAATCTTCTTTTAGTTGATTCAATTCTTGCAATTTGACAACTTGAGATTGGGACTCTTGATAGAGACGCGCCTGTCGGATAGCAACTGTACATTGAGTCGCCACCTGTTCGATCAGATCCAGTTCTTGAGGACTAAATGCCTCTGAAGTGAACTTTAACATCCATAGATCCCCATAGATTGTGTGTTCGTCTCGAAGGGCACAGGCTAGCCTTGTTTTCCCTTGCTGGTTTTTACGGTAGCTAAAGTCAACCAAGTCACAAAATTGGGTTATTGCACCCGAGAAAAGGAGGGGATAAAGATCAGCATGAAAGCTATCAGTAATTGCGAATCTAAAACCTTTTGCCGAGTCAAATAAATGAGTGTATTCGTGGTAGATGGTTGATACCGTGCCATCCTCGCTGTAGATACCTGCATCACAGCACTGCAATCCCAGGATCCGGCCTAGTTCTTCGACGGCGGAATCCAGTATCTGGCTCTCATCTAGGCTAATTCGCACTCGATCTATAACCCGTTTGAGGGCAGCTTCAAACTGGAGGGCTTTCTCCAAATCTTGAGTTCTCTGTCGGACTTGCTGCTCAAGACTTGCATTCAAAATCTGTAATTGGTGGTGGATCTCCGCTTGCTGGATGGCCATCGCCAATTGCTGAGCGATCCGTTCCGCTAAGGTGACATCTTCAGGCTGCCAATGGGCCGCTGGTGAGAGCTGGTATTGGGTGAGGCTGCCCCACGTTTTGCCGTTGACATGGATGGGGACGAGTAACCAAGCTCCCGGAAAGATTTTAGCAATTTCTTGATTGACGGGATCCTGAATGAGGCTGGAGTTAGTGATTTGAATAACTTGGCCCCGTTTGAGTTGCTCCGAAAAAGGATTGTTTTGATCGGGAATATCCTCCATCAGCTCCACATCTGTTTTGTCAGAATGAATATCTTGAGCTTGATAACTTTTTGCGAGAGGTCGCCAACAGTTTTGATCTGGCAAATACTTTACGATACTGACTTTACTGCCCAAAAAGTGAGCGATATGAAGGACTGCCGTTTCAAATATCTGCTCCAAATCTAGGGATCCTCGGATGGCCTGGATGACGGCACTCAAGGCTTGTTCGCGCAGGGCTTGATCATGGAGTTTTTGTTGAGCAATTTTGCGTTCTGTGATGTCGATATAGGTGATGGCAACCCCATAGCCCTGCAGCGGGATCGGGGTGGCACTGGTTTCGATCCATTTGGTGTGGCCATCCGGCCAAACAATACCTTGTTCTTGGGCTACAACAGTTCTTCCCTCTTGGAGCGCGATCACCGCCGGATATTCTGCGGGGGGCATCGAGGATCCATCGGGGCGCAGCATCTGCCATTTGGGTTCGTCATAGGTGCGACGATTGTGCTCATCTGCCGGGATCCCTAAAATGGCCTCTGAGGCTAAATTGACCTGAATCAAATGGCCCTGATCATCAGTAATCGAAACCCCCGCTGGCAATATCTTAAAAACAGTTTCGTATTGAAGCTGGCTAACCCGAAGCTGTTGCTCCATTGCCTTCCGCTCAGTCACATCTCGTCCGATCAAAAGCAACCGATCGGCCACCGGAGCAAGAGCATACTCCAGGATCCTGCCCGTGGTCCCCAAGCTCAACTCTCCCCACTGGGGCTGGCCACTGTGCCATTCAATCCCAAGACGCTCCTGCACCCATTCTTGATCAGTCCCCCAGCCCAACACTCTGCGAGCCGCTGGATTGAGGGCCAAAATATACCCCTGCTGATCGAGGACTAAAACCGGATCAGGGGCACCCACAAACCATGCTTGGCCCAGCAGCTCTTGCCCTGGCAAAGATACCAGAGGATCCCGATCATCCGATTTATCATGGGCACCATTCATATCCGAGACCGACTTACAGCCCTTCCCTGAAATACCAACCACGCCCTAGAAGGTAGAATACGGACGA
>CAZODP010000095.1:0-1922 GCA_964578595.1 uncultured bacterium
GGTTGAGACTGGAAATAAAAGTTTAGCGGTAGTGTAACCAGGCCCGGCCTGATTGGGTTTGAATTTCACCGCTGGGGCTATGGCCGATGGTTTCAGAGCTTTGGATCCCCCAAAGTAGGGTGCTGGGCAGTGGGATCCCCAGGGTTGCGGCGATGTCTAACCCTTGAGTGATGGGGAGAGATGGATAGCCTGTCCAGGTTTTGGCCACTGCGGTATTGACGTACAGCAAGCCCTGATCCTGCGGGCTGAGGTGACGACTGGCCTGTTGCCAGAGTTTGGAAGACGGGATCCCTGGCCCTTGGATCGCTTGCTCCAAAAGAGATTGAGAGTTGCTCAGATAGAGTAGGTTGTCTTGGATCCGGTGATAGAGCAGAGCTGGGGGCAGCTTGGGGGCGGGCGGTGGGCTGGGCAGCGGACTTGGAAGTGGACTCGGCTCTGGGCTGGCCACGGGATCCAAAGTCGGCTCAGGTGCAGGTTGAACGGGGGCTGGCTCTGGCATCGAGCCTTCCAGCGTCAGGGGAATGGGCTGAGGATCCGGGTCGCTGGCCAGGATGACAAGGGTGGGATCCTGGTTGAGGGCTAGGGACTGATCTAAACCGGTAACATCGGCCCCAAACCAAGCGGTGATAGGCTCTTGATCGGTTGCCATTGTCTTCACTTGTAGGCCAGCATTGGTGGCTTTTTGATCTAGTTTTTCGACTATTTTGGCGGCATTTTGGGCTGTATTTTGGACATCTTGGGCCACCAGGATCCAATCCGGTTGAGGGCCAGTTCCCGGCACCAAAGCCAGAGCATATCCTCCTGTCAAATCTCTCCAATCTTCAGTCCAATTGATCTCTATCTCCGGTGGATGGTTGGTCAGCCAGACGGGCAGGTTGGCCATCGCCTGAGGGGGATCAAAGGCGGATCCGAGATTTTTCCCGGTTAGGATCAAGCCTGCTTGGGGGGGGATATGGGTCAGGAGGGGTTGGGTCTGAACCGTTTGAACCGGATCGAAGGAGGCCGCCATCCCGTGGGCCAGGGTTTCGAGATGGATGCCGTCAAAGGCCACCTCTAGCCCCAAGCTCAGTGCCACATCCGGGGATCCTAAACCCTGCGCTTGGAGGGGGTGCCAGTAGAGCCAGCCCACCCCCTGACTGGGCAGAGTACGACTGTGAGCAGCCAGGGTGGACAAAGAAAGGCTGGGTATCTGCCACGCATCAATCGCCGTCTCGATCAGGTGCTCGTCATCGGCAATCAAAATGGCGAGGTTGCCAAAGGCCGCTGTTGCCAGCGCTGCTCGATCTTCTTGCTCTTTTGCAGGGTCGGTTGCTAGAATCTGCACCCCTTTATAGAGACTGAGGTGAAACGGGATCCCCGCCAGATCCAACCGCTGCCAGAGTAGATTGAGGCTGAAATTGGACTGTTCAGGATCCTCAGTTTCCAAAATGAGTAGGGTGCCGGAGCTGTCCCCATTCGGGACTTGTGCCCAAACTAGATTAGATCCCAGCCAAGGCCGGATATCGCGCTCAAAGCTCAGATCTCCCAACTTTAAAAAAGATCCCCCCAATCCAGGAGATTGAGTCGAGAGTGCTCGCCGCCAGAGCTGATGGATCCGACGGCGTTGGTTGTCACTGACAGCCGCTTGATGAAAGGCTTCCAGATCCTGCAAGGGGGTGGTGATGGCGGCCACCACGGTGGCGGAACGGGGCACTAAGCTGATCAAACTGGGAGCTTGAGTCTGGGCCTGCAAAAGGGTGAGAGGGCTTTGGGACGCCAGCCAGATGCCGATCCCCAAAAAGGCCAGAGCGAGCCAGATCAAGATCGCCAGGATCCCCCGTTGAAGCTGACCCTGTTGAAGCTGACGTAGCGGCATGGCTTCTGCTCCTCTGTTCCTCCTCCGTGCTGATTGTACTGCCCCGCTTGGACTTGGATCCGACTGC
>CAZODP010000095.1:2022-11697 GCA_964578595.1 uncultured bacterium
TCTGTTCCTCCTCCGTGCTGATTGTACTGCCCCGCTTGGACTTGGATCCGACTGCGGCTGGGTCACCTCTGATTTGTCCTGGGGCTTGTTCTGGTTGTGGGTTTCAATGATCCACATCTGCTAGTTCTTTTTTGATGCTTGGCCCCAAAAGCCTGGTCAGTAGCTTTGCAGTGACTTGAAATGATTAAGATTCTGAGTCAGAAAACAATTCTTGGTGATGGGGGTTTCCGCTTTCTCTGAGAATGGGGCAAAATCATGGGTGTCTGGCGGGTCAATTGTGTTTGGCCCTGATTCTCAATCAAGTTTCACCAAGTTTCACATTGCCTCACCCGCGAGGGATCCCATGACGGACGCCGAACTGACCCAACTGCTGCAAGATGCCCTCAATACCGACCAAATTGTCTTGCAGGCCAAACGTAAAGATCCTCACATCATGATCATGCTCAACCGGGATCCCGACTTGGGGGCGGTGGATCACGATGCTCTGGCCGACTGGTTCAAAACGGCTCTGCTGAGCTTGCAGGATCCAAAGCTCACCACCTTGGCTCTCTACAGCCGCGAAAAAGGCAAGCGGGATCCCGATTGGCAGGCCCGGATCCCTTTGGTCAACAATTTGGTTAGCGATGGAGCCAGTCAGAAAGCCGCTGGTTCCCGGTTTCCATCTCAAGCTGAGGCGGATCCAGCAGACCGTGAATCCGCAGATCATGAATCCCAAGATCGATCCTCGGCTCGCCCGACGATGGTGGCTCCACTGATTCACCCGGATGGATCCTCAGTTCCAGAATCACTTGACCTCTCGGCTTACAAGTTCACCCGCAATGACCTGCTGATCCGTACCAGTGGCCTCAAGGATCCCCATGAGTCGGTCAAAACCCTGGTCAAAGTTTTTCACGATCTGTCCTCTGCCGAAAAGCAGTTTGTCTTGCCCCGGATGGAGGCGTTTCTCAAGGATCCGGCTGCCATCGAGATCGATCCGGCTGAGATGACTGGCCCAGTGCGCAGTTGGTTGCAGCAGATTCAACACCTGGACGAAAAGTACCTCAAGGATTTTGCCATCTGGCTGAGTCGCTACTGCTATGACTCCGACAAAACCCTGAGGGAACTGGGGGCACTCCAACCCGACCTGCCAACTCAAGCGGATCCCAATCCAGATCCCAAGGCTGAAGCTGGATCCCCAGGCGGGTCTGCGGCCCAGTCCTCGCGGATCCGTGGGGCCACCGAATCGCTGCCCAAGGCCAGTCGAGCGGCCCAGATCGGTCTGCCCCTCAAGGTGGCTAGCTTTGCCGGAAACCTGGCTTTGGCCTCTGGAGTAACGCTGGCTCTGTTGGCAGGGATGGTGCTGGTGCTGACCATGGCGGTGCTGGGATCGGTGTCTGACGGGGGCTTTGGGCTGGGCTGGTTGGTGGTGAGTGTGGTGATTACGCTGGCCTTCAACGCCATTTTCTTTTTGATTGGGCCTTGGATCATGGATCTGACTCAAAAGTGGCTCTATGGCACCGAATGGATCCCGCTTGACTATGTGGCCCAGCGCAGTCCCGAAACCGCCGATATGATCCAGCGGGTCTGCGCCAAACACCGGATCAAAGAGCCAAAACTGGGGCTGATTCGAGATCAAAATCCCACGGCTTTTACCTACGGCAACTTTCCCAACTCGGCCCGACTGGTGGTGAGCGAGGGTTTGTTTACCTACCTCGATGACGATGAGGTGGCGACGGTTTATGCCCATGAGATCGGCCATATCGTCCACTGGGATTTTGCGGTGATGACCTTGGCCTCGACCTTGGTGCAGATCACCTATTTGCTCTATGTCTTTTTGCGGGAGCGGGTGCGGGGCGATAGCAAAGCCGCCCGTAATATCCGCAACCTGGCAACCGTAGCCTACGTTTTTTATATTGTGGGCACCTATTTGGTGCTGTATCTGTCGCGGGTGCGAGAGTATTTTGCTGATCATTTTGCCGCTGAGGTGACCGGTAACCCCAATGCCCTCAGCCGTGCTCTGGTCAAGATCGCCTATGGCATTGTTCAAGAGGGAGAACGACAAGAAAGCAATGAAGAAGTGACCGCCCGTTCCCGACGGCTGTTGGAGGGCACCCGCGCTCTGGGTATCTCTGACGCTCGTTCGGCCACCGCCTCAGGCACCGCCTATCGGGTGGCGGCCCGTCCCGACCAGGTGGGTAAGGTGTTTTTGTGGGATATGTTTAACCCCTGGGGGGGCTGGATGGAGCTGAATTCCACCCATCCTCTAACTGGAAAGCGGGTGCGTGCCCTCAGCACCTATGCTGAACAACTGGGGATCCCGGCAGAGTTTGATATGGCCAAGGTGATCCGCAAGGGCAAGGAGCTGGATAAGGGCCGCCTTTATGGAGGCTTTGCCATGGATGTGGCCCTGATGAATGCCCCCTGGATCGGGGGAATTTTGGGCTTTTTGGGGGGGATCGCCCTGACTTTGGGTAGCGAGTCCTCCCGTGTGATCACGGTGCCTGTGGGTCTGATTTTGTTGGGGGCTAGCTTGGGCCTGATGGTCAAAATGACCGTGATGTTCCCTCGCTTGGTCAATCTGGTGGAGACCAATGTGCTGCGGGCCATGAGCAATCCCTATGCCAGCCCCCTGCGCGGGATCCCGATCCAGATTGAGGGTAAGTTAATTGGCCGGGGCAATGCGGGTTATGTGGCCGGATCCGAGCTAAAAATGCAGGATCCCACCGGGATGATCCTGTTGCGTTATTCCTCGCGGTTTGGGCCGATTGGCAACTTCTTCTTCGGGGCCAGCAAAGTCAGCGGGCTGATTGGCCGCAAGGGATCCGCAGTGGGCTGGTTTCGGCGTGGCATTGCCCCGATGCTGGATCTATCCGTGTTTAGCTCCAACCAGGGGGATCGCATCACCAGCCACCCGGCTTTCTGGTATGGCTGTTGGGTGATTGCAGGCGTCCTAGCGGGATTGTTCTTTTTGGTTTGGTGGTGATTTGACCAGTGATATGTGATGGGCCTCAGCAGTGAGCACTCAATCACATAGATTCAATGGAGCTGAGCATAGGCATCGGGATCCACAGGGGATTGGGCCTGAAAAGCTGGCCGAGCAAAGTAGTAGCCCTGAAACAAACGAATGCCAAAATCCCTCAGAACCTTGACCTCCTCCACCGATTCCACACACTCGGCAATTACCTCAATGCCCAACTCGTGACAAATTGTTGTGATCCCTTTGGCGATGATCCGTCGGGTTTTATCAAGATGAATATCCCGAATTAAGTTACCATCAATCTTGACAAAATCCGTTTGTAACTCTGCCAATAGATTCAGCCCAGAGTAGCCGGCCCCGAAGTCGTCAATGGCTGTCCGAAATCCACGACTTTTGTAATAGTCCACAATAGATCGCAGGTGATTGTGATCCATCACTTCCTCGTTTTCGGTAAACTCAAAAATGATCTGCTCAATTGGAAATCCAAAGGTCTGGGCAGCCTCAACCGTGGTCCGAATACATAACTCAGGCCGATAGACAGCATTGGGCATAAAGTTGATATTGAGGGCCGACTGGATCCCTAGTTTCGCTGCCCCTTGGATGGCTTTGACTCGGCAGGCTTGGTCAAATCGATAGCGGTTACTGTCATTGACCCCCTCAAAAATAGCTGCTGCGGGTTCATTATTCACCCCTCGCACCAGAGCTTCTTGGGCAAAAACAGTCTGAGAATTGATATCAACAATTGGCTGAAAAGCCATCTCAAAATCAAATCCTAATCCCGCTCCAGATTGACATTCCATGCAACTGAGCTTACGAAAGTCAGAAAACAAAGTCATCACAGGCCATCTCCGGTGAGCAGGTTAGTCAAGGCTAGCAAAAAGGATCCGAGGCTTTTGATCGATAAAAGACAGCTAAAAGTGAGTAATAAGGCTCATTTTGAGAGGCTGAGGTTAATCAGTTACTCAGGTGAAACTTTGCGAGGTTCTCTCTGAACTTATCCTAACAGTTTCATGCGGAGCAAGCGGAAGGATTGAGAAACGCTGCTCTGAATCAGATCTGCACGAGAATTGGTGAGAATCCTGTTGGGGCCTGGGTTTATGGACTGTTTCAGTGATTTTCAGTGATTGGATTTTTCCAGTAGGGTTTCCACCCACTCTCGGTAGCGATGGGGAAAGATCAGCCATTCTTGGGGGCGGGTGTCCACCAGGGCTTTGACCAGAGCTGAGAGTTCGGCGATCTCGCGGGGGCCGCGCTCGGTATGAAGCTGGATCCCTTGGTGATAGAGGCTGTAGCCCTGGATGCGGCTGGAACGCAAGCCCACATAGTAGGCCGGATCCAGACTGTCTTGGCTGACCCGCTGCCGCAACCCCTGCAACACTTGATCCCGCTGCTGAGCATCCAGATAGGAGATATTGAGACCCTTAAATAGATCCCGCTCCAGATAGCGACGGGAGAGATCCTGCAAAATTGGATCCTCGGTGCCCCACTGCCCCCACTGGGATCCCTGGCTCCAAAACCGGAGCGGATAGCTAAACATGACATCATCTGCGGCCAAGTAGAGGGGCAAGGGCAGATCATCAACAGTCTGAGACATCCAAGCGGCCAGGATCGGATCCAAGTTCAGTTCACCCGCTTGGTACAACAACCGTGCCCGATGAAATAACCGATCCTGCACAAACCGAGCCGCCAAACTCTTGGGATGTTGATAGACCTGGGTATACATGAAATAGCGCACCACCAAATAGTGCTCAATCGGGCCTAGCCCTTTACGGGCCGAGATTTTTAGGGATCCAGTCTCAGGGTCATAGTCCAAGACGGTGATAATCCGATCCAGATCCAGACGGCCATACTGCGCCCCCGTCAACAGACTGTCCCGCAATAGGTAGTCCAGCCGATCACAGTCCAACTGACTCGAAACAATCTGCCCCACAATCGGCAAGCCAAAACTCTTTTGGATCACCTGCTGCATCTGCCCAGGCAGAGCTGGATCAAACTCCTCCAACAACCCTCTAATCACCGGATCTTCAGCGATGATCCGCCGTGTCCAGTGCTCATGGTGACAGCCAAACATCTCCTCCCCCGCATGGCTGAAGGGACTATGGCCAATATCGTGCAAAAGCGCAGAGGCCAAGACCAGTGCCCGATAGGGCCGCAGATCCGTATGGCGTTTTGCCAACTTATCAAACACCCGCCGCGCCGTATGCAGCACCCCCACCGAATGGGTAAACCGGGATCCCTCTGCCCCATGAAAGGTAAATGAAGCTGCATCCAACTGCCGGATCCGCCGCAACCGTTGAAACGCTGGGGCATCGATCAGCCGAATCAACAGAGCCTCAGCCGGATCCCCCCCATCCAAGCTGATGGCCCCATGCAACGGATCATGATAAGTGCGAGACTTGCAAAAACGCAGTGCCATGGCTGGATCCTGATGTCTCCAAAGTCACCGTACTTACCATAGCGAAATTATCGGTGCCCGTGAGAAAAACTAGGATCCCTCCAGCCAAACCGGATCCCCCTGCCGAAGGGCGCCCATCTCCAAAACAGACAGGCGGATCCCGGCAATCACCTGGTTGTACTGAGCAGTGGTGCGGAGGATATTGAGGTCGGCCGGTAAGCCCGATTGGGCCAATGTTGTCACCACACAGCGCGGACAAGAGGTGTCGATCTTCAGCCGCACCGTTTCACCGATGGCCAGGATCCCGCCTACCCAAGCATCCTCCACAAAAGCAATCTCCTCTGTGGCTGGCTCAATCAGCAGATTGGGACGAAAACGACAGGGATCAAAGCACCCCTCTGGATAAAGCTGCTGCAAGCGGGCCAGGGTGGCGGTGGTAATGGCATGAATCCGACAAGAATCAAAAAAAGTCCCCCCTGGCATCTGTAAATCTGTAAACACCTCTTGACGGGGGGTGCCCTCCACCGGTGGCCAATACTGCTCCAGCACTGGGGCTTCGGGGGGGCTGGCCAACCACTGGACTTGACGCCCCAGGATCCCAGACAACACCTGACTGATCTCTGGCGAATGGCTGCTGATGGCCTCCCCGGTCGGCAGTGTCACCGTCACCGGCGGTAGAGACTCATAGCTCTGGGGTGGCTCCACAAACGCGGCCTGAAACTCCAGCAGCCGGGCCCATTTTTTGGGATTTTTGGCACTGGCCACCCTGCCACTGAGTGGGTCTAACAGGGCATAACCCCGATCCCCCGCCAGACCCCGCCGAGTGATGGCCGTCTCCACCACCTCTTCCCCCAGCATCGACTTAACGGGATACCGCCACATCGACTTGATGGATCCCACCTGTACCCGTGTCATGGGCTGCCCTCTCTGCTGATGTCTTGGTTGATCTGTATGGAACTACAGATAGCCGCCAATACCGCCCCTGAATGTATCGGGCTATACCCAGTTAGATCTCCTAATCGGGCCGATGATTGGTGGTAGGGATATGGATCCGGCTGCCCGCCCATTGCAGCTTCTCCCGCAGCGTCCGAAAATAGGATAGATCCCGCTCCAAAATCAGCATCTTGACCGGGGTGGGGGCCTGCATAATCTCCACCCACTGGCCGGGGTTAATACTCTGGGCCATGACCCCATCGGTCCACAAATGGGTCAATCCCTCCGGATCCGAGAGCGGCCAAATCTCCACAACTGACTTGCCCCCAATCACAATCGGGCGACTGGACAAGCTGAGGGGACAAATCGGGGTGATGGTCAGCACATTCAGATCCGGCTCGATAATGGGGCCATTGGCCGCCACCGTATAGGATGTGGATCCGGTGGGAGTGGCCACCAGCACCCCATCCCCGTGGTATTGATCCAACACTTCGCCATTGACTTCTAGTTCCATGATCGCCGAGATCAAACGGGTCTTGGTGGTGGGCTTGAGGCAAAACTCATTAAAAGCATAAAATACCTCGCTGACCGGATGTCGCTGCCGTTGTCCTCGCCCCTGCGAACGCATCCGTGTCACCGGATCGATTCCCTGTCCCAACTGCGGCTGCATGTGGATCTGGGCCTGCAAGAGCATCCGTTCCTGCAAAAGAAAATCATCCTGCAACAGCCGCTCCCACGGATCCTGGCCCAAGACCGCCTCCGACTGAGCCAAAAACCCCAGATGTCCCCCCGACTTGATCGACAAAATCGGGATCCCATGCGGAGCCAAATGCCGCGCTGCTGCCAAAGTGGATCCATCCCCGCCTAGCACCACCGCCAGATCAATCGGCTGAGAGGTCGCCTCCAAAAACACTGGATAGGGATTGTGATATATCCCCGTGGGTGCGGTCAACACCGTTACCCCCCGTTTACGCAGCTCCTCCGCACTGGCTTGACAGGCTGATTTACTGGCCAGACTGCCCTCTCGATAGGCAATCACCACCTGATTCAATTCCATTCAGGATCCCTAGGGACAAACTGTGACGTCGGCAAAATCCTAGCACCTGAGCCGATCTTTGCCTGGGTGATGGGAGAGATGAGACGACAGTAGAAAAGGGTTTCTTTTGATCCCTTAATTGTGTACTTTTGTAAAAGATATTGATGCAGACATAAAGGGGCTGGGGTTCTGGGTGAGGCGATGGGATCCGGTTGCCCCCAAGAAAGTCTCAGAACCGTAATGTTGAGTCATAATTGGCTCAGCAATGCCCTATCGTTAAGGGTGTTTGATCTGGCTGATGCTCTCTTGACTGGTAGTCTCTTGACTGGCGCGCTCTCAGCTCAGGATCCATTGGCTAAAGTTCAGCTCCTCTGCATTCACGGGTTACAGAAAAGGTTACGGAGAACCATGTTTAACAAACTTGTCTCATTTCAGAATCAGATCGCTCAAAAGATCGCTCAAAAACTGTTGACGTTTGCCCTATTGGCTGTGGTGTCGATGGCGGGTTGGGGGTTGGCCCCAGTGTTTGCGGCTAGCGGCCTCACCAACGTCCCAGTTGCCCTCAATGCCACCGAGTCCATTACCTTTACCGATGCCCAGTTGGCTCACGGCAAAAAGCTCTTTAATGGAGCCTGCGCCCGTTGCCATGTGGGGGGACAGACCTATCCCAACCCCGATGTCGGCCTCAAAATGGTGGATTTAGAAGGGGCCACTCCTGCCCGCGATAACGTGCTGGCTATTGTGGACTACGTCCAAAACCCCGTTACCTATGATGGGGCTGAGTCGCTGTTGGAGTATCACCCCAATACCCAGCTCACCACCGACTATCCCCGGATGCGGAACCTCTCTGAGGAGGATCTCAAGGAGATTGCGGGCTATATCTTGGTCTCGGCCAAGACGATCCCAGGCTGGGGCGGCACCAAGAGCGAAAGCCACAGTGACTTGGCTGGCTATCTCTGATTGCTTTCCTCCCAAAAAACTGAAAATCAGAAAATTGAAAATGGGCTGAGCAGCTCTGGGTCTTGTCCTGGGGCTGTTTTTGGGTCACTGCTTTCGGCTCCAGAAATTAGGATTTGGGATCCCAGGATCCTTTAGCCCCCCACCATGCCAGCGGTGATCTTTTGGATCGCTTTGCCCGCCACATCGCTGTAGCGCAGCTCCCCAGCCAGGAGCCGACCCATCAGCCGCGTCGCCCCCGGACGCTTGATGGCCACCCGATAGGCCACCCCCGGCAGCCGATAAAAGGCCCCGGCCAAGCGCTTGGCCCAGCGCATCTGGGATCCCCAGTCCTCTTGCACCTGCTGGCTGTAACGAGCTAGGGCCTCGCTATCCCCTCCCAGAGCTGCACTGATGGCCTGGGCTGCCAGGGTGCCCGTCAATAATGAAGGCCGGATCCCTTCAGCCGTAAACGGGTCAATCACACAGGCGGCATCCCCCGCCAACAGGGCATGGTGGGTGTGCAACACCTGATCCCCGTCCCACAGACAGATGGGATGGCCGAAAGGTTTGAGCTGATTCATATCCACCCCAAAGGTCTGGGCATACTCAGTGGTCAGGATCCGCAGATTTTGCTTTTCGCCCCCCCGAAACGTCCCCGCCCCAATCGAGTAGCCATCCACCTTGGGAAAGTTCCAGATATAGCCATTGCTGACGGTGCCAAAGTCAAAATGAGCGGCTGCGATCTGGGGATCCTGGATCGGGGCCTCCACCTCCAGAGCTGCCGCCAGTCGTCGCACCCGGTCTTTGAATCCCAGCCATTTGGCGGTGGATCCTTTGGCCCCATCCGCCCCAATCAAGTAAGTGCCCTGGATCTGCCCCTGATCAGTCTGGATAGCCCAGTGGTTTTGCTGCCACCGTATGCCCTGCACCACCGTCTGCTCCCGCAATTCGGCCCCCTGGCCCTGAGCCTGTTTGACCAAAAAGTGATCAAAAATCTCCCGCCGCACCATCCAGACCGGATCCGTTAGATCCATCTCTGCCACCACCGGATCCCCCATCTTCCAGGTGTAGCGAATCTGATTCAGCCGCAGCGAGATCGCCGGAGCAAAATCAAAGTCAAACCACTGGGCCACCATCGGCGAAACTCCGCCTCCACAGGGTTTGTAGCGGGGCAAAGACTCTTTTTCGAGCAGCACCACCTTGTGACCTCGCTGGGCCAGGTGATAGGCTGCTGCTGCCCCGGCTGGGCCAGCTCCCACCACCACACAGTCATAGATTTGGCCAGGGGAGGATAAAGGGGTCATGGCAGCCGGATCCTTTGCAATCGTCAACGGTAAACAGGCGGACAAACTTGAGACTAATTGACATCCTATTATGGTCGGCAAGAGGGTCGCCCCTCCTGCCGCCACTACCGAA
>CAZODP010000096.1:0-11634 GCA_964578595.1 uncultured bacterium
TTTCGACAATGCCGTCTACGTTCCTGATGAACCCTGCCTGAGTGCTCAAGTGGGATCTCAGCGTCAGCCTGTGGGCATCAATAATACATTTCAGGTATGTGAGGGTTAGACCTTTGCCCATAGCGGAGGCAAGGTCGTGGAAATCTTGGCTTTGACAAAGAATGATTTAGCCTCCTCCAACGTTTCTCAGGGAGAAGACAAGATTGCTGGGTACTCTGGGACAAGAAAGGGGGCAATCGTAGCAAACACTTCTAGGGATAGCTGGATCGATAGGGTTGATAGGTTTCTGTAAGAATGTCCAAATAAAATCTTAGGATTATTTCCCCATCACTCAGAAAGAGGATCCTAGCGATGCAGTCCAGCATGATTCGTAAGGTGGCGGAATCGGATCCGGTGGTTTTCCAGGGGGAATCGTCTATCTTTCAGCTCTATGGGCGGCTGCTGGGCTACGTCTTGCGCTATCGGGGATCCCTGGTGCTGGGGTTTGTCAGTATTGTGGGTCTGTCTGGGCTCCAGGTGTTGATCCCTCAAATCACCCGCTATGTGATTGATCAAATTATTCCTGCCCAGCGCTGGGAGCAGTTGCCTTGGGTGGGGATCAGCATTGTGGGCATCGCCCTTTTGCTAGGAGGGTTCAATTTTCTCAAAAGCTACAGTCTGGCTCTGGTGGGGCAGCGAACCATTTATCAGTTGCGACAGGATCTTTATCATCATCTGCAAAAGCTGTCGCTGGGATATTTTGAAAATCAGCGGACGGGAGCTTTGATGGCGCGCATCACTCAGGATGTGGACTCGCTCCAAACCCTGATTACAGCGGATGCGGCGGAGTTGGTGGCCGAAACGGTGACATTTGGGGTGATTGTTGCCTATTTATTCTCTGCCGATTGGTCGTTGACCTTGATGATTTTGGCCACATTGCCCCTGATGGTGGGGTTAACCCAACTCTTTGGCTCCCGGATGCGGGGGGCCTACCGACAGGTGCGGGAACAGGGAGCGGAGGTCAGTAATCATCTCCAGGAAACCCTGAGCAATATCAAAGTGATCAAAGCCTGTGCCAGCGAGGGGTATGAGATTGACCGCTTCTCAGATTACAACCAACAAAATCTGGAGGCCAATGTGCGGGTGGTGCGTCTGTGGTCGGCCTTTGCGCCCGTGATCGACTTTATGAACCATCTGGGCTATGTGATCGTGCTGGTGTATGGAGCCTGGGAGGTAATGGGGGGACGGCTGACGCTGGGACAAATGACGGCATTTCTAGCCTATTTGGGACAGGTGAATCAGCCCGCCAAGAAGTTCAGCAAGTTGATGCACGCTTTACAGAAAGCAGCGGCAGCTTGTGAGCGGCTGTTTGAAACGTTGGATACGGAGCCTGAGATTCAAGAAAAGCCAGATGCCATCGAGCTGCCTGCTATTCAGGGACAGGTGTGTTTTGAGGGGATCACCTTCGGCTACGGTTCAGGGATCCCTGTGTTGCAGCAGTTCGACTTAGAGATCCAATCCGGCACCACAGTTGCTTTGGTGGGGCCATCGGGGGCGGGCAAAAGCACCATTGCCAGCTTGGCGGCTCGGTTTTATGATCCTCAGTCGGGTCGGATCCTGATGGATGGTTATGATCTGCGGGATCTAAGTCTCAACTCGCTGCGGCGACAGATGGGGATTGTGTTTCAAGAAACCCTGTTAATTTATGGCACGGTGCGAGACAACATCGCCTATGGCAAGCCGGGGGTGACCCATGAGGAGGTGGAATCTGCCGCCCACGCTGCCCATGCCCATGGGTTTATTCTGGACTTGCCCCAGGGCTATGACACCGTGATCGGAGAACGGGGGGTAAAACTTTCGGGGGGACAACGGCAGCGGTTGGCCATTGCCAGAGCCTTAGTCAAGGATCCAGCTTTTTTGATTTTGGATGAGGCCACGTCGTCTCTTGACAATGAATCGGAAGCCTTGATTCAGAGTGCCCTGGAGAAACTGATGCAGGGGCGCACTTGTTTGGTGATCGCCCATCGCCTTTCAACGGTGAAAAAGGCGGATCGGATCCTGGTTTTGGATAAGGGAGAGATCATTGAGACGGGATCCCATCAGGAGTTACTCCAGTTAGGCGGGCGTTATGCGGCTCTGTACGATCTGAGTTTACAGACCCCTGCCTCCCAGGGAGATCGGATCCTGGTGGGGGTTGAGGCTTGACCGGTGGCTTTTTGGTGGTGGCCCAAGGGATCCTATTGGCACTCAGCTATCTGGGCTTGGGATTGGGAGGGGTGCCTGGTTTGCGCATGAACCGAGCCACCCTTGCCTGGGTCAGTGCTGCGTTTTTGATCGGATTAGGCACTCTGACCTTGCAGGAGGCGTGGCAGGCGATTGATCCCCATACCCTTGTGTTTTTACTGAGCATGATGGTGATCAATGCCCATCTTTTTTATGCTGGTTTTTTCAATCTGGTGCTGCATCGATTGTTGCAGTTGCCCCTCAGCCCTCTGGGTCTGCTAGGGATCCTGACGGTGGGCACAGGGGCTTTATCGGCTGTTTTTCTCAACGATACCCTGGCCCTTGTCACCACGCCGCTGGTGCTGCGGCTGACCTGTGTTCTTAAGCTCAATCCGGTGCCCTATTTGCTGGCGATGGCAGGAGCCACCAACCTGGGATCCGTGGCTACCTTGAGCGGCAATCCTCAGAATATTTTGGTGGGATCCCTGTCGGGAATAGGGTATGTGGCTTTTTCCCAGGCGCTCCTGCCCATTGCTGTGGTGGGGTTGGCGGTGCAGATGGGGTGGCTGTGGGTGCTGTATCCCCAGGTGCGCTCACTGGATCCCATCAGCTTGCCGCCGCTACCACGCTTGCGCTTATATCGCCCGCTATTAGCAAAAACCCTGGTCATCAGCGGTCTGTTGTTGCTGGCCTTTGTGGTGGGGTTGCCCCTGGCGGAGTCGGCCTTGATGGCGGCAGCGTTGCTGTTGGTGACCCGACGGCTAAAGCCAGAGCGGATCCTGGGGGCGGTGGATGGGTCGCTGTTAATTTTGTTCTCAGGGCTGTTTATTTTGACTCGCTCGGTTCAAGAGCTACAGGTGTTGGATCCATTTCAACCCTGGTTGAGTCATCCCGCAGGGCTGCTGGTGATCACGGCGACATTATCCAATCTGATCTCCAATGTCCCCACCGTGCTGCTGCTTCAGACTCATTTGGGGGTTTCCGATACCCAAAGCTGGTTACTGTTGGCGGCGGGATCCACGTTGGCGGGCAATCTCACATTACTGGGATCCGTGGCCAATTTGATCACGGTGGAGGCGGCGGCAGCCGAGGGATATCGCCTGTCCTTTTGGGAGCACCTACGGTTTGGGATCCCTCTCACCCTGGTCATGCTGGGGGTGACTTTTTTCTGGGTGGTGAAGATTTTCTCTTTTTGATCATCTTTTTGTGATCGACTTGTGATCAATCTGCTCAATCGACTCTGCCCAGCGGTAATACGGCCTGAGCTGGTTGTCTCTAAGGCTCTAAAGGGATCCTAATCGTAGTGACGATCAGTCCAGTGCTGGGATCTTGGCTTAAATTCAGGCTACCTTGATGAACTTGAATAATTTCTTGAGAGAGGGTTAGGCCCAATCCCATTCCCTCTTGTGCTGGCACTATTGCACCGCGATAAAACGGCTCAAAGAGTCGAGCTAGGTTCTCGGCAGAATGCAGGGATCCCGGATTCTGGAGCTGGAGTTGGGCGCTCTTGGGTTGGCGGGTGAGGTAAAGCTCAATCTGTCCGCCCTTGGGAGTGTATTTGAGGGCATTGTCCAGCAGGTTGGCCAAGGCTCGATACAGTAGCTCGGCATGAGCCGTGATGGGCACCGGATCCGTGGGGATGTGATGGATGAAGGTCAACCCCTGTTCTTGAGCCATAGCCTCGTGATCCCAGACCAGATCCTGAACCAGATCCCGCAGATCAAAACTGGACAAATGTTGGAGATCCAAGGATCCTCGATGAGCCTGTCGAGCCAGCAGCAAAAGATCCCCCACCATGTGGCTCAAGGTTTGGACTGTGGTTGCCGTTCGCTCCAGTCGCCAGCCTTCTGAGACAAGATCCTGGCTTTGTAACACCAGTTGCACATGGTTGAGGATCTGGGTCAGGGGGGTGCGCAGCTCATGAGAGGCTTGACTGGCAAAGGATTGCAGGTGTTGATGGGAGGTTTTCAAAGGATCCATCGCCAAGCCCCCCAGCCACCAACCCGTCAGGGCGATAGTGCCCAGAGCAATGGGGATCCCCAGCAACAAAAAGAAACGCTCTTGAGCCAGATGATCTTGAACCGGCGTCAGAGGAGCCGCCAGTTGCAGATAGCCGATCACTTGACCATCCTGCTGCACTGGGCGGGTGATCTGTCGGATCCAGAGAGGATCCTGGCTGGGATCACGGCTTTCTTGGCGGAGGGTTTCAAATCCCAAGGATCCCACTTGGAGGCTGTCGGGACTTTCGCTGACAAAACGCGCCAGTTGACCCGCAGCATCGTACCAGCGGACATAGGCCAGACCCTGATCCAGCGGTAGGGTATTGCTGCCCAAAACCGGCACATCGTCCAACTTAATCCGCCATTCCCCTCGGTGGATGCGATAACGGATCCCAGCGGCGGTAATGCGGGTTTGTGACTCTAGCTCGGCATCAAAGTTTCGCAGTTGCTCCCGTACTCCCAACCCATAGATCCCTGTGGCAAACAGGATCAAAATGCTGCCCATGGAAAGGGTGAACCAACAGGCGAGGTTGCGGCGGCTGTGGTAGTAGAGGTCATTCATGGGGGGTTTGTCTGGCCGTAGCCCTAGCTTATGCCGTGCATAAAGATTCTTCATGGGGTGGAACCATTTGATATCCGGCCCCATAGATGGTCTTGATCCAGCCTGCGGCACCGATGGATTGCAGCCGTTGCCGCAAACGACGGGTCTGCACGGTGACAGCGTTATCTCCCAGATCACTTTGCCAGCTCCACAGGGCCTGTTCAATTTGAGCACGACTGAGGATTTGACGGGGGTGGCGCAAAAAATACTCCAGCAACTGGGCTTCCCGCAGAGAGAGTCTAGCCTGTTGCTCGCCACAGGAGACCGTCAGAGTCGCCCAATGCAGACGCAGGGATCCCAAACTCAACTCATCCCCCTGCCATTGAGGGATCCGACGACCCAGTGCCCGCACCCTGGCCAGCAGCTCGGCGATGTCAATGGGTTTGATCACATAATCGTCAGCTCCGGCATCCAGACCCTGCACCTTGTCAGGAATGCTATCGCGGGCGGTCAACATCAGTACAGGGGTGGTTTTGCCTCGGTTGCGATGGTGCTGACATAAACTCAGACCGCTGCCTTCCGGTAGGATCCAATCCAAAATCAACAGGTCATAGTCATGTTCTGAATCGAGCCAACGGCCCATGCTGTAGGTGCTGGCCGTATCAACCCTGTGTCCCGCCCGTACCAAAGCGGTGCTGTAGGTTTCCAGCAACTCCAGGTTGTCTTCCACCACCAACACTTTCACGGATCCCTCCTCATCTTGATATCGGCTTTACCCTATACTATTGCATAATCTTCTCAACAGTTAGTCTGGGTCTACACCATGAACCGGGATCCGCAATTTTCAACTCTGCGACAACTTTTAACACTGCGACGGCGGCGGATCTGGCAATGGCTAGTGGGAGGACTGATGGTGTGGATCAGCTTGACACTGGTCTTTGCTGTGGCCAGCCGGGGCCTGACTCACCACTATTTGGTTCACAATCGCTATCAACCAACCCAGGCTCTACAGGCCGACTCCATTGCTCGCATCCAAGTCCAGGCCTCGGTTTTAGCGATTGAGGTGGGGATCAAGACCCATTTGGGCTTTTCTAATGTAAGCGTCAAAACCACCGATTCGCCTCTGAAAACCCTGGAGCTAGAGTTTCCGCTGCTGGATATTCCACAGTTGGAGTCGGCCATTGCCCAGGAGTTGAGCCTGGATCCGGCTGTGGTACAACAGTTGGCCCGCTATCAATTGGAGCCTTCGGCCCTGAAGAACTGACCACTACCTGTCAGGGGCCTGTTAGATTCCTGTTAGATTTGCCTGCCATAATCACTCAAACCTGTGTGGTTGCAGCCTCAGGACTCTTTTAACAGCTTATTAAAAAAGATTTGCATCGTTGAAAGATTGAAAAGGGCTGTGATGGGCATCTGGGCACTGTAATTTGAGGAGGTCTCTGGCGTGGATTGGAGTCTGATGATTCCCACCTTCTTGGTGACCCTGCGGGAAGGGGTGGAGGCAGCTTTGGTGGTGGGGCTGGTGTTGGCCTGTTTACAGCGGGCAGAGCAATCGCGGCTGATTCCGGCGGTGTATGGCGGCTTGGGGGCAGGCTTGGCAGGCAGTGTGCTGGTGGGCGGGATCCTGATCGGTCTATCGCGGCAGTTGGGATCCGCCCAGGGATCCGGCGGCATTCTGGCTCGGCAGCTTTTGGAGGTGGGGCTGGGGGCGACGGCGGTGGCGATGTTGACCTGGATGTTGATCTGGATGACGCAGCAGGCCCGCACCCTCAAGCAGGAGATCGAATCGACGGTGGAGGTGGCCCTACAGACGGATCCTGCCGTATCCCAGGCGGCCTGGTGGGGGATCTTTAGTCTGGTGGCGGCAGCGGTCTTGCGAGAGGGGTTTGAGACGGTGCTGTTTTTGGCGGTGCAGTGGCAGCAGGGCTGGATGGCAGTGATGGGATCCCTGGTGGGATTGGCGGGGGCGGTGTTGATGGGGATTCTGCTATTTCGCTGGGGGGTACGGATCAATTTGAAACGGTTCTTTCAGGTGATGGGGCTGTTTTTGCTCTTGATCCTGGCGGGGCTGGTGATCTCTATCCTGCGCCATGTGGATCTGGCGGCGGTGGCCTGGGTGGATCTGCATCCCGAGATGGCGTCTCTCTGCTGGTCAGCGACATCCTCCTGTGTGCTGGGATCCCAGGTGTGGGACGGCCATCAGATTTTGCCAGATCGCCAGTTTCCGGGCATTGTTCTCAAGACATTATTTGGCTATCGAGAGACTCTTTATGCTCTGCAAGTGTTGGGCTATGGCTTATTTTTGGGCATCGTAGGTGGGATCTATTTTCGCAGTTTAGGTCTTGCTACTGCACCTGCTGCTTCACCCGCTGAGAGCAAAGATTTTCCTGGTGATATGTCTAGTGAATCACCCTAAGTTGAATCTAAGTTAAAGCGTTGAAACAAAAATAACTCCTGAGTCAGACTAACCCACTGGCTGGGATGTGATTGAGATGTTACTGAAACGTTATTAAGAGATTATCTGCAATCTTTGCAGGTTGTTCTCTGCGACCATTCAGACAAGACAAGGGATCCCTGTTTTTGAACACTTATTCCCTGTGTGAGGTTTGTTGTGAGCATGATCCCGAAAAAATTGATTCTCAAAAGAGTTCTGAAAACTGTTTTGCCCTGCTCTGTTGTGTCTAGCATGGTGATCGGTCTACCAACCCTTGTAAAAGCAGATCCCTTCTCTTTTGAGGCGGCTGATCTATTGGCTCAAGAGGCACCCAATCCGACTCCCACCCCAGGATCCCCGGAGTTTGACTTGCCGCAGGTGGATGTTTTTGGGGATCGATTGGATCCACCGCAGGTCAGGTTTGAAGCCCCCAATCAGCAGATTTTGCTCGACCGCGAAGAGGTTGATCGCTTTCAGTTTCCGCTGGTGGGGGATGTTTTGCGACAACAGCCCAGCGTCACATTTGGCGGGCCTTTTGATGAAAATCGAGATATTCGTCTGCGGGGATTTAATAATGGCTTTACCCAGGTTTTGATCGATGGTCAACGGTTGCCCACCAGTCGCAATGATCGTCAAGTTCCCGTCAACAGCATTCCCACCACCTTGGTCGAAGATATCGAGATCATTCGCACCCCCACTGCCGCCCAAGACTCTCAGGGCATTGCCGGAACCGTTAACTTAGTATTACGCTCCCCCCAAGAACGAGTTGGACAGCTTAATCTGGGCATCAGCACCCTAGAAACCCTGGGGCCTTTTGGCAATTTCGAGATCCTCTACGGCGATCGGCTGGAAAATGTCAGCTTTTTGTTTACTGGCGGGATCCAATCCCGAGGATCCTTTAAGTTCAAAGATCGCCAGACCACCACTGCTGCCGGGATCTTGACGGATAGCGATATCGAAGATGATGCCAAGGAGTTTGTGGATTACAGCGTTGCCCCCCGGCTGGAGTGGCGGATCTCAGAACGGGATACTCTGCACCTGGAGGGATTGCTGCTGGGCACCGAAGAATATCGGGATGTGGAGCGCACCATTACCCAATTCAGCTTTCAAGACAATGGCGATCTAGAGCGGATCCGGGAGCGAGTGCGGCTCAATGATGAAAACACGCGGCTGGTGAACTGGCGGCTGGGATCCCGGTGGGAGCGGCAACTGGCGGAGAACAGCCAACTGGAGATCAGTCTATTGGCTCAGGGACTGGACAATCAGGTCAGCAAAGACGAGCAAGAGACCACCACCAATACCAACTTTGACGAGGATCCGGCAGGTGTGGCAGAAGATCCCCAGATCTCCAACACAGTGCAGCAAGACAGCACCACAGAGCTTGATATCATCACCAGTGCCCAACTGGATTGGCAGCCCAACGAGGCTCATCAGGTCAGTGCTGGCATCAATGGCAGTTTTCGAGACCGTGATGCCAACCGGATCCAGAACGACGAGCCAGTACCCAACGACATTTTTGGCATTGAGGAAAGCCAGCTCAACCTGTTTTTGCAAGACGAGTGGTCATGGAATCTGAAACACAGCCTGTTGGTGGGGGCACGGCTGGAGCTGGTGGAGACCACCGCCACGGGTGGAGATGGCATCAGTCAAAGCCAGTCAGATTCTCAATTTAATCCTTCTTTGAGCTACCGCTACCAAGCTGGCCCCAATACCGTCTGGCGGCTGGGGGTGGCGCGCACAGTGGCCCGTCCCAGCTTTGGAGATCTGGTGCCCTTTGTGAATGAGCGGCGGGGCAATTTGGGTCAGCCCGATCAGGTGGGCAATCCTGATCTGCGTCCTCAAACCGCTTGGGGCGTAGATCTGGGTCTGGAGCAGAAAATTGTCAATGGTGAGGGGCTGATTGGGGTCAATTTCTATTTTCGAGATATTCAAGATTTGGTGGAATCCCAGATCACCCAGGATCCTGTGACCGAGCGGTTTATCCAGCGTCCTGTCAACATTGGATCCGCCCAAGCCTACGGGGTAGAACTGGATGGCCAAGCGCCCCTGACCAGTTTGGGTCTGCCCCAGTTGACCCTGATCGGCAATCTCAGCTTTCTCAGCTCGGAGGTCAAGGATTCCACCACAGGCGAGACCCGCCCCTTCAACGAGCAGCCCGACTACCTGTTCAATGCCGGATTTGACTACACCCTGGCCGACAACAGCTTCAGCTTAGGTCTCAACTATCGCTATGTACCAGAGATTCAGTTCACAGAGCAGACCGGAACGATCCGCCAACAGCGAGGCATTGAGGCATCCGGTACCCTGGATGGCTACATCACCTGGCGACCGGATCCGGATCTGACCCTGACCCTGTATGGTCGCAACCTGACCGGGATCGAATCTGTGCGCCCGCGAGAGGTGTTTGAGGATGGCATTCTGCAAAGCATCCAAACTGACTTTCAGGCGGCGGAGCGGTCAGTGGGTCTCAATCTGGCCTGGGAGTTTTAGCCCCCATGACAAGGCAACCGGATCCCGGTGGATGGCACCACTGGCAGAAATTAGGCCAAGAGATCCTGCTGGTGATCTTCAGTCATCCCTGGTGGCTGTTGGCCTCGGTGGTCTCAACGGTCATTCATGCCGCCCTACAGCCCAGCTTGGCCTGGATGGGGCGCTCCTTTGTCAACGATCTGCAAAATCCTCAAACATCGGTATCGGGATCCCTATGGAACTATGCCGTGGTCTTTGGCGGGGTGGTGACAGCCCTGGCGGCGATCAAGTTTGGCAACCAAGTCCTCAACAAAATCTACGAGAGCCGGGTGGTGATCGTATTGCAGCGCACCTATCTACAGCGGCGCGGGGATCCCCGAGGATCCCAGGATATCTCCCGTCTGCTCTATGACGCGGAACAAGCCAAGCGGGGTCTGGATATCCTCTACAAAGACAGTTGGAGCATAGTCGCTCATGCGGGATCCGTGTTGGTGTGGCAGTGGAGCCTATCCCCTGAATGGTTGCCTGCTCTGCTGTTGGCGGTGATGCCCCCTCTGGCACTGGTATTAGTTTTGGGTCGTTGGGTGCAGCAATCCAGCCTGCGGATTTTGCAATTGCAAGCCCAGATCGCCGGATCCACCGCCCAGATCGCCCAGCCCGATCTCTTTCGCTACCAGGAGTCTTTCTTCCGCTATGGAACACAGCTCGAAGCCCTCAAGGCCGGATCTGAGGTGGTGATGGATCTGATGCTCTGGTTTGGGTTGCTGCTGCTGGCATTGCTGGCTGCTGTGGTCAATCGGGACCTGCTGCCTCAAGAGATCCAGGCGGGGGATCTGGCTCTTTTTGCCGTCAACCTCAACCTGCTCTCTAAACCCCTGGGAGAGATCGTCAAAGTCTACACCAAAGGTCGAGAAAGCTACCCAGCCCTGTTGAGAATGCTGTGGCCCCAGGAGGAGATTTCCCGATTACAGGAGGATCCCTGTGCTTAAAGCGGGTCTGAGGCTATTGCTAGACATGGGGCAAGTTTTGCTGCGCCATCCCCTGTGGCTCAGTTTGTCAGTGGGATCCACAGTGTTGAGTTTGGTTTTGGAGCCGAGCTTAGCCTGGTTAGGGCGAGATTTTGTTAATCAATTGCAAGATCAGACGACTGCTTTAGAAGATTCATTGGTGCGCTATATTTTGGTCTTTGGCGGAGTTTTGTTGGGACTAGGGCTGATCAAGTTTGGGGATAAACTGCTCAACAAAATCTATGGCTTGCGGCTGCTAATCGCTTTGCAACGAGTCTATTTAGACCGCCGCCCCCAAGAGCGAGAATGTGTGGACAGCTCCCGTCTTTTGTACGACTGTGAGCAAGCCCGACAGGGGCTAGATATCCTCTACAAAGATATCTTGACCATTGCGGTGGGCAGCTTGTCGGTATTGGTGTGGCAGTTTAGTCTCGCTCCAGAATGGCTTCCGGCTTTGATCTTGGCGGTTTTACCCCCGGTTTTGATCGTGCTGGTCTTTGGTCGCTGGATCCAACGCTACAGCCTAGATTTATTGCGAATCCAGGGCAAAATTGCCGCCTCTACCGCCAGCTATGTGCAGATACTAGATCACCAAGAGGCTTTTTTTCGCCGCACCATTTGGCTAGAAATATTCAAAAAAGGATCCGATGTTTTAATTGATCTATTAGCCTGGATTGGTCTACTGGGAGTCATCTTTGTTGCCTCTTTATGGGATATTGGCTTGCTCCCTCAGGAGGTACAGGCTGGGGATCTAGCACTGTTTGCTGTCAATCTCAACTTGCTCTCCAAGCCGATGGGAGAAATTGGCAAAGTTTACAACAAAGGTCGGGAGGCGTATCCGGCTCTTTTGCGAGTTCTGCAACCTCAACAAGCCGGGATCCTGGGGGTGGAGGATGATCAGCAGTGAATGGCTGAGATCACCTTTAGGCATCACAAGTTTGTCTCTTTTGTGCCAAGAAAAATATCTATGGGCTAAACGAT
>CAZODP010000097.1:0-1579 GCA_964578595.1 uncultured bacterium
TGAAAAAGCCTCTGACTGGCCTGTTTGACAAAACCTTGGATCCAGCCGGATTGCTTGAGTTGTTGGGCCTGTTGCTGAACCACCGCTTGGATCCCGGCCTCTCCCCAAGATTGATTGCGCTCAAAATACTCAATAAAACTTTTGCCCGCGATCCGGGTCAGATAGCCGGCACTGGCCGCCTGAATCGGGGCGGTGACCAAAAAACCCACCACTGTTACCTCCGCCATCGCCGTCAGGATCCCAGTGGTCACTTGGATGGCGCCTTCCACCAATCCCAGACTGGCTAGGGTTTTGGCCAGAGAGTAGGCCAGTTCGCGGCCCTGTTGCAGGTTCATCTGACAGCCGTAGACCGCCCCGATCTCCACCACCATCTGGGCATTGATGGCCGCAATCGCCAAGAGATCCACCGCTGGGATCGGATTGGCAAACACCACCGCCGTCACCACCCACTGGATCCGATCCACCACCTGTTCGGCCTGTTGGCGCAGTTGGGCCAAAAGGATCCGCCGGGTTTCGGATCCCAGTTGTTGAGATTGCAGCAGAGCATTGTCCAGAGCTAAAGATGGCCCCTCGGCATACAAAATCGCCTGCACCCGATCCCGGAGGGAGGCGACGTTAGGGGTGGGGCGAATGGACTGGCCATTGAGCATAAGGCCATTGAGCATAATCGGATCCGGGTGGGCCGCCACCGCCAAGACATGGTTGTAGGGGATCAGGCCGCGTACCCGTTCCCGCAGTCGGGCCATTAACATATCCACTTCTGTGGGGGTGTAGCGGTCGATTTTATTCAGCACCAGCAGTGCCCGCTTGCCCAATCCGGCCAGTTCCATCAAAGGGGCGTATTCTGACTGCCGCAGATCTCCATCGGTAACCAATAGGACTAAATCAGCCGATTCTGCCTGGGAGCGAGCCTCCAACTCCCGTTGCACCCCCGCTGCCCCAATCTCCAAAATGCCGGGACTGTCCACAATCTCCACAGGTTCCGGGATCCCTGGCAAGGGCCACTGATAGAGGGCGGTGGTGGTGGTGGTGCCCAGATTGGCCCCCACAGCTCCCACCGACTGTCCCAAAAGAGCGTTGACCAAGGAGGTTTTGCCCGCGGATCCGGTGCCAAACACCACCACTTTGAGGCTGGGCTGCTCTAGGGTTTGGGCCAGACGAGCGGACTGTTCCGCGATCAGACGGCGGGCTACTTCATCTTGGATCTGCTGGGTTTGGGCCTGTAATTGGGCCAGATTTTGGCGGGCCAGACTGGCTTTTTCTTGGGCTGTTTGGGGCAGGGCAGGCCGGGGGACAACTTTGGGATCCGGATCCCGGCGGCGAAACAACAGCAGATAGTAGACCGAAGCCCCCACCAATATGGCCAAGATCACCACCAGGATCCCCACCAACAGAGTCCCTAAAACAGGGGTGGCCGAAACCGCTTGATATAGCTCCAAAAACGAGTGGATCAGCCAGATGATCAGCCCGCTCAAAAAGGTAACCAACCCCAATAGCAACAGCCAGCGCAGATAGGACTTGGGCATGAAACCGGATCCTTAGGACTCCCAAATGCTATCAAGCCCAGTCATACCAAAAT
>CAZODP010000097.1:1679-3434 GCA_964578595.1 uncultured bacterium
GTCATACCAAAATGGCCAGATCAGGGTGGGTGACCAGGCTCTAGCCGTGACTGCGGGGATCCGGCTGCGGCTGGACAGAGGCGGAACCGACTGCAGAGGTTTGGCCGCTGCCCCCCACCAGATTGCCCCAATCGCCCGTGTTGAGGGCTAAGAGATTGTGGCGCATGATGCTTTCGGGCTGTTCCCCAATTACCGATTGCAACGGGGATCCCTGTTGATCCAAAAACACAAAGTGAGGGATGCCGCTGACCCGAAACTGGCTCATCTCTGGCAGCCATTTGGTGTTGTCCACGTTGAGCATGACGAAGTTGATCTGGGATCCAAACTCCTGTTTCATCTCGGCCATCATCGGCACCATGCTCTGGCAAGACCCGCACCAATCCGCATAAAACTCCATCAGGGTTGGCTTTTGATTGGCCTGAGCCACCTCTAAGGGCACCGATTGCTGAGCCAGCTCTTTGAGGGTCAGGGTACGATTGTCAACCCGATTGGCCAGCACCATTCCTAAGGCCAAGAGGATCACCGCCACCGCGATCAGCCCATTGCGGATCCGTTGATTGAGAGAAACCGTTACCTCAGTCATGCCATATCCTTGTGGTGCTACATCTCTGTTGATTTTTTTGCTGATTGGTGCGGATGCCCATTGCCACCCTAACCGCTGTATTGGGCGCGCCACCAGGCCACCGGCAATGTCACCGCCTTACGCAACGTCGAAACATAGGCCCGCGTCCGAAACACCTGATAGTGATTGCGCTCGATCGCATCCAGGATCCGGCGATACAGCATCAACGACGCCCAGACCGGCCAGCGGGAATCCCGTTGTAGGGTGGCGATCCCGGATTCTGCCTTGGCATAGTAGTGGCGGGCCCGCTTGATCTCGTAGTCCATCAAGGCCATCCACCGCTCATCGATCACATAGTTAAATAGATCCCGCTCAGAGTAATTGAACTTTTGCAGATCCTCTTGGGGCAAATAGATCCGACCCCGGCGGGCATCCTCCCCCACATCTCTCAAGATGTTGGTCAGTTGCATGGCGATCCCCAGGGCCACCGCCTCCTGCGTGCCATCCTGCTCCGGCACAAAGCCCATGATCTCCGATGACATCAGGCCCACCGTGCCCGCCACCCGATAGCAGTAGAGATGTAGCTCCTCCCAGGTCTCGTAGCGTTGGGTATCCAGATCCATCTCTTGCCCCAGCAGCATATCTCGAAAGGGCTGGATCGAAAGGTTGTAACGCTTAATCGCATCCACCAAGGCCAGATCCGTCTCTCGGGCCAGGATCCCCCCCTCAAAAAGTTGCTCTAGTTGCTGACTCCAGTTCTGCAATAGCTCGCGGGTGACCGTCGGCGACTGAGGCTGATCCTCCAATCCGTCCAACAGCTCATCAGTCAATCGCAACCAGGCATAGATCGCCCAGATGGCATGACGCTTGGGGGTGGGCAGCAGCAAGGATCCGAGATAAAAGGTCTTGGCGTACTGGGCCGTGACCTGACGGGATAGCTCAATTGAACGATCCAAAGCGATCATCGGACGTACCACAGGAGTGTTGCGACGGGAGGTTACAGTCACACCGACGGGGATAAGGGGGCAAGAACATTACGGAATGTGAATGCTCTCTCAAATTATCCCACAGAGGGAGCTTTGTCGTAACCAGCCGGATCCTGGGTTTGACAAACTTTGACAAACTTTGCCAGATTCTGAGGGCAAAAGCTATGACAGTATGGCTTAAGTCTTAATCTGCACCCCAAATCAAAG
>CAZODP010000097.1:3534-8404 GCA_964578595.1 uncultured bacterium
TTTGGTATCAGGGTTTGCGGCAGCATCCAAGACGGGGATGTGTTACCCTACACGCACTAAGTCTTTTTGCAGTCTCCACACAGCCATCCCCTATGATTCAGGTTTCTCAGCAGGTGTCGTCTTTGTCGGCGCAGGGATCCGCTTCCCCAAAATCGAGCGTTTGGTCGAGTCAGCAGTGGCTTGACCTGGAGCATGATGCCTGTGGGGTGGGTTTTATTGTGGATCAGCAGGGGCGGGCCAGCCACCATCTGATCCGGCAAACCCTAAAAGCTCTCACCTGTATGGAGCATCGGGGCGGCTGTGGCGGCGATGGCACAACGGGGGATGGGGCAGGCATCACCACAGCGATTCCTTGGGGGATTTTGCAAAAGTGGGCTGAGGATTCTGGGATCCGTTGGCCTGACCGGGACAGATTGGCGGTGGGGATGGTGTTTTTGCCCCAGGATCCTGACATCTGTGGGCAGATTTGTGATCTGATCAACGGTTTCTTGGCGGCAAGGGGTTGGATCCTGGTGGGCTGGCGTGAGGTGCCTGTGGATCCTTCTAGTTTGGGGGTGATGGCCCGACAGACAATGCCCACCGTCAAGCAGTTGGTGGTGGCTCATCCTGACTTGAGTGGGGATGGCTTGGAGCACGGGTTGTATGTGTTGCGGCGGCAGATTCGGGCGGTGGTGGAGCCGCAGTTTGGCTTTTATTCGCTTTATTTTGCCTCCCTGTCCACACGGGTGATGGTCTACAAGGGCTTGGTGCAGTCGGCGGTGTTGGAGCGGTTTTATCTGGATCTACAGGATCCCGATTTTGTCAGTGCCTATGCTACTTATCACCGGCGGTTCAGTACCAACACTCTGCCCCGCTGGCCTTTGGCCCAGCCCTTCCGCTATCTGTGCCACAACGGCGAGATCAACACCTATGTGGGCAATGTCAACTGGATGGTGGCGCGGGAGCAAACCCTAGCTCATCCCATTTGGGGAGATGACATGGAAACCCTGAAACCGGTGATCGATCCGGGATCCAGTGATTCGGCGGGGTTGGATGCGGTGTTTGAATTGCTGATCCAGTCGGGACAGTCGCCGCTGCAAGCCCTGATGATGTTGGTGCCGGAGGCCTTTCGCCATCAGCCGGAGCTAGAAGATCATCCCGAAATTGCAGACTTTTATGAGTTTTTCGGCGGCCTACAAGAGGCCTGGGATGGCCCAGCTCAGATTGTGTTTTGCGATGGCAAATGGATTGGTGCGGCCTTGGATCGCAACGGTCTGCGTCCGGCCCGGTATGCCATTACCCGTGATGGCCTGATCTCGGTGGGATCCGAAGCCGGTGTGGTGGATCTCGACGAAAGCGAAATCATCGAAAAAGGGCGGCTTGGCCCCGGTCAAATGCTGGCGGTGGATCTGCAAACCTGGAAGATTCACAAAAATTGGACCATCAAGCAAGAGATCGCCAGCTTGCACCCCTACGGAGAGTGGCTACAGCAACATCGGGTGGAACTGCTGGGCCAGGACTTTGGATCCGAACTGCAGATGTCAGAGGCGGAGCTATTGCGGACCCAGACCGCCTTTGGCTACTCCGCCGAAGATGTGGAGATGGTGATTGAAGATATGGCGGTGACCGGTAAGGAACCCACTTTTTCGATGGGAGATGATGCCCCGTTGGCGGTGCTGTCTCAGCAGGCTCACCCCCTCTACGACTACTTTAAGCAGCGGTTCGCTCAGGTCACCAATCCGGCCATCGATCCCCTGCGGGAAAGCCTGGTGATGTCGCTGGATATGTATTTGGGGCGGCGGGGCAATTTGCTGACGATTCAGCCCCAAGATGCCCGCCTGATGCACCTGCGTAGTCCGGTGTTAAACGAGCCGGAATTGGAGAGCCTCAAAGCCCAGACCGCCTTTCCGGTGCAAACCCTAGGGATCCTGTTTGATATCTCCACCGGATTAGAGGCGGCGTTGGCCTCCCTGTGTGAGCAAGCGGCAGAGGCGGTTCGAGCGGGGGCGGAGATTTTGGTGCTCTCGGATCGGGGCTTGGATGCAGAGTATGCGTTGATCCCCCCGTTGCTGGCGGTGGGGGCCATTCACCATCACCTGATCGCTGCTGGGTTGCGGTTGCAGACCTCTTTGGTGGCTGAGACGGCCCAATGTTGGAGCACCCATCACGTTGCCTGTTTGATTGGCTATGGAGCCAGTGCGGTCTGTCCCTACCTGGCCTACGAAACGATTCGGCAGTGGTGGCACAAGCCCAAAACCCGCAAACAAGTGGAGATGGGCAAGCTGCCTGATGTGTCTCTGACTGAAGTGCAGCTCAAATACCGGGCCGGTATCGAGGCGGGATTGCTCAAGATCCTCTCCAAAATGGGGATCTCGCTCTTGACCAGCTATCACGGGGCCCAGATTTTTGAGGCAATTGGGCTGAGCCGAGAGGTGATTGATCTTGCCTTTAGGGGCACCCTCTCTCGCATCGGTGGATTGACCCTGGCGGATCTGGCTCAAGAGGTGTTGGTCAACCATCAGCGGGCCTTTCCCCAATGGCAGGGACGCAAGCTGGAGAACTTTGGCTTTATCCAAGCCCGCCCCAAAGGGGAGTACCACATCAACAGCCCGGAAATGGCGAAGCTACTGCACAAGGCCATTGAATCCGGGGATCCCAGCCACTACGACACCTATCGGGCACACCTGCGGGGCCGCACGCCAACGGGATTGCGGGATTTGTTGGAGTTTAAGAGCGACCGGGATCCGATTGGGTTGGATCAGGTTGAACCAGCGGCGGAGATTTTCAAACGGTTTGCCACCGGTGGGATGTCCTTGGGTGCTCTGAGCCGAGAAGCTCACGAGACCTTGGCCATTGCCATGAACCGGATTGGGGGCAAGTCCAACTCAGGCGAGGGGGGGGAGGATCCTGAACGGTACTTGACCATCACAGAGGTGGCTGCCGATGGTCGATCACTGCAATTCCCTCACCTGAAGGGGTTAAAAGCTGGAGATACCGCCAACTCTGCCATCAAACAGGTGGCCTCCGGTCGCTTTGGGGTGACGCCAGAATATCTGCTCAGTGCTCGCCAAATCGAGATCAAAGTGGCTCAGGGGGCCAAACCCGGTGAGGGGGGACAGCTTCCCGGCAAAAAGGTCAGCTCCTACATCGCCATGCTGCGGCGGTCTAAGCCCGGTGTTACCTTGATTTCTCCTCCCCCTCACCACGACATCTACTCGATTGAGGATCTGGCCCAACTGATTTTTGACCTGCATCAGATCAACCCGGCGGCCAAGGTATCCGTCAAATTGGTTTCAGAGGTGGGGATCGGCACGGTGGCGGCGGGGGTGGCCAAGGCCAATGCCGATGTGATCCAAATCTCGGGTCACGAGGGCGGTACCGGCGCATCCCCCCTCAGCTCCATCAAACACGCCGGATCCCCTTGGGAGTTGGGTCTGGTGGAAGTCCATCGCGCCCTGCTGGAGAATGGTCTGCGGGATCGCTGCATTTTGCGGGTGGACGGCGGCATCCGCACCGGCTGGGAAGTGGTGATGGCGGCAATGCTGGGGGCGGAGGAGTTTGGCTTTGGCACGGTGGCCATGATCGCTGAAGGCTGTATCATGGCGCGGGTTTGCCATACCAATGCTTGCCCTGTGGGGGTAACCAGTCAGCGGGAAGAGCTGCGCAAACGCTTCCCCGGCACCCCCGACCATGTGGTCACCTTCTTTGCTTATGTGGCCGATGAGGTGCGGCAGATTTTGGCCAAGCTGGGCTATCGCTCATTGCGAGAGGTAATAGGGCGAGCGGATCTGCTCATGGCAAGGGAAGATGTCCAACTGGCCAAAACGGGATCCCTGGATCTAAGTCTGCTGCTGGACTTGCCTGCCCCCTATATCCCGGCTCAGGGACAAACCCAGGCCCCGTGGCTGGATCACGAAGAGGTTCACTCCAATGGTCATGTGCTGGATGATGAACTGCTGGCGGATCCGGATCTCAAAGTTGCGATTGCCACCTGTGGATCCGTGCAAATCGAGCGGAATGTGGTCAACACCGACCGAACCCTGGGGGCGCGGGTGGCTGGGGTTTTGGCTCAAAAATACGGTGATAAAGGCTTTGCGGAAGCGGGCGGCAGCTTGGACTTACGGTTCAAAGGCAGTGTGGGCCAGAGCTTTGGGGCTTTTAATCTGGCGGGTATGCGGCTGACATTGACGGGCGAAGCCAACGATTATGTGGGCAAGAGCATGAATGGGGGCGAGATCATCCTCATGCCTCCGGCGGACTCAAGCCGGGATCCCGCTGCTAGCGTCATCCTGGGCAACACCTGTCTGTACGGGGCAACGGGGGGATCCCTCTTTGCCAATGGGCAGGCCGGGGAACGGTTTGCGGTGCGTAACTCAGGTGCAGCGGCGGTGATCGAAGGATCCGGGGATCACTGTTGCGAATATATGACTGGGGGTCTGGTGGTGGTGCTGGGATCCGTCGGTCGCAATGTGGGCGCAGGGATGACGGGCGGACTGGCCTATATGCTGGATGAAGTGGGCAATTTCCCGGCCAAAGTCAACGGGGAGATTGTGCGGATCCAGCGGGTGCAAACCCCGGCGGCAGAAGCACAGCTCAAAGGCTTGATCCAGGAGCACTATCGTCTGACCCACTCCCCCCAAGCCGAACGGATCCTGCAAAACTGGGCCACCTACTTGCCCCAGTTCTGGCAGGTAATTCCACCTTCTGAAGAAGGAACAGAAGTGACCCAGGTGTCCAATCAGGTGGAACTAACGGTATAAGCACTGCGGAGGGGATCCCGGATTTGATTTTGCAACGGATCCGGCAGTTATCTTTGCAACAGCAGCAAGAGGTCTTAGACTTTTCGGAGTTCTTGCTGAGCCGCAACGTTGCTACTGCTGAGGTCTCAGGA
>CAZODP010000097.1:8504-11370 GCA_964578595.1 uncultured bacterium
TTATATGGAAGGTTTTGGGGGCTAATGGCAACTACTATTCTGGATACAGGCCCCTTTCGCGACTTTGAACAAGCGAGATCATGCTCATGCTTGGACAACTATGGTGATGGCTCAACTCCCCCCACCCTTTTTAACCTGTGAAGCTGTTTTGACTGAGACACTCTTCCTATCAAAAAATACCCTCCCGGAACCGAGTCGGTACTCACCTGGGTCAGTGATGGGTTAATTCAGATCCCGTTTCACATCAAGCAAGAGATTACAAATGTGAAAAACTTGATGTTGCAATATCGTTCGGTTCCCATGTCATTTGCTGACGCTTGCCTAGTTAGAATGTCAGAGATGATAGTGGGTAGTAGAGTTCTAACATTAGATAGCGATTTTTTAATCTATCGAAAGGACAAAAATCAAAGGATCTCAGTGGTTATGCCTAATCAAGGTGACACACTGAAATAAAAACTCAGTTTCTAATTAAATTGACGAAATTGAGTCAGATCAGAACATTTCCTTGCTTTGAGGATCCGTCATGACTAGCCTTGTGGTGGCCAGTGGTAATGCTGGCAAAATTAGAGAGCTGACTGACTTTTTTGAAACGCTGCCTTCCTTAGATGGGATCCCAGCCTGGATCCTGGAACCCAAGCCTGAACACCTCGACCCAGAGGAGACCGGATCCACCTTTGCTGACAATGCCGCCCAAAAAGCAGTGGAGATCGCCAAAGCCACCCAGAAGTGGGCCATTGCTGATGATTCTGGATTGTGTGTCCAGGCTCTAGGGGGACGACCGGGGGTGTATTCGGCCCGGTATGCCCCGACGGATGCGGAGCGGATCCAAAAACTCCTGGCTGAGCTGGAACAGACACTCAAAGATCAGGGCTTGGATCCCCAGCAGATGAGCCTACGAGCGGCTTGGTTTGAGTGTGCCATTGCCCTCAGTGATCCGGATGGGGTGGTGCGCTGCGCGGTGACGGGATCCTGTCAAGGCCAGATCGCTCTTGCCCCCATCGGATCCGGTGGATTTGGGTATGACCCGATCTTTTGGGTACCCGCAGTGGAGCAGACCTTTGGCCAGATGGATCCGGCTACTAAAGCTCAGATCGGCCACCGGGGGCAGGCTCTCACAGCTCTTGGGCAGGCTCTGGCTCAGGGATTGGGGGCTAACTAATATCCCACAGGCGGGATCTGGGGGCTAGGGGATTGCTCAGGATCCGGCTCCAGGGCAGGAATCACAGCGGGATCCAACGGTAGAACCGGCAGATCGATCATCCGGTCGGGCACAAGGGGCACCATCTCGCCACGGGTGGCGGTTTCCCGCAGGGAGTTGGCCATTGACTCTTGGGTGAGCTGAAACTGGCGGTCGTTGCGCTGCATCTGCTCAAGAGCCTCATACTGCACACTCCAGCGGTGCTGGGTATAGACCGTCCAACTGTAGAGGCCTGTGGTGATGGCACAGGTTAAAATCGCTACACCAGTTGTGGTCTGCCGCCACCAAGCAACATAGCGCACCCAAACAGGCATCTCCAGAGAATGGGCCATCCGCAGGGATCCTTGCTGAGCAGATCGCTTACCCACACCGGGATCCACGGGATTTAGTGATCTGGGATGCCGCCGACTTCTAGCCCGAGTTCTGGCAGAGGAGATAGCAGCCAGAGAGCCAAAGGGATCTTTCGATTGACGGTCAAATGGATCATCCAATAACTGAGTATCTAACTGAGCATCAAAGGCTCGTTCAGCACTGGGCTTGGAATTGAGGGGCGGGCGACGGCGCCGACGGCTGGAGCGGGGCTGGGGCACTGGCATCGTCAGAGGTCTCCATCAGGATGAGTGGCAGCGGCGATCCGCAATTTGGCTGAGCGGGCACGAGGATTGCTAGCCATCTCCTCTGGATCCGCCTGGATAGGCTTGCGAGTGATGATATCCCAACGGGGATCCTGCCGAAAGGCCCACTTCACCAATCGATCCTCCAGACTGTGAAAACTGATCACCCCCAGCCGTCCGCCCCGGTGGAGCCAGATGGGAGCCTTTTGGAGCAAGGTCTCAAGGGCCTCAAGTTCCCCATTGACTGCGATGCGCAATGCCTGAAACACCCGTGTGGCGGGATGGATCCGACCCCGACCGGGTACCACTTTGACGATGGCCTCGGCCAGTTGGGTGGTGGTCAAAAAGGGCCGATGTTCCACAATATGGCGGGCGATCCGGCGAGAAAAGCGTTCTTCTCCATACTTGCTGAATAAGTATTCTAACTCAGTGGCATCACTGTGATTGACCCAGTCGGCAGCAGTCCGCGAGGATCCCGGATCCATGCGCATATCCAGTGGCCCCTCCTGCCGAAAACTAAACCCCCGCTCCGGTTGATCCAACTGCGGCGAACTCACCCCCAAATCCGCCACAATGCCATCAAACCGGATCCCCTCTGGCCTGTAGTCGGCAAAGTTAACCTGACAAAAGCTCACTCTCGGCATCGCAGGGGCATCAATGATTTGATTGGCGATCTGACTGGCCTCGGATCCCAGCCAAGCCTGCACCCGCTCCTGAGCTGCCGCCAGGGCCACCGGATCCCGATCCAGGGCCACCACCTCTGCCGCCCCAGAGGCCAATAGAGCCACCGTATGTCCGCCTCCCCCCGCCGTCACATCCAAATAACACCCCCCCGGCTGGATTGCGATCCCGGCCATCAACGGCCCACTCAAAACAGAGATGTGCTGGAACAAGCCGGATCCCTCCTCCCACAAGCGTTACCGCGTTTGAACCGCCAAGCCAGAGGTATTATCCCAACCAACCCCATTCAAACCAAATGCCATTCAAACCAAACGCCATTGTCAGCCCCCTCAGGGATCCCAGACCCAGCCTTCAGATTCCCTTAATGCCCTTA
>CAZODP010000098.1:0-11347 GCA_964578595.1 uncultured bacterium
GGCTAGTCAGGATCCTGGCTTAGGTCTGTACCTGACGAGACTTAGAAACGCTGTAGACATTAACTACGCAATCGCCCCGATCTAAGGATACTAATAATTAGCCACAATCCCAACAAACTAGCTGCCCCAAATAAGGCTTGAGCAATCCAGTAGACCTGCACACTTTGAGATTGAGCTGTGATGACGGCAGCTCCCATAATTAAGGATCCCACCACAATACTAAAAGAAAGCCGATTGGCTGAGTCATCTAAGCTGCGCCGCACAGGATCCAAATCCCTAATCGAAACATTCCAAGTGAGCGTTTCATTGGTGATGCGATTAAGCAAGATTTCTGCTTGGCGGGGGGATTGTAGAGATAAACTTTTTAAGTCCAATGCTGTTCTCAGCAGGGCAGGCATAGGAGTGTCTCCCACCAATTGTTGACGAAAGATGTCAGTCATGAGGGGACGGATCTGATCAGGCAAGTTGTAGTCGGGATCCAATTGACGAGCAATACCTTCCAAATTCGCTAAAGCCTTAGCGCATAGACCCAGATTGCCAGGGATCCGAATCCGATTACGGCGAGCCGTCTGCAAAACCTCAAAAAAGAGTTGACTAAAATCCGTTTGGCTAATGCTGAGGGTATAGTATTGCCGCAGCAAACGCTCATAGTCTCGCTCTAGCTGAGATAGGCTCACAGGCTGACTGGGGGGGGCTAGGTCTAATGTCAACTCACTGCATCGTTGAGCATCCAAGCTAACAATAGCCAGAATCAGTTCTAATAAAATCTTTTGGGTACGCGGATCCAATCGCCCAATCATGCCGCAATCTAGCAGAGCTAGCCGACCATCATGGAGATAAAATACATTGCCTGGATGCGGATCCGCATGAAAAAATCCATCCAAACAAATCTGCTGAAAAAAAGATCGAGTCAGAATTTTGGCCACCTCCTGACGCCGCTGCTCGGATCCCTCTTGGGTCAGGGCGCTTTTGAGCAGTGGGGATCCGTCTAGCCATTCCATGACCAACATTTTGTCAGTGGTCAAGGGCCAGACAATATCAGGAATCACCAACTGACTGGCATCAAACCACCGGCTTTGACGCATATTACGCTTGAGTTGGTCAGTGGCCAATGCCTCCTGCGTAAACTTCAATTCTCCCCGTAAGGCCATAGCAAATTCATCCGCCACCGTCACCACATCGGAGAGTTTGCCAAACTCCGTCTGGGCCACCAGCTCCGCCAGCCCTCGGATCAGACTGATATCCTCCTCCACCACCGCTTCAATCCCAGGTCGTTGGACCTTGATCGCCACAATCGTGCCATCGATACGGGTGGCCTGATGCACCTGAGCAATGGATCCTGCCGCTACAGGCCGAGGATCTACCCTCTGAAACACCTGATCCAAGGGATCCTGAAGCTGCTGGCGAATCAAAATTTCAATCTCCGCCCAATCCACTGGGGGCACATTGGCCTGCAAATCCGTCAGAGCATTGATATAGTCCGCAGGTAATAGATCCGGTCGAGTACTCAGCAGTTGCCCCAACTTGACAAAAACCGGCCCCAGCTCCACCAAGATATTGTGCAACACCTGGGGTGGGGGCACCTGTGGCTCCTCTGGTTTGCCCACCGTCAACAGGCGGCGCATATAGTCCCAGCCATTTTTGAACAGCACCTCCAGGATCTCAGTCTGACGGGATCGCAGTGACGGAAAGCGCGAGATCATGGCAGCCCTGGCAAAACCAACTCACTCAGCATATTCTAGGCCGGTCAGCTTACCCATCAGCAAGAGAGCTATCTTTTCTGGGGTTGCTGACTCTTGGGTCTGGTCTGGCGGGTGAAGCCCTTGCAGGCTCATGCAAAAGTTGCCAAATTCATGCCGCTGTTTATCAATGTCTCTCTTCTTTGGAGTTTGATGAAACTTTCAGATCGGACTTGGCAAAACTTGGCCCCTTGATCAGAGCAGATTCTGTTGGAATCGGGCCAAAAAATCCTGGTGAGTCAGCTCCAGGCCATCCCTGAGATTGACCTGAGGATCCCAGCCCAATAGCGTTTGAGCCTTGGTGATATCTGGGCAGCGTTGGTGGGGATCATCTTCTGGCAGGGGACAAAACCGCAGACCCAAACTGCTCTGGGTCAGTCTCAGAATCTGATCCGCCAGTTCCCGGATGGTATATTCTCTGGGATTGCCCAAATTGATCGGGCCGCTCTCGCGACTATTCATCAGTCGGATCAGGCCCTCCACTAAATCGGAGACATAACAGAAACTGCGGGTCTGGGATCCATCTCCGTAGAGGGTCAAATCCTGGCCTTGGAGGGCTTGAACCATAAAGTTGCTCACCACCCGGCCATCATCCGCCCTCATGGCAGGGCCATAGGTATTAAAAATACGCGCCACCGCGATATCCGTCTGGTGCTGGCGGCGATGGTCGAAGGCCATGGTTTCTGACAGTCGTTTGGTCTCGTCATAGCAGGCGCGGGGGCCAATCGGATTGACATGTCCCCAGTAGGTCTCGGCCTGGGGATGCACCTCAGGATCCCCGTACACCTCGGAGGTGGAGGCGATCAAAATCCGGGATCCCTGGTGCTGGGCCAATTCCAGCAGATGATAGGTGCCCCAGACCCCGGTGCGAATGGTCTGGAGGGGATCCGCTTGGTAGTGCTTGGGGGAGGCTGGACAGGCCAGATGATAGATCTGCTGGAATGGGATCCCCTCCGGCGGGATCCAGGGCTGGATGATGTCCTGCCGAACGAAGCTAAACCGAGAATTATCCTGGTGAACTGAGATATTGCGGGGATCCCCTGTGGAATAGTTGTCCAAACAGGTGATGTGGTGGCCCTCCGTTAACAGGCACGTGATCAGATGGGATCCAATCAATCCAGCTCCGCCCGTCACCAGGATATTCACAGCGATCTCCTTAAACTCGTCATGGATCCAACCCCATTGAGGCAAGCGTGAATCTGGTCTTGATCGAATTTAGTCCTGATCACCGAAGGCTGACCCTAGCGGCCTATTTGAATAACTTCAAAGCCAGCCGCCTGCAAATCATCTCGATCTAAGGCATTGCGAGCATCCAATAGAATTGGGGTGCGCATGGCGGCCTTGATCTCAGCCCAGCCCAGGGTCTGAAATGCGTCCCATTCGGTCACCAACACCAAGGCATCACACGCCTCCGCCATCTGATAGGGATCCTGGGCTAGGGCAACCTGGGCTAGGGCTGGATGGGATGAACGGGCGATGGCGGGGTCATAAGCGCGCACCTCTACCCCCAAAGCATGGAGGGCCTGGATCAAATCGAGGGCGGGGGCCTGCCGCAGATCATCGGTATTGGGTTTGAAGGTCAGCCCCAGTAATCCCACGGTCTTGCCCCGCAGCACCACCAGGGCCTTGTGCAGCTTTTCGATCACCTGGTGCCGTTGAAATTGGTTGACAGCAACCACCGCCTTGAGCAGGTGGGCATCGTACTGATGATCGGCAGCCGTACGAATCAGAGCCGCAATATCTTTGGGCAAACAACTGCCCCCCCAACCCACCCCAGCCTTGAGATACTGAGGCCCAATCCGAGAATCGAGGCCGATGCCATGGGCCACTTGGGTGATGTCAGCCCCGACTCGGTCGCAGATATTGGCCATCTCATTGATAAAGCTGATCCGAGTGGCCAGCATGGCATTGGCGGCATATTTGATCATCTCGGCAGAGGCTAAATCCGTAACCACCAGCGGAATCGGTGCCCCAGCCTTGGCTCGCAAAATCGGGCTGTAGAGCTGCCGCATGATCGCAATGGCACGGGGGCTAGTGGATCCAATGACGATCCGCTCAGGGTAGAGGGTATCTTCAATGGCACTGCCCTCCCGCAAAAACTCTGGGTTGCTGACCACATCAAAGTCGGGATCAAAGTCGGGGGATTTTGTCCCAATCGCAGTTGACCTCGCCTGGGCATGGCCTTTTTCAATCAGATGTCTGACCCAATCCCCTGACCCAATCGGAACCGTAGATTTGTTGGCGATGACTCGATAATGCCGCTCCGACTCGGATCCCAAGGCCCTGCCAATGGCCTGAGCAGCGGCCTCGACAGACTGCAAATCAGGATCCCCACTGGGGAGAGGCGGGGTGCCCACCGCAATAAAAATCACATCCGACTGCAAAAAGACCGACTCAAGGTCAAGACTGAACTGAAGACGCTGGTTTTGGGCCTCCTGCTGAACCAGTGAATCAAGACCCGGTTCATAGATGGGGATCCGGCCCTGCTGGAGTTGGGCAATTTTGGCAGCGTCTTGATCAATACAAGTCACTGTGTGGCCGATGTGAGCCAGACAAGCTCCGGTAACAAGACCAACATATCCAGTACCGAGAATAACAATTTTCACGGCATCATTTTTGGACTGTACTCAACCTGAAATCTGAAGATGGCTCTAAGCATATCCGAAAAGATTGGCTTGTTTGGGCCTAGAGTAGGTGCAGATCCCCTCAAGATTTCAAGGTTGTTGGTGATGAACGGCCCTCGCCCCCAGCTGGATCCTCAGATCGATGCCAATGGTCTCCTGCTGCTGCAGGGGTTCGGGATGCTGGGGTTTGTGGCGTTGCTGGGGCTGGGGGTTTGGAACCTGACGGATCCGATGCCTCCTGCCTGGGATGAGGCGCAGCATTTGTTGATGGCCCAGGATTTTGCCACTCATCTGGGTCGAATGGGGGGGGATCCGGATGGCTGGCGGGTGTTTTCACATCTCAGTCAACGCTATCCGCCCCTGACCTATTGGCTATCGCTGTTGTACCGATCTGGATCGGTGTTTGACCGTTCGGCAGCTCAGGTGCTGAATCTGCTGCTGCTGGGGGTGACGGTACTGGGCACCTACAAACTTGGGGCTTTGCTGTCGGGTCGAGGGGTGGGGATCCTGGCGGGCTGTTTGCTACTGCTGTATCCGGCGGTGCAGGGGCTAGCCCATGTCTATATGTTGGATCTGCCCCTGACGGCGATGGTGAGCTTGGCCTACTGGGGGGCCTTGGGCTACTGGATCCGCCCCTCTTGGCGGGGATCGCTGGGGTTGGGGGGGGCGGTGGGGCTGGTGTTGCTGACCAAGTGGAATGGGATCCTGTTTTTGGGGGTGCCGCTGCTGGCGGTGTTAGGCAAAAAATCTAGCTGGGGTGGACTGCAAAAACTGTTGATCATAGCCACCGCCGGGATCCTCTGCTGGCCTTGGTATGGCCCCAATTGGCTGTTTGTGCTCAGCAATGGGCTGCAATATGGATCCACCACCCATTACTATGTCCGCTGTCCAGTGGGATCCTGGTGTTGGTGGACCACCTATCTGGGCTGGTTGCCGCAGCAAATGTCCGCTGTCTTGTGCGGGGTACCCCTGTTGGCGCTGGGGCAATGGCTGTGGGGGCGGCCAAGGGCGCTGCATCCTGACCGAGAGCGAACATCTCAATCTCGATTCACAGCGGGCCTGATTTCAAGGGCTGAATTGGCTTGGTTGCTGCTGACCTTTGGGGGTGGTTATGTCCTCTACACGTTGATTGGCATCAAGGATCCTCGGTTTACGGTGCCGCTGTTGCCGCTGTTGGCGGTGATGTCGGCGGTGGGGCTGTGGCAACTGCACCATTCTCAAACATGGGTGCGGGGGATCCTGACGATGGGGGTTTTGGCCTTGCTCTGGGGATGGCAGCCTCTGACGCCGGGATCCGTGTCTCTGGCAAAGAGCCTGGGATCGGCATCGGTAGAGGTTCAGTTGAGAAGCTGGATCCAAACGCAGCCACCGGGATTGGTGGGGGTGATCCCCAATACCGAGCTGCTTTCGCCAGAGACCCTGACCTATTTGGCCCGGGTGGAAAACGTTCCCACAACCTTTTTTCCGGCGGGGCAGGTGGAGGCGGTGGAGTGGGAGCAAACATTGGCGGACGGCTATGTGACAGCCCTGAGTGATCCGGCCCACTGGGGGATCACAGGGCCATTTTTGCAGCGTAAGCAGGCGTTGGCCCAGGCATTGGAGCAATCTGAGCAGTGGCTGGCCGAGGATGCGGTGACGGTACCGCAGGTGGGGATCCTACAAACCTATCGCCCCCAGGATCCACCTCAGGATCCGGCAGGCTGGCGCCTAGAGATGCTGGATCCGATGGCGGTGGCACTGATAACGGGAGAGTTTGAGGTGTTTTCACGGCTATTGTCCGCTTGGACAGTGTTGCGAACTCAGCCCACCTTGCTGGATCCTGAATTGAATCGGCAAAGACTGACTTTGGAGCAAACCTTAACAGCATTGAGTGAAAGGCAGGCCAGTATACAAGAGATGGTGAAGGTCAACTATCAACTGGCGATCTTGGCATTGGCTAGACTGGATACGGTTTCAGCTCAACAGCATTTTGACCGGGCAGCAACGTTGGATCCAGACAATAGCTGGCACGCGGGCTACGGTGCTCTGATGCGGTTTTTATTCACCTATGATCTACCCAATTGGCCTCAATCATTGCAAGATCTACTGCAACCTTTGCAAGAAAATAATTTACTCTGTGGCCAAGGATCCGAGCAACTGGACTATTGCCAACAACTCAAAAACTGGGGCTTATTTGAGGAGTGAGGGGAGGACAAAATGAGGATCCTGTCGGTTGCATTAAAAAACTTTAAGTCTCATGTGGATCGCTGTTTTAATTTTGAAGCAGGCACTAACGCGATTTGTGGTGAGAACGGAGCCGGCAAAACCAGTATTTTGGAGGCAATTGGCTGGGTTTTATTTGATTTTAGCGACTACACCCGCGAAGAGATGATCCGAGCAGGCTGCAAAGAGGCTGAAGCCGCAGTGACTTTTATTTCTTTTTTGGATAGTCGTAGTTATCAAGTGCGCCGCAGCACTCAGCGGGGCTACAGTCTCTATGATCCGCAGCTCAATCAAAAACTGGAATATGAACTCCGAGCCGATGTGCTTCAGTGGCTACGGCAGCATTTGGGGGTTCCCAAAGGCACAGATCTCTCTAAGCTATTCTCTAGTACCATTGGTGTGCCTCAGGGCATGTTTACCGCAGATTTTTTGCTCAAACCCAAGGATCGAAAGACCATTTTTGACCGGATCCTCAAGGTGGAAGAGTATCAGCAGGTGGCCAAAGATTTGCTTAAATTAGAAAATTACAGCAAAGAACAGATCGCTCAGATCAAACATCAAATTGAATTGCTCAATGTTCAACTCCAAGATTGGGATCCTCTCACAGACCAAAAGACAGAGCTAACCCATCAGATCCAGCAGGCTCAAAAAGAACTAACTCAGCTTCAGTCTCAGCAGCAGGAACTTAAAACTCAGATTGAGCAATTGGATCTGCAGGCTCAGACCATTGCTCAACTGGAGCAAGACCTGACAAAACTATCCCAAGCGGGATCCGTGCTCCAAATTCAATTCCAACAACTAGAACGCGCTTTGGCTGAAGCGGATGCAGCTCGAATCCAGTCTCAACAGAATCAAGTGGGCTATGAACACTATCTGCAAGCCTTAGAAACCCTCAAAACCTTGGAGAGTCAACAGCAGCAGCGACAAGATCTACTCAAACAACAGCAAGCTCTACAGACCCAGAGCCAGTCTCTGGAAACCCAAAGGATCCAGATCCAAGAGCAGCTCAAACAATTTGACAAAATAGCTCAACAACTTCAATCTCTAGGATCCCAGATCGAAGTGCAATCTCACCTCGAAGATCGAATCCAAACCTTAGAAACGCTCCGTCAAACCTTTCAGCAGCAACAACACGCCCATCAATTACTCAGATCGGAATGGGAGGCTCAAAATCAACAGCTCAACCGTTGCCGCCAAGACTTCCAAAAAGCAGAACTAGCCCAACAGCAATGCCAAGCCTGGGATCCGAGCTTTCAGGCTTTTCGGGCTGCCGAGGCTCAACTTCAGTCCTTAGAATTGGCTCTACAAGATCGGCAGAAATTGATCAAACAGCGAGATCAAAGGATCCAGCACTACCACAGTTTAGAAGTTCGGCAAAGCCGGTTAGCAGAGCAGCGCAGCCGATTTGAACAACTAAAAGCCGAGATTGGATCCCTTCAGTCTGCTATTCTACAGCAACAGACCCTTGAAGCCGATCAGAAAACATTGCAAAATCAAGCCCAACAATTTCAGCTTTGGCACCAACAACAGACTCATCTTGAATCGGAACTAAGCCGCCTTGAGGCTCAAATTCAGCAACTCCACCAACAGATCCAAGCTCGCCACAACTATCAGCCTCAGGTTAACCGGATCCCTCAGTTAGAACAAGAGATCCAGATTCTTACCACTCAACTCAGTCGCATTGATGCAGCCCAACAATATCAAACAGAGTTGCAACAAACACTCCATCAGAGCCACCAATCCTTCACCCACCAAAGTCAACAGGTGCAACAAGCCCTTCAAATGATTGATCAGTTGGGGCGAGAGTTCCCCCAGATTCAAGCTCCACTTGACCGGATCCCCCCTGTTTTGACCCAAGGATCCGCCCTGACCCATCAGATTCTACAAGCTCTCGAAGGGATCCTGATTGATATCAGTCGTCAAACCTCTCGCCAACAGATAGAAAATCAACGCCAGCAGCTCCAATCTGAACTACAAACTTGCTATCAATTACGTGCTCAGATGGAACAAATCCCCCAACTTGAGAAGGACAGAGACTTACTCAGCATTCGGAGTAAACAGATTACAGATCAGTTAGAAACCCTAGCTTGGAACCTCGAATCAGAGCAATCCACCCTCCGACATCTACAAGAGATTCAATCCCAACTCCAGAAATTAGGGGATCCGATCACCCAAGCCCAACTCAAACAACGGGAATTAGACCAGCAGGATCCGGTCGAGCAGGAATGGCGACAACTCCAGGAGCAACTTCGGATCTGTCAAGAGCAAATTACCGATTTTAATCAAAAATTACAGCCAACCGAGGATATCGAGCAAAAAATTGCCGAAGCTCAATCCCAACGACAACAGCATCGCCAAATCCATGATCAATATCTACAAACTTTACCGTTAGCCCAACAAAAATCCGAATTTGAGCAACAGCTTCAATTAGCCCAAACTCAACTCTCAGCGATTGAGACTCAAGGCAAAAAAGCTCAAGCTCTCTTAGCGGAACTCGAATCTCAACATGGATCCCTAGACCGGATCACAGAACAGCTTGATCAACTCATGCAGGAACTCAAACAACTGGGGGATCCTCGATTTCAGGCTACCCGCTTACAACAGGAGTTGGCCCATCGAGACCGCGTAGAACAACAATTTGAAACGATTGGATCCCAACTGGCTGACTATCAAAGTCAAATTCAAAATCTCAACCAGCTTTTGCAGGCCACAGATTATCTAGATCAGAGAATTTTGGCTGCACAACATCAGCGGGATAGTCATCAACAGGCTTATGAAACCTTCCTGAGATGTCGAGAGCTAGCCGAGAAATTCCCAGACCTACAGCAAAAACTCTCTGGGATCCAAACCCAAATCGCTGAAAACCAGCAGTCGATTCAGCCAATTCAAGCCCAGCGGGATCCTTTGGTCAGCAGCTACAACGCTCAATATCATCAGAGCCTTGGATCCAATTGTCATCAACTCGAGATTTTGATAGCCCAACTTCAGACTCAACTGCAAGCTCTGGATCCTCAGCTCAATCAAGTCCAAATCAAACTGGCCCATTTGACCACACTCAAAGACGAACAAAAAATTAAAGCAGCCCAAGAGCGCGAACGGGATAAGCTGCATCGCTTCATTAAGTTTTCACGAGATGTGTACAAACAAGCTGGCCCCAAAATTACAGCCCTCTACCAAAGTTCTGTCAATGTGCAGGCGGATCGCCTCTTTCGAGAGATCATGGATCGACCCAATCTCAATCTGACATGGGGATCCGATTATGATATCTGGGTGCAGGAGGATGGGATGCCTCCTCGGCGATTTATCAGTCTTTCGGGGGGCGAGCAAATGGCCGCCGCTCTGGCGGTTCGACTGGCTTTATTAAGGGTTTTAGGAGAGTTGGATATTGCCTTTTTTGATGAGCCTACGACTAATATGGATGTGCAGCGTCGTCGTCGATTGGCCGAGGCTATTATGCAGATCAAAACCTTTGAGCAATTGGTGGTGATCAGCCACGATGATACCTTTGAACAGGTGACTGAAAATATCATTCGTGTGGAGCGAGAAGAGGGCAGCCATGTCGCTTAGAAGCCAGCAAATCCGGCAGATCCTTGACCAAAAGCGGGAGGCCTTCGCAGGTTTTGATTTTGTTCTCACCCGCAAGCGGCAGCAGTATGAGCAAGCCCTTCAATCGGTGCAACACTTGACGGGATTGGATATCGCGGCCAAACTTGCCCCCCTGGCTCAACCCGGATCCCTCCCCACCCGCGAATGGGATCAGCATCAAACATGGCAAATTCCCTTTGACCAGACTTGGACCAACCATCAAGAGAGTCTGGAGTGGGTGGATACCATTCTGGAAAATGTGCCCACTTTTGCGGTGGATGGATCCCAATTAGTTCTAGACAAAGATATCTCTCTCCCTGTTGCTTTGGTTCAGATTGGCTGGTATGAAAATCTTCATAGCAAAGCTGGTCAGTACACCAAAGATATTCGAGTGGATGTCCTGACCCCTCAAGATTTGGGGGTGGCCAGCAATGCAGATCCCAAGACATTGGTGGTGAATCTTCGTCGTTTTGAGATGGAAATTGAGCGACTAACCGAATACATTCAGTCGGCTCCAGATCCTAATCGAATCGTCTTTTTTGACGGATCCCTAGTGGCTACATTTGCTGAAGTTTTTGATCCTGACATTCAAGCCCAGTATGTCCGTTGCATTTTGACGCTCCTGCGAGCCAGCCAGACCCATCGGATCCCGTTGGTGGCCTACATCGACACCACCTACACCCGCGATCTGACCCAAATGGTGCGCCACATCGCCCAGCTCCCCGAAGCTCCCCAGCTTCACGACGCCGCTCTACTCGAATCCTGGCTACCCCAGTGGGGCGACCGCACGCCGATGTTCGTCTGTAGCCGCAGCGGCACCCAACAGGGTCAACAAGGAATCCTAACCCAATACCAAGAAATGCGGGAAAGCCTTGGCTTTGTCTATCTCAAAACCCATGGCCACTATCCTGTCCGGCTAGAACTTCCCACATGGATCCTAGAAGACGGGATCCTGGATTGGGTAGTAGACATTGTGCGCTGCGAGGTGATCATCGGCAAAGGCTACCCCTACGCCATCGAGACCGCCGACCAAACTGCCCTGCTCAGGGCCGAAGACCGAGGCCAATTTGTCCGGTTACTACAGGACTGGTGCGATCAAGCCAATCTACCGATCCGGCTGTCCCGCAAAGTAATCAGTAAACTGCAACGTCGTAGAGTGCGCTGAAAGGATATTTGGAAATACAGAGATACAGCCTC
>CAZODP010000099.1:0-8697 GCA_964578595.1 uncultured bacterium
GGGCTATGGGGGATTGTGATGGTGGGGATTGCCGTTGTTGGGTACGGGTCAAGCCCACATCGGGAGAGAGTTTGAGCCAAAAGGTGATGTCGGGCCGGATCCCTTGGGTGGCCATGATATTGAGCTGCTCAATCAAGCTCAGATCCAGACCTCGGCCATAGCCCTGATAAGCAAGGGTGGAGTCGGTGTGACGGTCACACAGCACCAGATGGCCTGCTTGCAGAGCTGGGTGGATCACCTCAGTGATGTGTTGTGCCCGGTCGGCGGCATACAGCAGCAGCTCCGCCAATGGATCCAGCCGAGTTTCGGTTTTGTGCAACAACAGCTCTCGCAGACTTTGCCCCAAGGGGGTGCCCCCCGGCTCACGGGTACACAGGCAGGGCCAGCCCAGGGTTTGGAGTCGTTGAGAGAGCAGGCGAATCTGAGTGGATTTGCCGGATCCTTCTCCCCCCTCAAATGTGAGCAATAGACCCGGAAACGTCATACAACCAACTTTGTCACCGACGTAAACGTTAAAATAACACCAACCTGTTGAGTTCCAGTTATTGATGTGGCCCAAACCTCCGTCATGCCCGCCCCCAGTCTGCTCTCGCGGTTGGTGAGCGGGATCCTGTCGATCAAGCCTGTGTTTAAGGTTGCCAAACAAAAGGCCCGCACCCTGATGATCGAACGGGCGGGGTTGATTGGGGTGGATTGGCACCAAGAGGCGGCGGCTTTGCGGGCACGGGGGGAAACATCAGGCTTTTCGCCCCTCTGGGAGCAGGAACTAGCCCGGATCCAAGCTCCTGAGCTGGTCTATCCCGACTACTATGTGCGGCCTTTTCATGCCTACGAGCAGGGCAATTTGGGTTGGGATCCGGCGGTGGAGGTAGAGGTTGCCGCCTACGCGGTGCATTCGCGGGTCTGGAGCCAGGAAGCGGATCCACAGGGGGATGCCCGTCTGCGCCAGAGCTATCACCAGGTGCTACAGCAATACTTAGATCGAGCGCCAGTCCAAATTTTGGATATCGGCTGTAGTGTGGGCATGAGCACCTTTGCGCTGCAAGACTGTTATCCCACCGCTCAGGTCACAGGGTTGGATCTATCGCCGTATTTTTTGGCGGTGGCCCACTATCGAGCCTGGCAGCAACAACGGGCCATCACTTGGATCCATGCGGCAGCAGAACAGACGGGGTTACCGGATGGATCCTTTGATTTGGTCTCGGCTTTCTTGATCTTTCATGAGTTGCCCAGTTCAGCCGCACAGCAGATTCTCAAAGAAGCTCGACGATTGCTCAAACCCGGCGGATCCTTGGCTCTGATGGATATGAACCCCCATTCCCCGATCTATGCCCAGATGCCCCCGGTGTTGCTGACGCTGCTCAAGAGTACAGAACCCTACTTAGATCAGTATTTTGGGCTAGATCTGGAGGGATCCTTTGAGGCGGCGGGCTTTGAAAAACCTGTGGTGGTGGCCAACAGTCCTCGGCATCGCACTGTGATCGCCCGTGTGCCTGTCTAACCCCTCTTGCAAACTTGAGCTGAGATCTGTTTTTTGTGCTGTTGCCTTTTGCCGTGTGACATCTTGCTTTGTGACATCTTACTTATGGAAGGGATCCCTGTCGCTGGCTCCTTCGCTGACAAGGTAGCCTATAGATAAACAGATAACTTATAAATAAAACTTATGACAGAGATCATCGCCCCAGACCCAAACCGATTTGGATCCTAATGTCTGAGCAGTCAGTCCTTGATCTTACTCTTGCCCCTGATCTTGGTTATTCGGAGGTGGCTTCTGTGGAGGAGCTGAGGTTCCTGCGTCCGGCTGTCCGACATCAAGCGGATCATCTGATGCGCCAGTCCAGCCGAGATCGGGCCTATCTGCGGTTCTTGCAGGATTGGCGACGAGAGGTGATCTTGCTGCGCTATGACCGGGATCCCCAGAAATTTTTGGGCCGGGCAGATTGTGTCTTCAGTGCTCAGTCCAGCTATCTGCGCTGTGCTGTTCATCCCAGCGGTCCCTGTCAGGGCTGTGGACATTTTCAGGCGATTGAGTCCTAGGGGATTGAATCAGGGTCTTGAATCAGGTTTTGCAACAGCTTTCCTGACATCAAGACATCCCGCCAGTCAGTGCAAGCAATCACAAACAATTAGTCAGAAACAATTAGTGCAAAAAGTGCCGGATCCCGGTGTGAATCATAGCCATGCTGTGGCGATTGGCGGCGGCGGTGGACTCTGAATCCCGCAGGCTACCCCCCGGTTGAATAATGGCGGTGATGCCAGCGGTGGCCATCAGCTCAACGCTATCCCCAAAGGGAAAGAAGCCATCACTGGCCAGTACCGCTCCTCGGGCCTGATCTCCAGCTTGGGCTAGGGCCAATTGCACCGATCCAACCCGATTCATCTGTCCGGCCCCGATCCCCAGGGTTTGCCCCCCCCGACTGACCACAATGGCGTTGGACTTGACGTGTTTGCAGACCCGCCAGGCAAAGCTCAGATCCGCGTGTTCGGCCTCCGTCGGGATCCGCTCGGTCACCACGGTCCAAGTATTGGGATCCAGGGGTCGATCATCGCTGTGCTGAGCCAGGATCCCACCCGCAATCGGTCGCAAAGCCAGCCTCGGCCCCACCGATAGATCGGGCAAGATCAGGATCCGCAGGTTCTTTTTGGTGGAGAGCACCTCTAGGGCCTCCGCACTCACCCCCGGAGCCACCACACACTCCAAAAAGGTCTGGGTCAGCAGAGTAGCAGTGGTCGGATCAATCGGTTGGGTCAGGGCCACAATTCCCCCAAAAGCGGAAACCGGATCCGCAGCTAGGGCACGCTCATAGGCCTGGGCTGGGGTTTCTCCCAGAGCCACCCCACAGGGATTGGTGTGCTTGATCACCACTGCCGCCGGTTGGGTCTCCCCCAAAAACTCCGCCGCAATGGCTCGCGCTGCTTCTAGATCCACCAGGTTGTTAAAACTCAGCTCTTTGCCCTGCAACTGCCTGGCGCCACTCCATCCCCGCTCTGGGCCAGGATCCCGGTACCAACAGGCCGGTTGATGAGGATTTTCGCCGTAGCGCAGGGTTTGCAAACGGATCCCCTCCACCCTCAAATGCGCCCCCATCAGCTCTTGGCCTGGGAGATCCGGCCTAGAGACAACCGCTGGCGACTCTTGGGTCTGTGGATCCGGCTGGGCACTGAGGTAGTTGGCAATCGCCCGGTCATAGTCCAGCACCCGCTCAAAGGCTTGGCAGGCACACCGCCACCGAAAGCTGAGGGAAGGGGATCCCTGCTCCCGCAGGTGCTGCAAATAGTCGGGGTACTGGCTGGGATCCGACAGGATTGTGACATGAGTATAATTTTTAGCGGCAGCTCGCACCAGGGTGGGGCCACCGATATCGATCTGCTCGATGGCCTGGTCCAGGGTGGTCTGGGGCTGGGCCACTGTGGCCTCAAAAGGATAGAGGTTGACCACCACCAGCTCAATTGCCGGGATCCCCTGCCGTTCCAGATCCGCCCGATCTTGCTCCAAATCCAACTGAGCCAAGATCCCCCCATGGATCCGAGGATGCAGGGTTTTGACCCGCCCCCCCAACATCTCCGGTGCGCCGGTGTGTTGCCCCACAGGGGTGACAGGGATCCCGGCCTGTTGTAGGACTTTGGCGGTGCCGCCGCTGCTGATCAGCCCAAAGCCAAATTGCTCCACCAGGGGTCGGGCCAGATCCACCACCCCAGTTTTATCGGACACACTGATTAAGGCTAATCGGGCCATGCTAACTGCACCATTGTGACTGTTGAGAACTCTACTGTTAAGAGTTCTAATTATTATCCTCAATTGTTGGCCAATTATGGGCTAATTATTATTCTAGGTCTTCAGGAGCCAGATCATAGCTGACCGCCACCGCCTCAAAATCACCACTCATGCCATAGACCACCCATTCCGCCAATCGGTTGCCCTCTTGATAGCGGACAATTCTAGCCCGCAGTGGGATCAATTCTTCTTGATATCCAAACTGGCTATACTCCCCCACAAAGTCGGCTGGATCCGGAGGCAAATCCGCCTGACTGTGAATCTCAATCCGAAAGACTTGATTTTGGTCATTGGCAAAAGCCGTGATCTCAGACTGATCGACTTGGCGATGCACCGCCGGATAACGCCGGGATCCCCGCCCCACCGTCAGTCGTTCCAGGGTCGCCAGAGCCGGATCCGCAAGGTTGTCCCCCAAGGAGATCGCCTTTGCCGGTAGGGATCCCAGCATGATCGAGAGCATGGCAATAGTCAGCAAAACGCCCCAGCGGATCCGAGAAAAAATCTGAGTCATGGCCTTTTAGCTCCTATCCAATCTGTTTGCTATCAACACTTTTTGGGTCAAGGTTTTACAACCTCACATTGAGACCTGAGGCAGAAATCCAATCCGACCCTGATCCACATCAAACAAAACATCAGACTTAAAGAAAAAGGGCATCCCTAAAATTTGCACACTCGATGTTGCATCCACAAAGATGCGATCGACTCCGGGCTGAATCGGAAAAGTCACATTCACACTGTAGATAAAAGCCCCCGGCAATACCGCTCGAAAGAGGGATCCCACCGGCAAGGTTCGCACCGCAAAGGTTGGCCCACCCAAAAGGGGAGAATTAATCAAAATATCCGATGTGCCTGTATCAAAAATGGTTCGCCCAGGCAAGGAATTGAGCAGCAGATCGTTCTCCACCGTGATCGAGTAGTTGACCCGCAAACTGGCATCGTCCCAGACGGGGGTTCCATCCGGGAACGTAGACGGATTGTTGGCCCGCTCCAGGTTGAGGATCCCAAAGCCCGCTGTGTTAGCCGGGGTCAGCCCGATCGTAAAGGTGCCCTGGCTAGAATTAAACCCACCGGTGCGGATGATATGGCCCGAATCCAGGTTGCCCGGAAAACGAGTCAGCGGATCGAAAATCTCTGGATTGGGGGTACGTGGCCCCAGGGATGTGCCCACGATGCCAGAAAAGTCCTGGCTGCCGTTAAACAACCGATCAGAACATTGCTCTGTTCCTGGAGCACAGCGGACTTGGTCAATCAATTGGAACGCCACCGGCTCTTCGGTCAGCACTCCCCCCAGCCCCAAGGGTGCTCGTCCCACCACCCCGATAAATTGGGTATTGTCTCCAAAGGTCACCACCACAGGAGTTTGGGTGCGCTGCAGGCCCACAGTCCCCACCGCTGAGGACAACACCCGCAGTCCAGAGGATCCGGTATCCAGCAGTAGCTCCGTTTCTTGGCCTGCCACCGACATGGATAGGCCCAGCAGCTTGAGGCTGCCAGAAGAACGGATCGGCATGGGCACCGTCAAAGCGTTGGGATCAAACGGGGGCAACGGCAAGCTAGGGGCAGTGGCAACAGAGGATTCCTCGCCTCCACAGGCCGTCAACAGCAAAGATCCCACCATCAGCCCAGAGAGAACCCACTGCCGGAGCCAGATTCGGGCTGCCCGGGTGATCAGCATTTTTGTCCAATTTGTCCAGAGCTTTATCCAGCCTTGCCGCTTTGCTGTCCTCATGGTGGGCGGGAGTCCATATACACCCCCAAAAGTATGGCGGTAAATGCTCCCCGTTGCACGAGTCTTGGGCGTAATTTTGCCAGAAGTCTCGGCTCAACCCTGGCGCACCCCAGGATCCCGTCAGAGCAGGATAAACTGTAGACGCCATTTTTGAGTCAGGTTCGATAAAGTCTTGAAAGAAAGTCTCAGCAAATAACATCTAAGTAGCACCTAAGCTGGGCACAGCAACCCGCACAACCACCAAGGGATCCGCCATGCACTCCACCCCCCCGAATGAACCGCCCAAAGATCCCTCCAGGGATCCAATGTTGTCGGTTCCGGTTTTAGAGCGTTCTCGGCAGCGGCTGGCTCGACTGGGAGCCATCAGTTTTTGGATCCAGGTGGCTCTGGGGGTGACCTCTGGGCTGTGCTGGCTGTTTGTGATTTTTGGGCGATTGTTTGGCCGCTTTGGATTCAGTGACTCGGCAGGCACTAATCTGGCCACTGTGACGGTTTTGTTATCACTATTAACGCTAGCAGGCAGCTTGTTTCTGACCTTCCGCCAATTCAAAGATGCCCAGATGCTGAATGGGGATCGGCTGTCTGTGATCACGATCTGGCTGCGGCGATTGCTACTGGTCAATTTGGCCGGGATCCTGCTGTCTGTGATCTCTTCGGCAGCTCAGACGGGAGAGCTGTTGAGCAGTACTTTGTTTGGCCGCTTCTCAGTTACCTTCGAGATCCCTGGGCTGCTGCTGGCGGTTGCCAGTACCAACATCACGCTGTCACATTTTATTAGCTTAGTGTTCGTGCTGTGGGTGATGGGGATCTTAGATCAGCGCAGTCTCTTTGAAAAATCTTGATTGCCAAAATTTTGATCGCCAGAATCTTGATCACAAGCTGGGTGAGTTGAAATCAATTATGGGCTAGGAGGCTAGTTTGAGTAGACCAGACTCAGGGGCAAGATCCGAGGGGTGGGTTGAGGGAACGATATTCAAACCGTCATCTGTCTCATCTGTCAGCCTGACCCACACTTCTCCCTGCTCAGCCCGTTTCACCACAATGCTGAAGACACCCCGATAGTCCAGATCACGTCGGCACCGACGAACTGCATCATCCAAACTTTGAAAACATAGCTCCAAACGATAAAATCCTTCTTGAAAAAAGATCAACTCTTGGGGGCCTACCGAAGTGACCACCAGATAGCTACGGTCGGTGGCGTTGTAATCGAGAATCACCATAACGGTCTTCTGTGATAATGTCTTGCCGCGCAAAACTTTGATGACAATAGCTTATCAACCCAGGCCGGATCCTTGTCTCAGCCAGATAGCGCAACTTGATCTCCACAGCTTGAGTTATTTGACGTACAGTCCTCGCTGTTAATCACTCGCTACAGCAAGTTCACTTCCCAAACCAGTTTTAATTCACTTGCGCTGACAAGACTACAACGTTTCTAGGTCTCGTGAGGTACAGACCTGAGCTAGGATCCTTGCCAGCCAAGAACTAGAGATATCTCGCCTGAGTGGAAAACCCTGTAAGACAGCCAATAGGCAGATTGGTGCGCAAAACTCTCTCCTTCTCGAAGAACATGGAAAACCATGTGGCGGCCATCTTCAACTTTCTTCATTATTATGATGAGTCATTACTTGTGTAGGACTACCCAATAATCAGCAAAAATAATTAGACGGATGGTTCAGAATCGGTGGGATCTGTTTTTTCGGAGTCTATTGTTTCGAGGGCACGGCGGATCAGATTGAGCATGGCAAAGGTTCGCTGATCAAACGGATCCTGCTCCAGTAACTGCCCAAATAGGGCTTCAGCCTGCCGCAAAATCTCTGGATCCATCTCTCCTGGTTGGGGGGATTCCAGTTGGGCTTTTTGTAGCAGGATGGCCCCCGAATTGTAGCGGGCGGCTCGGTGGTCAGGATCCCGCTCCAAAACCTCCGAGAAAATCACCAAAGCTGGATCCAAATAGCCCTGGGATCCCAAAGCCCAACCCAGCTTGTAGCGGGCCTCGATATGGTTGCTATCCTCTGCCAAAACCGCTCGAAAGGCGGCAATAGCAGTTTCTAAATCGCCGCTCTGGGCTGCTTGAATCCCCAATTGATAGGTGGATCCTACATCTGATGAACCTGGTGAATCCGGTGATGTCATTGAGATCGCCTCACTATTTATTCATCCTCCAATTGCCAGGGATCCTGACTGGATTGGGTGTCAAAGATGCGGGGTGGACGCACGATCATCAGCACCTTGGCCAACAGTTGGATCCCCTCAGGGTGGTCTGGATACCACTGGATCCCCAGGGATCCGTTGGCCTCAATCAGGTAATGAGAACTGGGTTGCCAATCCCGATCAGATCGATCTGCCAGCACCAAAACCTGCTCCCCTGGGATCCGGAGGCTAGGGTCTAGGCTGGGGATCTGAGCCGGATCCCACAGGATCAGCACCGGATCTATTGCCCCCAAAACCGGCGGCCAGCCCGGCAGGGCAATCCAGGCCCCCATCCCCTCCGAGCGCACCATCCGAAACATCGGATCCGGCTCAAAATAGGGCACCGCCTGTAGCTCCCGCCGCGACAGGGGCCATTCGCCCACCACCGGGATCACCCTCGGTAACTCCGATTCGTCCTCCAGTCGATAGCTGGCCAGACGCGGGGCCGAAGGCCGGGGCTGCACCGAAAAATCCGTCAACAGCTTCTCCACCTGCAAGCGGGCCGACTGACTCTGGACAAAGCGCAGAGCACGGGCGATCAGGTGCGAGCGTTGCTGTAGATCCTCCGTTTGACGGGCCAGCCGCCAAGCCTGATGGGCCACCGCATCCCCTGGATGATCCTCAAATCCCTCGGGCAGGGTTGACAGTTGGCTAAATCCCTTGGCGGCCCGCACCACCTCATGCACCTCATCCACATCCAGCCCCTTGGCCAGAGCCAGTTCTGCCACCGCCACCCGTTGCTCAGGATCCAGGATCCGCAGCTCGTACAAAATATCGCTGGCCCGCTGACCAAAGTGATCCAGCACCGCTGCCGATGCCCCACTGCGTGCTAATCCCTCATAGACCTGCCAGCCCACAACAATTTGGTTTTGCTGAATCGGCTCAAACCCTGTTCCTTCAAAAATGGCCTGAGGATTGAACCCAGCTTTCTGGAGCTGCTGACAAGATCGCGCCCACTCCAGCCAGGATCCTTCTTTGCGGCGGAGTCCTTGCATCAGGGCAT
>CAZODP010000099.1:8797-11280 GCA_964578595.1 uncultured bacterium
TTGAGCCTTATTTTTCGGGGGATCCTGAGCGGGAGCTGTTGTCCCCACCGCAATCAGGGCCAGATCCACCAGGGTCTCTTGAGGCTGGGACAGATCCACCCCCACATCTTGGCCAAAAAAACCTTGCATTTTGCGGCGATGGCTCTCCTGCCAGGTTTCATAGCTGACCGCTGGAGAATTGAATCGCAGCAGCAAAGTATAGCGGCCATCCCGCAGTTGATCTTGATAGCCCACCAATTTGGGCAGATCCGCCTCCGTTGGCCCCCGTAGCCCCAAAAACTCCAGAGCATCCTCCATATGGGCATTGGCTCCATAGTTGTACTTGGTGATATCCGCCCGCACCTGAGCTTGGATGGTGGTGATCTGCTCAGTTCTGGCTTGATCGATCTCGGCAGTGGCCGGTTTGAGGGCAGGGACAGGCTTCAGCTCCACCACTCGCATGGTCAGCCCCCCCAATAACACCGGGATCCCGGTAAAAATCCCCACCAAGTTCAGGATCGGATCGTTGTAATTGGCAAAGCCCCAGAGGGTAGAAGCCGCCCCCAGCAACAAAACCAAGGTACTCAAGGGCAGTGGCAATCGTTCAAACATAGTCACCAAGCAAGGATGGATGGAAAAGCACACTCGAAGCCAACGTTTTGTGATGGCATTTTTTGATGGTAAACCAGATCATTGCCGGGACTTTGCCCAATCTCAACCGGGATCCTCAGCTTAGATAACAAATCACCGGATCCGGGCGCCAGCGGTAGGCCCAGTCCAACAGAGCGGGACGCAGTGTTACCAGTGTGCGGCGATAGCGGCGGCTTTGGATGGCCTGGATGGCGGCTGTCCAACCCTGATGCTGGTGCAGTTCCAACGGCCCAATCTCATCAATCACCAGTAGATCAGCCTGCGGATCCGCTGCCTCCAGTACCGTCTGCCCCCAAGCCAACACCTCAGGATCCAATTGCCAACGGGGGGTACACAGGGGATCGGCAGCAGGCATCTGATCTGAGCAAGATGGATGGGATAAAGCGCGGGATATCGCCAGCGTGCGCTGGACCCCAGTGGTCAAATCCTGGGCCAGGATCGCTGTTTTGGTTGCCCCCTCAAACAAACCGGGACTGAGGATCCCGGTCACCAGCCATCCCCGCTGTTGGGCTTGATCAATCAGACGCTGACAATAGCTGGTTTTGCCAGAGCCACTCGGCCCCCCCACCACCCACAGATCAAACCGTGAGCTTGATCGGGTGATCCAGTCATCGAGATCCGGTGATAGGGTAGCTGCCATTGGCGGATCCCCACAAAAAAGATGCTTTGAGCAATTCATGACCCATCCTGAGCAGATTGTAGAGGACTATATCCACGGCCAGCGGGACTTTCGGCGGATACGGCTGACTCAGCTCAGTTTGCAGGGATCCCAGTTGTCGGGCATTATTTTGAGCGGATCCGATCTGAGTGGGATCTGTTTGGCCCGCGCCGACCTCAGTCAGGCTCAATTGCAAAATGTGGTGCTGAATGAGGCCAATTTGCGGGAGGTGGATCTACGGCAGGCCCATCTAAACCGGTCGGTGCTACTCAACGCCATCCTCTGGCGGGCACAACTCCAACAAGCGAGGTTAGCAGGCTGTCGGTTAGGCGGATCCCTGCTATCAGAAGCGGATTTGAGTGAAGCGGATCTGAGCCATGCCAACCTCAATGGCTGCCAGCTCAGAGGATCCAATCTCAGTCAGGCCAAGCTGGTGGGGGTGGATCTGAGCCATGCGGATCTGCGGGAGGCGATCCTATGGTGTGCGGATCTGGGGGGAGCCACCCTCAAGGGATCCGATTTGCGTGGAGCCAGTCTGGAGCAGGCTAATTTGGGAGGGGTATTTTTGGATTCAAGCACTCAGTTGGATCCGAAGTGGCGACTGGTGTGGGAGCTGGTCAACTGGGATGGGGAAGCCCGTGATCTGGAGGGTATGGATCTGAGTCAGGCCCATCTGGCGGGGATCAATCTGCGGGGGGCCAATTTGCAGGCAGCCCATTTGGAATGGGCCAATCTATCGGGATCCCATCTGGTGGGGGCCAATTTGCAAGCCGCCCAACTGGGACACAGCCTGCTCAGTCAGGCCAATTTGCAGGGAGCCAATCTCAGTGCCGCTCGACTGGAGGGATCCCGCCTAGAGGGGGCAACTCTGGACTACGCCATCCTACTGCGCACCCATATCGATAGCCAAACCCATTGGGATCCGAAGTGGCATTTGGTCTGGCATATTCTCAACCAACCCTGCCAGAAATGGTCGCTGCTGCGGGCGGATCTATCCCGTGCCTATCTCTGGCGGGCCAATCTGCGGCAGGCGATCTTGCGGGGCAGCAGTTTGCAGGGATCCGATCTGCGGGAGGCGGATCTATCCGATGCGGATTTGCGCCAAGTGGATCTGCGGGGGGCCAATCTGCGGGGGGCTATCCTAGCCGGTTGCCAGATGGAGGGATCCGTCTTTGATGAGGAAACCCAGCTTTAG